>CAMAQF010000002.1 GCA_945860265.1 Emticicia agri | reverse complement strand
CACGATACCCAAACTGTGGATGGTCATAAATCGAGCAATTTGGAATGCTCCATTTTACGCCATTTGCCGCAGAATTACTATAAATTTCGCTTGGAAGTAACTGTAAAAGGCTTTGTAAGGCATAAAATTCACCTTTTGTAGTTGAGGCTGAAAGTGCCACACTATTTGATTCTATTTTTAGTGTATAATCCTCTTCGCCCAAAGTTTTATCACCCGATTTTGGACTAAGTGGCATAAAAATAATGGCTTTTGTATTGGCTGGAGCAAAGTCTTTAGGGTCAAATTCTTCGATATTAAGTGACATTGCCGAAGTTATCAGAAAACGCTCGGTGAGCATCTCGGCCAATAGACGTAAATCTGGATTGTTTCTCGGAATCAAAATCTTGGTTTGGGCATTGACCAAAAATATGCCAGCCGATTGGACGAATTGTGCAGGTTTTGGAATGATTGCGTATTTGTTTTGTGCAATACTACAAAACGATAAAACATTGAGACCAATTACGCCAAAAAATTTCTTCATGGAACTTCGGAGGTTTTTTTGAATTTTTATGAAAACGAAATTCGGCTTTTCGTGGTATAATTGCAAATAAAAATATATTTTTTTATTTTTTGACTAATAATAAATTATTTTAATAAATATTATGAAAGTATCGCACACCTTGTTAACACCGATAAAGAGGTTTACGACATTTTTTGAGATTTTTTGAAGTTTAAATAGTATTATAAATGGCATTTAATCTTATTTTCTAAATCTGTGCTATTTTCGAATTCAGAAGGTAAATGTTTAATGTCTTTGAAGTACTTTTTGAAATTTTTATAGCTTTTGAGATTTACTTCATCCATATTTAAAGTCATCTTCTTAAAATAACGTGAGTTCGAAAGTTATTTGACAATAAAATTGCTACGTTAACCTAGAGAATGTAAACTTTTTTTAGAAACTGCTTCTCAAAAATTAAAAAACCACTCCATTAAAGAAGTGGTTTTTCATTCCTAAATACATTATATGGTGATTTCTAAGGGAAGTTTAAAAAGAACAATTGAATTTAACCTTTGTAATCTGGGAAACGCATCGGCTAGGCTTCAAACTGAGATTCTTTACTTTTACCAACCTGTGTTTTGCTTTAAGTTTTTTGGTGCTCGGTTAAGTTCGGCCTGTGGAATCGGGAAACGGTACATTTTTTCGTTGAAAATGCGGTTTTCTACCGAGAATCGAGCGTATGTAAAGGTTGTACCTGTTTTTGTGATTTTCATTCCAGATACATTGCGGTTAAATAATTGCTCACCCTGTTTCCATCGACGAACATCATAAAAACGATGATCCTCAAAGCACAACTCCACTTGTCTTTCTCGCTGAATTCGCTCCCGCATCTGATCTTTGCTCAGACCCGCAGGCAAAGCAGGCATCCCTACTCGAGCTCTAATTTGATTCACAGAACTATATACATCTGCCACAGGACCCTGTGCTTCATTCAATGCCTCAGCATGATTGAGTAATACCTCAGCATAGCGAAAAACTACCCATGGACGACGCACGTTAATGGCCGTACCAACCCCCCAAAAGGCTGTTTGGATAGTAAACTTTTGCATATAATATCCTGTTTTGGTACTATTTAAGTTCGTGGGAAGGTTATCTCTACCGCCTTCAAAAGTCTCAACAGCCCTTCCTTTAAATGTTGAATTGTTTCGAATTATAAACAAATCCAAGCGGGGGTCGCGGTCATTATAAGGATTATTCGGGTTATAGCCCGAGGTTGGGTCAGTAATAGGCTTACCACTCGTTCTCATATTAAACGCATCAACCAATTCCTGAGTTGGATTGGTACGGCCGCGGGCACCGTCGAAACTGATAGGAGCATTATTCAGTTCAAGCGTGTTATTATTGTCGGTTTGACTCGCAAAAATCACCTCAGAGTTATAAGCTTGAGTACCGTAATTCCAAAGATTAGGAAGGTTAGCTTGGGTCAAAAGGGAATGTTTATTGAGTGCTATGATGGCTCTTGAAGCATCGGCTGCTCGTTGCCATTTGGTGACATCGCCCGTCGGGTTATTTAGTGGACTAGCGGCATAAAGCAATGTTCTAGCTTTCAGTGCCAGTGCTGCCGTTTGACTTACACCACCTTTGTCTCCAGCTGATTGGTCCACCAAACCACCTGCTCTAGCCATTACTGATGCTGAATCACAATCTCTTACGATATGAGCCACAACTTCCTCGATTGAGTTACGAGGTAAATCGAGATCATCAGAAATTGTGTAAGACCGAGTAGCGAGCACAATTGGCCCATATCGACGCATTAGCTCAAAATGGAACATAGCTCTTAGAAAGAAAGCCTCACCTCGTAAAATGCGAATATCGGTGGCAGGCGTGATTGCACTACCAGAAGATTTTTCTAAGAATATATTGGCACGTCGCAAATAGTCATAAAGATTAGCATATTGATCGTCGTTAGTACGTAGCGATCCCCAAGTATCATTGTTAAAAACGTTAATGTTTGAACTGAGGTTAGAATTAAGTGCCTCATCACTGGCTTGGGAAAGCATAGAGCCATTTCCATCAAGATTATATCGATTGAAAATACCAAAATATACGTTGCTGAGAAAGCCTCGTGCATTACGGTCTGAATTCCATATGTCTGCTTCATCTCTGATATTACCATCAGTATAATTAAAAGAGAGGTAGTCATCTTTGCAAGCTATCAAGCTGATTAATAGAAGAAATAAAATTGTCTTTTTCATGATTTAAGAACTTAGAATGATGCCCGAAAGCCCGCATAAATGGTTTTTACATATGGATATGCACTTCCTCTACCTGCTCCAGGTATTTCAGGGTCGATATCAAGTTTTAGTTTGTCGAATACAAAAAGGTTGAATCCCCCGACATATAAACGGGTATTTTTCAAGGCATATTTCGAAAGAAAATTTTTGGGTACGGTAGCACCTAATTCCAGATTTTTAAGCCGAACATAATCTCCAGAAGTCAACCAGAAATCAGATGCCGAAGTATTATTTGCTCGGTCTGAAATACCTAATCGTGGGTAAACAGCAGTATTGGCGGTGGCTGGTGTCCAGCGATTTAGGCTCTCTTGGTTAAAATTCGATGGCCCAGAATTCACAATACCTTGAGTATCAATTACTCGTCCTCCAACTCCTTGAAAATGTGCCGATAGATCAAATACACCATATCGTATCACCGAACCAAATCCAAAGAATGCCTTAGGCCTGTCTCTGTCATCGACCCGCACTCGATCTAGGTTATCAATAACCCCGTCGGGTATGCCATTAATACCACCAATATCCTTATATTTTATGTCACCTGGCACCACTCTTCCAGACAAAACTTGACGAGGACTATTATCAATCTGAGTCTGATTTTGGAAAATTCCATCTGAAACAAATACTAAACGGCTTCCAATAACACGACCTACGGTACTCTGGTAATCTGGTAATCCAGCCTGCCCATTCTCGGATATTATTCTGTCATCGGCTATCGTAGCGTTTCCATAGAGAGAGAGCGATAATTGGCCAATTTTCTTTTCATAGTTCAGAGCAAAATCAAAACCTTTGCTGGTCACCTCACCCTCATTAACAACCAATGTTCTGCCTAGAATACTCGGGATAGCTGATGGTGTAAGAATACCTGAACGATTATTTACAAAGTAATCTACTGAGCCAGTAAGGGCGTGATTAAATAGATGAAAATCAGTGCCCACATTCAACGAGGTAAGAGTTTCCCAAGTGATATTGGGATTAGAAATGGATACTTCGTTTGCTGAAGTTGTAGCTGAAAAGCCAGTGCCAAATGTGTAACCACCCCCGCCTGTGTTACGTGCAAAAAACTGCTCAAACGGGAAGCGACTGCCACCAATGTCGCTACTACCCACTTTGCCATAGGAGGCACGGAGTTTCATGTAACTGAGGAATTTGTTGGGTTTGATAAAAGCTTCGTCGGAAACTACCCAACCAGCCGAAACAGCAGGAAAAAAGCCATATCTTTTACCGGGAGGAAAGTTTTCAGATCCTGAATAACCTCCTACGAAACCTAAATAATAGCGATCCTTATAACCATAATCAAGTCGTGTGGCAAGTCCTTGGCCTCTAAAATCAAGTTGCGAAGGTGAGTATGCCACGTTACGTTGAACTCGTGCTGATGCGTTGAACTGATGCTTACCAAATCTTCGGTCATAGTCAAATCCAGCCCAGCCTTCGTTGCGTTGTGCAGTGGCTCCAAAACCTGATGACCGGTAGGCTAATGGAGTTTGATTTCGATAAATCAGAGGAGTAGCTCCAGAGGCATCTATCACCTGAAAATCGCGGTTCAATCCAGAAGAATAAGTCCCTTGAACATCATAACTATAGTTGATGTTGGCAGAAAGCCCCGGTACCCAGAAGTCTAGTTTCTCGCGGAGGTCGATGGTCGCCATCAAAACCCGCGTTACGAAACTTGTGTAACCTCGGTCTCGCAATAGCCCCATTGGGTTATTCTGGAACAAGGCAGTGCCTCCGTATGAACCATCTTGATTTTGAATTGGGAAGGCATTAGGTGGGGTGTTATAGAGCGAACTCAATAAGGTACTTACCTCTAAATTACCTGGTTGTCGCTGCCCTTCTGACCGACCAGACACATTAAGCCCTATAGTTAGGTTCTTATTTACATCAAAATCTACATTTCCACGAAAGTTGAATCGATTGTAACCAATATTAGCATTATAGTCATCTGTTTTAGCATTTTTGAACAAGCCATCCTGTGTGTAGTAGCCCAGCAATGCAAAATATCGAACATTGTTACTTCCCCCATCGGTCGATAATACATACCTCTGAGAAGGCGACTGCGGTTTTAAAAATGATTCTACATAGTTGTTACTTGGGAAACGAAACGCATCGGAACCATTTTGGTAAGCACTCAGTGTTGCTTCATTATAAATGGGCTGTGATCCATCGTTCATTAAAGCTTCATCATAAAGCTTGGCAAAATCGTAAGAGTTTAATGGCTTAATCATTTTATCAGGCGATTGAACCCCTGTTTGCATATCAAATTGAATGTTATTTCGGGATGCACTTCCTTTTTTGGTGGTAATAAGCATGACCCCACTGCCAAAGCGAAGCCCATACCAAGCTAGTGAAGCCGCGTCTTTCAGTACAGTAATACTCTCAATCTCGTTGATATCAATATCGTTAAGTGGGCGAGTTACCCCATCGACAAGCGTACGTAAGCTATTTGGGCCGAATGTTGACAACCCTCGAGTCTGGAAAAATGCTCCATCTAAGCCAGGGGCTGTACCTGTTTGTTGTACATACAAACCTGGAATACGCCCGGCAAACGTAGCATTTGCCGACGCTACCGGGATTTGGGGTAAATTCTTTGTACTGAATGTCGAAATAGCCATATTAAGCTCCCGTTTCTTACGAATCCCGAATGGAATAGGAACAAAATCATCGTCCCCAGCATCAGTAAGAGCAGGGTTAAGTGATGCCTTGAAGTCAGTAACATCACTTACTATTTTAGTCTGACCTAGATATCCATTTTTACTAATTACCAGCACATCACCTGGTGATGCTTTAATAACAAAACGCCCTTCACTATCTGTCGAAACTTGTGTGCGAGCCTCTTGTACAGCTATTAAAGCATCTTTTATAGGGATATTGTTAAGGTCTGTTATTACCCCTGAAACACTTACATTAGGGGAGGTTTTTGTCTGAGCAAACGCCTCAGCGGTGCCGATGAGCCATAGCCCAAAAAGAAATTGTATAAATCGTTTCATAATGTCTGGTAAGTTAACCCTCTCCTTTACCAAGTGAGGGAAGGCGGCTTATCACCAGCCTGGATTTTGTTTCAAGATGCCGTTGCTTTTGAAAATTTCATTGCGAGGAATGGGATAGCGGTGCATATGGTTTTGAAAAACCCGCTGATAAACAGCTGGCAACGGGATCACTGTATACTTAAAGGTTGTTACCGTAAGCCGCTCCACATCAATACCTGTGATGGTTTTTGGAATTATCTCAATACCCTTTTTCCATCGCAAGATATCCCACCATCTATGCTCTTCAAATGCCAATTCCACAGCCCGTTCGTTGTGAATTCGATTCCTCATTTGGTCTTTGGTCAATCCAGTAGGCAAGTCAGGCATACCGGCTCGCTTTCTGATTTGGTTGATTGACGAATACACATCTGCTACTGGTCCTTGGGCTTCATTGAGAGCCTCGGCGTGGTTGAGCAACACTTCACCATACCGGAAAAAGATATAGTTCAGAATGGCAGACGCTCCTCCTGTTCCCCCACGAACCGACTCTGGCCACAATTTTTTGGTATAATATCTGGTGCGGGTAGAGGTAGTGGAAGCAGGTTGAAAATCAACACCGAACGATGCTGGTGTTGTCGCATTATTAACCCACACTGCCACTTTTCTACCCTGCCAAGTTTGATCATTATAGATGATGTTGGCATAAAACCGGGGGTCTCGGCCTGCGTAGGGGTCTTGCGGTTTATAGCCAGAAGTGGGGTCGGTGATAGGTTTTCCGTTGTTCATTTCGTAAAGGTCAACATGATTCTGGGTGGGATTCAATTGACTCTGTGCCCCCCCAAACGAAGGCGGAATGATAAAATCGCCTAGGAATCCACCATTACCCGAACGAGGAGCCCGCACTTTAATCTGAATGTATTCAGGTGAAGTGGGTTGGTTAAGCAAGGTTCCATAGGCTGGGTGCAATGAGTATTTACCCGATGTAATAATAGCTTTGGCAGCATCTGCGGCCCGTTGCCATTTGGCGGCGTCGCTAGTTGGGTTATTAAGGGGGCTCGCGTCCATCAGCAATAAGCGAGAACGCAATGCCCTAACCGACCCAACAGTAGCTCGACCACCGTTGCCTGCGTTCCAGTCGGTTGTAGGATTATAAAAAGTCCCCCAAGTTTCTTTTGATAGAATGGCCTCTGCATCCGCCAAATCTTTCAGAATAAAAGCAACAGTTTCTTCGTATGTATTACGGGGTAAATCGAAGTCATCGGTCTGAGCCAAGGGTTTATCCAACAGAATAACTCCGCCATAACGTTTCACGAGTTCAAAGTAAAAAAATGCCCTAAGAAACAGCTGTTGAGCCTTGATGAGAGGGCCATTTTCAGCGGCTGTCCATTTAACGTTATCCACGTTGGCAAGCATTACGTTGGCGTTCCGAATACCCTGATACATCCGACTATAAGTGACCCTCACATCGGTAGAGAAGTCATCTAAAAACTTTCCTTGATTCATGGTTAGGATACCATGTCCTAAGCTGGTTTCGCCAAAAATTGCCTCATCCGAAAGCTGTCCAGTGGTGCCTTTGTGGCTCTGTAATGTACTTAGCCGACCAAATTCATCTAACAAAAAGTTATAAGTGTTATCGGCAAATCGGGTGGCTAAAACAGGGTCAATGAAAACGTTGGTTTCTGTGATGGCAACACCAGGGTCACGTTGCAGAAAGTCTTTTTCACAGGAAACATCTAGCAAAAGGAAACCAATAAGGAGTGTATAGTAAATGAATTTCATAATGGTTTAGAATTGTATATTTGCACCTAAGTTAAATATTCGGGAAATTGGCATGGCGTTGTTGGGCCCCGAAAAGAAAGAACCTTGCACTGCACTAGTCTGATTATTTTCGGGGTCGAGGCCTACGAATTTTGTCCAGGTAAACAGATTCTGTCCAGTCAGATATACGCGAATAGTTTCCATATTCAGGCGTTTGGCAAAGGCAGCTGGCACAGCATAGCTTATCTCCACGTTACGGAGCTTCAGATAACTTGCATCCTGTAGCAGGTAATCGTTGGTGGAGTAACTGGGCGCAGCTGTTCCACGGGGCCGAATAGAGGGCCAGGTGGCATTCTGTGCATTTTCGGGTGTCCAGCGATTCAGCATCTCAGAGTAATAATTCCCACCAGCAAAAAATACGTTTGAGTTTACTTTCGTGACACCTTGTAAAAGAGCCGACAATGTAAATCCTTTGTAGCCAAAATTTGGCTCAATCCCAAACACATTCTGAGGTATGTCGGCATAGCCAATAGGTGTGCGGTCCTGATCGTCAAGGATGCCATCACCATTTATATCAGCAAATTTAAAATCGCCTGGAATCACGGCACCATTGATTAGACTTGCGGGGCTTGCGGCAATCTCTTCTAGACTTTGGTAAAAACCAAGTACTTGATAGCCTCGAAACTGCCCGATAGACTGTCCAGTAACTTTCTGATTTTCTGGGAGGTTGATAGGCTCATCTGTTCGGACAATGCGGTTCTTAGCATGAGTATATTGCCCACTAATACCGTATCGAAAATTTCCTTTTGCATCTTTGAAACTGGCTTCAACTTCAAAACCACCATTATAGTTCTCACCATAGTTGCTTTGTGGCAATGACTCGCCAAATATTGCAAGTGAAGAGTTATTACGGGCTAACAAAATATCGTAACGCTTCTCGTCGAAAATATCCGCAGTTATCGATAACCTGTTACGCAAAAACGCAGCTTCTATACCAAAATTACGTTTGATTGACTTTTCCCAGGTTACATCGGGGTTGCCCGAGCGGCTATGCCATACTACTGGATTTGACACATTGGTACTAGCCGTGCCAAACAAAACCCGATTGTTTATTATGGAATTAGAACTTGTTCCAGGCGTACCACCTCCGTTAGAGTATTCATCTAAATACAAGAACCGGGTACTAGTCACATTTCCAAAACCAATCAAGCCATAAGACCCTCTAATTTTAAGATAGTCAATCCATTTGGCTCCTTTTAAAAACTTCTCTTCGCTAATAGTCCACCCCGCCGAAATGGCCGGGAACAATCCATATCGCTCGGCTTTAGGGTAGTTTTCGGAACCATTGTAGGCTCCATTAAGTTCAATAAAATAGCGGCTGTTATAGTTATAGGTTGCTCGTAAAACCAATCCTTCGTTGGCAAACGGAGCTGCTACACCATCAGACCCACGTAATTCTCGCTGTGCAACAGCCACACTCGATACGTTGTGCTTACCGAACGAACGGGCGTAGTTTAGGGATAGTTGCAGGTTGGTTTTTACATAGCCATAGTTTTGAGCTGTTACCCCACCAAGTGGGTCTTCAAACGAGCCACGAGCTAGCTCGAGGGTTTTGGTTGTCCGGTTTACATTGTAGGCTGCGTAGGCTCCACCTTGTGCTCGAACGCCAGCAATGTAGGCATCATAACCAAACGTTGTTTTAAAGCTTAGTCCTTTGGTAATTAGGTCCAGTTTTTGATCTAACACAAACACACTTTCAATTGCATTATTTCGGTAATCAACATAGCCGTTTCGTTTGATAACGGCATATGGATTAAAAGTGTTGACACCAGACCGCCCAAAATCTTCAATCTGGTTTAGAGTGTTGTCTAATAATTGATCCTGAGGGTTTTGGGGGTTTATATATTCAGGATAAAATGGAATAATCCAAGCAGGAATGGCATACATTCGGGTTAGCAAATACTCCGGTCCAGTTTCGAAACGCTGACGCAAATCACCTTGACCACCATTAGCTTGAAAGGAATAGCGACCCTCTAATCGTCCGCCAAGTCGCAAGCTGAGTATAGTGCTTGGCGTCAAGTTAAAATCTAGGTTTGATCGGAAGTTATAACGGGTATAGGAAGGGTTGGTTTTGTAGCCCGATGGGGTGCTGAAATCCTTAAAACCGCCATCCTCAAACAAATATCCCATCGATACAAAATACTTAATGGCTTTGGAACCGCCCGAAAAGTTAAGGTTGTGCTGGGTTCTGAACCAGTTGGGCTTTGTAACGGCCTTGAACCAATTAGTGTTAGGATATAGCAGGCGATCGCCAGTACCATCTTTGTATATCTGCAAATCCTGAGCCGTAAATACTTTCTGAAAACTAGCTGGTACCAAACCATATTTAAGAAGGTTTTCTTCGCCCTCGTTGTGCAGCATGGCACTTGGATAAGCATCAAGAAATTCAGGAATTTGGGTAAAATTTACCAGACCCCCGTTTCCTGAATACGATACTTTCGATTTGCCACTTTTGCCCGATTTAGTAGTAACGATAATGACCCCATTGGCTCCTTTTATTCCAAATAAAGCAGTAGAAGAGGCGTCTTTTAAGACAGAAATAGACTCAATTTCATTCGGGTCAATATCACCAAAGGTCTGACGTTCAACTCCATCGACAATAATTAGGGCTGCCGAATTGGTAGAAGCCCTTCCGCGAATAGTAATGTTTGCAGAACTCAATCCAGGACGTCCACTAAGTTGCTGAGCAAACAAACCCGATACTCGACCAATAAGGGCGTTGGTAGCATCGGTAACAGGGGCTTTTAAGATTTCATCGCCCCCAATGGTGCTAATAGCAGCTGTTTGTTCACGCTTAGTTTGAGTACCATAGCCTACTACCACTACCTCTTCCAACGATTTTTCGTCGGTTTGTAAAACCACGTTGATAGCTGTTTTGTTGCCAATCGTCACTTCTTTTGAAAGATAACCTACATAGCTAAAAATAAGCTCATTAATATCATCTGGTACACTGACTTGGTATTGTCCGGTATTATTAGTAGTGGTCCCGCGTTGAAGTCCTTTTAATATTATCGTAACACCAGGCAAGACCTCGCCATTTTCATCAGTTACTGTGCCTTTCACAATTCGATCAGCAACAGAATTAAAAAGTAAGTCAGTATTTGAGGGTTGGGGTTTAATTAGGACATTATGTAGACTGTTTCCGTAGGCAAGGCCATCGGCAGACAAGCTAAAAAACAGAACAACCCCCAATGCCCGCACGGCCATTAGCCTTAGCAAACGAGTATAGAAGTAAAAGTTCATACAATAGATTAATCAGGGTTAAATGAAAAATGATTTAACTAAAAATTGCTACAAGTTGATAGATTGGGTTTCGTACAAAAACAACTAACATTGGTCTGTTTAATAAACTCATCATTGTTGGTTTTAAATTCACATAATTAATAATCTAATAGAAAAGAATTACATTTTCTTGAGTTGAACACAAAGACCAAAGTCCCTGAAAATTATTCAACAGATACTTACTTTATTGTACTTAAAGTAAATGATAATGCCTCACTTGTGGATAATGATTATTGAAATAAACCACAACATGGAAAATTAATGAAAGAACAGAAATCGTAATGAAAAAAGACTAAAAACGTATAAAATGTCAATATTTAAAAAAAGTAACATGATAAAATCCAATCACGATTTTCTCTTTAAAAGTCGCCTTAAATGTTAAAAGACCCAATGAGGTATTTTTATACTGAATGATTTAATATTTTAACACTTAAAATGGTATTTTGATTTAAGCTATAAAGGGTTAGTTTGTCAATTTATAAATAAGGTTGATAACTACCCTAATGATTCATTTATTAAAAGTCAATATCTATAATAAAAACATTAGTAATACTTTACCGGATCCAAAACTTCAATACATTTTGCTTAATATTATAAATTGAAAAACAAAAATAAGGATATTTTTTCTATATAATATGCAATTAAAAAGATATCTTTTTTTTCACTATCCTGTACTGTCCTGCAACAATCACATTTCAAAAAATATTTAAACTTTATTTTGTTGATGAATTTAAAGCTTGTTGTTAAAATGGAGCTCTCAATCAAAAATTAGGTCACTTTACACTTTATAACATTCTTGGTTTCAAGAATTCTCATATGCCCACAATTTCTCAAATCCCAAAAAGAGAGCTCGAGTACGTTTATTTTCCACAATTAGTTTAAAGCAAG
The DNA here is from genome assembly GCA_945860265.1 of Emticicia agri. GTDB lineage: Bacteria > Bacteroidota > Bacteroidia > Cytophagales > Spirosomataceae > Emticicia > Emticicia agri_A. The sequence goes on along the minus strand of CAMAQF010000002.1, from coordinate 105,370 downwards.
TTTGGATATCGTAAGAGTATTGTATTTAGTAATTTCTTCCAAAATTAAGAAAATCACTAAGATTAAAAAGTGTATTAGAGATTTTTAGGGTGTAGTATGACTTGCTATCCAAATCTCAATTTTCCATTTATGATGCTTTTTGAGAATATACTGCTAAATTTGTAGTCCAAAAAGAGAAACGAATGGCAAAAGATAATTATTTAGAGAAACTTAATCAACCACAACGTGACGCAGTAACGCACCCCGAAGGCCCATTGATGATTATTGCGGGTGCGGGTTCGGGCAAAACTCGTGTGCTTACTTATCGTATTGCGTGGCTGATTGAGCAAGGCGTTGATCCTTTCAATATTTTGTCGTTGACGTTTACCAATAAAGCAGCGGGAGAAATGCGTCAGCGTGTTGAGTCGGTGATTGGAAGCGATGCCAAAAATCTTTGGATGGGAACTTTTCACTCAGTTTTTGCCAAAATGCTGCGTTTTGAAGGAAAGAGACTCGGTTATACCTCCGATTTTACGATTTATGATACCGACGATTCAAAATCTTTGATGCGGTCAATTATTAAAGAATTGGCTTTGGATGATAAAACTTACAAAGTAAATTATGTGTTAAATAGGATTTCAAGTGCCAAAAATGCTTTGGTTTCGTGGGAGGCTTATGCTACTAATCCAATTTATATGGAAGATGATAAAGCCGCTCGAATGCCCGAAATCGGTCGTCTTTACAAAATGTTTGTCTTGCGTTGTTTTCAAGCAAACGCCATGGATTTTGATGATTTGTTATATAATACAAATGTGCTTTTTCGTGATCATTTGGATGTTTTAAACAAATATCAGCATAAGTTTAAGCACGTTATGGTCGATGAGTTTCAGGATACAAACGTTTCGCAGTACTTAATTACTCGCAAACTTTCGTCGGTGCATCAGAATATCTGTATCGTGGGCGATGATGCACAAAGTATTTATGCGTTCCGTGGGGCAAATATTCAAAATATCTTGAATTTTAAGTCAGATTATCCTGATTTGAAAACCGTAAAACTCGAACAAAATTATCGTTCGACTCAAAATATTGTTAATGCTGCCAATTCGGTTATTGCACGAAATAAAGAACAATTAGAGAAAAAGGTTTTCTCTGAAAACGAAGAAGGAAGCAAGATTGATGTTATAAAAGCAGCTTCTGATAATGAAGAAGGTCGCTTAATTGCAACAAATATTTTTGAAGAAAAGAATAATAATAGTCTCAAAAATACTGATTTTGCTATTCTTTACCGCACAAATGCTCAATCAAGGGCTTTTGAAGAGGCTTTAAGAAAACTAAATATTAAATACAGAATCGTTGGTGGATTGTCGTTTTATCAACGTAAGGAAATCAAAGATTTGTTGGGGTATTTGCGTTTTACAATAAATCAGAGTGATACCGAAGCTTTCAAACGAATCATTAATTTACCCAAAAGAGGCATTGGTGATACAACTGTTGCCAAAATTGTAGTAACGGCTGCTGAAAATAATAAGTCGGTTTGGGAAGTTGTGAGCAATATCGGTCAATATATTGCTGGGCGTGCCGCAACCACGATTGATGAATTTGCGACGCTGATTAAAAGCTATGGTTTGCTAATTGAAGAAGGCAAAGATGCCCACGCAGTGGCTTCATATATTGCCAAAACTTCAGGACTTTTGAAAGAATTGTACGATGACAAAACCGTCGAAGGTTTGGCTCGTTACGAAAATATTCAAGAATTACTCAACTCAATAAAGCAATTTGTTGATAATGCTGCGGGCGGCGAATCGCAGAATGAAGAAACTACCTTGAGTGCGTTTTTGCAGACGGTTACGCTTATGACCACCGCCGACCAAGAAGATGAAGATGGCGACCAAGACCGTGTGACTCTTATGACGATTCACGGAGCAAAAGGGTTAGAGTTTAAGTATGTATATGTTGTTGGTTTGGAAGAAAACCTTTTTCCATCACAAATGATGCTGTCAAAACGCAGTGATTTGGAAGAAGAACGCCGTTTGTTTTACGTAGCCATAACTCGTGCCGAAAAGAAATTAACGCTAAGCTATGCCGAAAGTCGCTATAATTATGGTCGTCTGAATTACTGCGAACCAAGTCGTTTTTTAGAAGAAATTGACCCAAAATACTTGCAAATTTCAAAAAGTAGGGTAGTTTCTTACGGAAATAGTGAAGCTCGAAATGACCGCCCAGCCACGAGTTCATCTACATCTGTTTTACCTTTTTCTAAGAAAGATAGCATTATTTCTAACCTAAAACCTGTTGCAAAAGCTACACCAGTAAATCATACACCAACTGGCGATTTTGTGGCAAGCGATACTTCTAGACTAAAACAAGGCGATAAAGTAGAACATCCAAAATTTGGCTATGGAACTGTAACTAAAATGGATATTAATGGTAATGACCGTAAGGCAACTATCAAATTTGATGCAAAAGGGCAAGGAGAAAAAACGCTGTTATTGAGTTTTGCGAAATTGAGAATTATGGAATAGATGAAGAAATAAGAAAATATTAAATTAAGTTTTATATTTGTTTAGAATAAAACAATAAAAATATGACTGTCGCAACATTAAAAAGAAACATAAGCTTTTTGACAGATGCAAAAGGACAAAAAGTTGCTGTACAATTCGATTTAAGAAATCAGCAAATGCAAGAATTGTTTGAAGATTTAATAGATACACTAACCGTATTTGAGAGACAAGACGAGCCAACAAAGCCTTTTGAGGAAATCAAGAAAGAAATTTTAGCACAACGTGTAGGTAGATGAAATATCAAATAATATTTACGGCAAGTGCTGAAAGAGAAATTAGAAAGTTGCCAGCCGATGGACAAGATGAAGTTTTTGAAAAAGTACAGAATCTGGGAGATAATCCAAGACCACACGGCTACAAAAGACTTACTAATTTTAAAGTACCTAACTTAAAGTTTAAACCACTTTATAGAATCAGGGTTGGGGATTACAGAATAGTTTATGCGATTCAAGATAATATTATTACAATAACTGTTGCTAAAATCGCTCACCGTAAAGAAGTTTATGAATAACAAAAAATCCAGCGAACCTAGCTGGATTTTTTGTTGGAATATCTTATAAAAATCTTGTTTTCAATTCGGGTGTAGGTATTCGACAGGCATCAGTTCTGCCAAAAAATCGATAACGATTGCGTGCTATCAAATCATAAACAGGATTTCGTAGAAAGGCTGGAATGATTTTGAAAATATAAAAAATCTTCCAAATTCCATCCATTTTACGAGCAATTTCGAGAGCTGCATCTGATTTTTGATAAACTTTATCGCCTTCTAAGGCTACAATACTATCAAAATCGCTGGTTTTTAATCTAAATTTTTTGAGTAATTCTTGACCAATTTCCGATTGTAAGGCAGCAAATTTAAAAATGCCTTTTCTATCCCTGTCAATGATGAAATTGATAGAAGCATTACAAAAATTACAAACGCCATCGAATAGAATAGTCATTTTTGAATATTTAACAATCTCTCAATAAGGGCTTATGCTATATGCCCCTACATATTTTTATCTCATCGAAACTGCTTTTGCAGATTCTTCAACTTTTAGCTCATTATTATTGTATTTCGAGGGGCATTTTAATAAAATTTGATCAGCCTTGAAACATTTATTTGCTAAGTCCATTTTACCAACAACTACCAATTTTTCAGATTTATCTAAATCTGCAGGTTTAGGCTGATTATAAACTACTTTCGACTCATAATTTAGTGAATCTATCATTGTAAACTCAAAATGATTGGGGTCAATTGAGGGTTCGTAAACCATTCCTAAATATTTACCTTCAGCGTCTTTTTTTAAAGTTCCCACCACGTGCATTGATTTAGTGCTGCCTTGTTTGGCAACTTGCTCGGCTTCATTGAAACCAACATAAGTGCTGGCATCACCAACGGTTGAAATGATAATTGCGATTGCTACCGCAATAACACCGAGAGCTATTATATGTGATTTTTTCATTTTATTGAGAGGCCACGGTCAATCGACCATAGAATATAGTTTTTGTTGAAAATAATGTTACATATTTTGTCTTTACAATCGGACCTGGGCTGCCGACTATAGATTTTTCTCAATCTTACATATCTTTCTATCTAACAAAACTAAATAGGTTATAATTCCGATAAATACTATGGCGATTACGGCAACAACTACCCAAATTTTGCCATCGGCACGCATTTGGTCAGCCATTTGCACTTCTTCTTGAGCAAACAAATTTAATGACGTTAGAAGTAATACTAAAAACGATATGATTTTTTTCATTATTGTTAAAAATTAACGGATAAAACAAAGATTTAATTATTACCAGACGTGGCATGCAATTCCATTGAGGCCACGTCTCTACAATTTTAAACGTTCGATAACACGTAAGCGTATGCGTAAACTCGTAATCCAAACGCCTAATAGTGTAAAACCGATTATGGCAGGGTAAAAAACCATTCTCATAGCACTGTCCATATCGTATTTTCCGAAAGCTGGATTTCCGCCGTTTCCTGGATGAAGCGAATCGGTGAGTCTCGGTAAAATCCAAACTAATGGAATGAATGTCGCAAAAGCAAAAATGTTATAAATGGCTGATAATCTGGCTCTTCGCTGTTCATCTTCAAACGAACTTCTTAGAATGAAATAAGAAGAATATATCAAAAGTCCAACTTCAACGGCTATGATTTTTGGGTCTTTCGGAAGCCAATCTCCCCAAGTGAATTGTCCCCAAAGCGAACCAGTCATAAAGCCCAAAATGCCAAAAAAGATAGCAACATTGGCAAATTCGACTGAATATTCATCATCTGCGATGTTTCCATTGCGTAAATACTTTATTGCAAACCACATTGAAGCGGTCATTAATGCCATCATTCCAAACCACAGCGGTACGTGGAAATACACATTACGAATTGTTTCATTTAGTATCGGCTGACGTGGCACAATTCCGCCAAGTCCTTGAATAATTGTGTAGAGAAGTATAACTACACATAAAATTTTCCACCAAGTTTTTTTCATATAAACCACTGCTCCCCGATGGGGAATTTTTTAAGTTAGGAATATTCAATCATTCACTAATTCATTCATTCTCTCATTGGTTTTAACTTCTCCACAAAAAAGGAAAGAGTAAATAACTAATTGTTATAACAATGGCATCAATTGCCAGTAAAATTAAAATTTCATCGTAGCTGGTATTCCATTCTAAGCCATCCATTGCATTTTTCGAGAGCCTAATGAGCATCGAAAGCATTGGAAGTATGATTGGAAAACTCAAAACTGCCATCAAAGTAGAAGTGTTTTCAGCTTTTGAGGCAATTCCCGCTACCATTGTCAAGGTCGAAGAAAAACCAATTGCTCCAATTACGACTGCCGTCAGGTACATCAATAAATTCTGTACAGGATTTCCCAAAAAAATAATATAAATAAATAAGCCAATGAGAGAAAGAGCCAATAACAAAACTATATTATATATGATTTTAGAGAGAATAATCCCTTGTGGACTTGCCAAAGTATAATAATAAAGTTGTCGGCCCGCTCGCTCCTGCGTAAAGCTTTTCGTGATTGAGTTGACGGCGGTAAAAAGCAAAATTATCCAAAAAAGGGTGTTCCAAGTGATGGGTTCCATGCCTTTGGACTTCAGAGCAAAACTCATGTAGCAGACAAAAACTGTACTTACGATATAGAGAATCATACCGTTTAGGGCGTAACGTTGTCGCCATTCCAGTCTGATTTCTTTTTCGATAAGTGCTTTTAGTTCTTGCATTATTAAGGTCGAGTCCATTCTCCAGAATAACTCTTAGGTACAAATATACTAATCAAAAAATTAGAATTTTTATGATATTGATTCTTTTTCAATAATTTTTATGTTTTTAAACTGATATAATAACTGACAAAAATCATTTTTATGTTAGAACCAAATAAGGTAATTTTACGTTTATTTGAAATCAGTCTAAATAAAATATAAAGTGCAAGCCGAAAAAACTGTTGCCGATTTAAAGATAGGGGAGAAGGGAATTATCAATAACTTTAAAGATGATGCTATGTCATTAAAACTGCTTGAAATGGGGTGTTTGCCCGATACAGAGGTGATGCTTGACTTTATCGCTCCTTTAGGATGCCCAGTAGGCATTACAGTAGCGGGGTATCATTTATCACTTCGAAAGAGGGAGGCAGCAACAATCGTAATAAAATAAATATTTATTGGACTGATAAATTTGAGTTTTAGATAGTTGAATGGAAACAGTCGTCCGTTGTAGATCGGTCATCGACTATTTAATCGTTGAAAATTTTGTGAAAAATAAACAAGTTGTTGCACTTCTTGGCAATCCAAACTCAGGTAAATCCTCACTTTTTAATCAACTCACTGGGTTGCGTCAAAAAATCGGAAATTTTCCAGGAGTAACAGTCGATAAAAAAGTAGGATTTTGTCGTTTGAGCGGAAGTATGGATGTTGAAATTCTTGACCTTCCAGGCACCTATAGTATTTATCCGAATTCATTAGATGAGCAAGTGGTGCTTGAAGTGCTGGCCAATCCACAAAATCCCGATTATCCCGATTTGGCCGTCGTAGTAGCCGATGCCTCAAATTTAAAAAGAAATATGTTGCTTTTTGAGCAAATCAGTGATTTGGGCGTACCTACAATTTTGGCACTCAATATGCTCGATGTGGCTGAAGAATCGGGTATTTCTATCAATTCAGGCAAACTTTCAAAGATTCTTGGTATTCCAGTTGTTGAGCTTAATGCCCGCGAAGGTATCGGAATTGAAGGGTTAAAACACACTATTTTCAATCAGCTTCAACATAAAAAAACGCACATAAATCCACCAAGTTTTGATAAAAAAACGGAAAATATTTTTGAAGAAGTTAAAACAAAATTTGGTATTGAAAATAAATATTTAGCACTTCAATACGCTGCACAGGCTCAAAAATTGATGTTTTTGGGCGAAAATCAACAAAAAGAATTAGAGGAAATTGTAAAAAAACATAATTTCAATCCCGATAAATTTCAATCGACCGAAACTATCCAACGCTATCGTGATATTAGTGGGACTCTCACAGAAGTAGTTATTGAAGAAGGTGAAAAAAAGGAAACAATTAGCGAGAAAATCGACCATATTTTACTCCATAAAATCTGGGGATACGTTATTTTCCTGGGTATTTTGTTCATGATTTTTCAGTCAGTTTTCACAATTGCCGAAGCTCCAATGGACTTAATTGATCAAGGCGTAGCAATGGTAAATGATTTTTTGAAATCAAATCTTCCTGATAATCAACTGGTTAGCCTGCTTACCGATGGTTTGATCGCGGGTATTGGTGGCGTACTGATTTTTATTCCACAAATCGCTTTTTTGTTTGCTTTTATCTCAATTCTTGAGGAATCGGGTTATATGGCTCGTGTGGTAGTTTTGATGGATAAGCTCATTCGGAAATTTGGTATGAGTGGAAAATCGGTTGTGCCGCTTATTTCGAGTATGGCATGTGCGGTGCCAGCCATTATGTCGGCTCGCACAATTGGCTCATGGAAAGACCGTTTGATTACAATAATGGTTACGCCGTTGATGAGTTGCTCTGCACGTTTGCCCATTTACACGATTTTGATTGCCTTTGTTGTGCCAAATACTAAGGCATTGGGTTTCTTCAATATGCAAGGTATAGCCTTGATGGGACTTTATTTATTAGGATTTTTCTCGGCATTATTAGCGGGTTGGTTGATGAAATTTATGCTAAAATCTAGTGAAAGAAGTTACTTTATCATGGAACTTCCGACCTACAAAAAACCACGTTGGAAACAAGTAGGCTTTACGATTTTAGAGAAAGTAAAAACCTTTGTTTTTGAAGCAGGAAAAGTAATTGTGGCTATCTCGATAGTTTTGTGGGTTTTGGCCTCTTATGGGCCTGGAGATAAAATTGAAAGAGCAGAAAATGCAGTTATTGCACGAAATCCAACACTCGAACAAGGCCAACTTGACTCAAAAATCGCATCGGTTCGTCTCGAAAATTCGTATGCAGGACATTTCGGAAAATTCATCGAGCCAGCCATCAGACCATTAGGATATGATTGGAAAATCGGAATTGCACTCATTACATCCTTTGCGGCACGTGAGGTTTTTGTTGGAACAGTCTCGACAATTTATAGTATTGGTGCAGACGCTGAAAATGAAATAACCATTAAAGAACGCCTCAGAAATGAAGTAAATACAGAAACCGGAAAGCCAACATTTTCGGTGGCAACTTCGTTTTCATTATTGATATTCTATGTTTTTGCCATGATGTGCATGAGTACGTTGGCAGTAGTTTACAGAGAAACCAAAGGCTGGAAATGGCCAATTATTCAGTTGGTTTATATGTCAGTTTTGGCGTACTTATCGGCTTTTGTGGTTTATCAGATTTTGAGTTAAATTTTTGACAAGAGATATTAGACAAAAGATTTTAGATACGTAAATGTGAAGTTCTTTATTTATAAGGTACAGATTTGTATTGAGGTTATTTATTTCAAATTCAATGTCCTTTGCGACATACATTCACTTATTCACTCATTAGATTATGCTCGGCGTAACATCAGATAATAAATTGAAAAGATTAATTGTAGTAGGCGATAAGATTTTAGTAAAGCCTAAAAATCCATCAGACAAAACAAATTCAGGACTTTATTTGCCACCAACGGTTACCGAAAAAGAAGAAATTCAGAGCGGATACATCATTAAAGTAGGGCCAGGTTATCCTTTGCCAACCCAAACAGAAGATGAACCATGGAAAGAAACAGAAGAAAAAGTAAAATATATGCCACTTCAAGCTCAAGAAGGAGATTTGGCAATTTATCTGCAACGCCACGCCATTGAAGTTCAATATGAAGGCGAAAAATATGTGATTCTTCCGCAAGCGGCAATTTTAATGCTGGAGAGGTTTGAAGATTTGTAGAATAACAAAAGAGCGATGATTAACCATCGCTCTTTTGTTATATAAATATTTCAATTTTACTCCTCCAAGAAATCTAAATCTCTACCATGAGTTTCAGAAATGGTGAGTACAGAATAAAAACCAATGGCAAAGCAAATAAAACCAACGATTGCTCCTGCCATAATTATACCCTGCATCGGCTTTAAAAATTTGTATGATAGGGTCATTAAAACAACCGAACCTCTAACCATATTCGGAATAGTAGTGGCGGCCGTTGCCCGTAAATTTGTGCCAAATTGCTCGGCGGCAACCGTTACAAACATTGCCCAAAATCCATTTCCAAAACCTAATAAACAGCATAATGTATAAAACAAAGAGGCACTTTTAATTAATCCCGAAAACAGCAGAATAATCATACATATCAAAGCAAATGACATCATAAAGCCAATTGCTTTTTTACGCGAACGAAGAGCATGACTAAAAAATCCACTCAGAAAATCACCTCCAGAAATACCTACGTATGCCCACATGATTGATAAACCTGGGTCTATTTTTTCGGCGATTCCTAAGGCTTCACCAAATTCATTACTCAAATAAACCAAAATTCCGATACAAAACCATAGTGGAATTCCGATGCCAATACATTTCATGTATGTTGAAAAACGCTCCCAATTCATGAAAAAAGCAAAGAAATTGCCTCTTTGTATATGTTTTTTTCCAACAACATCTTTGAAAATACCCGATTCGATAACCCCCACACGAAGTAATAACAATGCTACTCCCAATCCCCCACCGATAAAATAAGCAACTGTCCAATCGCCAGAAAGCCTTACGGTAAATGTTGCAACGACTGCTCCTAAAAGGCCAATTCCTGCCACAAGCGATGTGCCGATAGCACGTAGGTGTTTAGGCAAAATCTCAGATACGAGCGTAATTCCTGCACCGAGTTCGCCTGCAAGGCCAATTCCTGCAATAAAACGTAGCCATTTGTAGGCTTCAATTTTACTCATAAACTCAATATGGGGAATCATTCCGCAGGCGATATTTGCTAATGAATAAGTAATAATTGAACCGAAAAGTACTGAAAGACGACCTTTTTTGTCGCCTAAAATTCCCCATAAAATCCCACCTAAAAGCAAACCAATCATCTGAAAATTAATAATGGACGTACCAATTGACGAAATTTCTTCTTTTGTCGTAAGTCCTAGACTTTCAAGGCTCTGAACTCGCACGATTCCAAAAAGTTGAAGGTCATAAATATCAACAAAATAGCCCAATGCTGCTACAATTACGGGCAAGCTAAAAAGATGCTGAAAAGTAGTTTTTTCTTGATTCATAGATATTTTATATGTTTAGGATTGTTTATGTAGTTCTCGGATGATTTTCAACAGTCCACAGTTTTTGTTTTGTGGACTGCTGAGACACGTTGGACTAAAATAATTATAATTGCTTGATTTTTATTTTACGCCATTTTACTTTAATACCTCCACCACTATGAATTTGCAGAGCAATACAGCCATCTTTTTCACCGATTTTTGGATCATCGAGTGTAATCATTTGCGTGCCATTCAAGACTGTAGTCACAACATTGCCCACAACTTTTACGGTCATCTTATTCCATTCGCCCATTTTCAAGGCTTTGTCTTTTTCTGCTTCAGGTTTTATCAACCAACCACGTCCATGAGACTCATAAATTCCGCCTGTCGAGCTACCTGGAGGTGCAACCTCGGCTTGCCAGCCGGTTATCTTTGTGCCTTCAATTGATGAATGAAAAAATACGCCACTATTGCCATTTGCTTCTTGCTTAAATTCCAATGTAAGCTCAAAATCTTTGAATGTTTGTTCTGTTCCCAAATAGCCGTACTCTTTGTTGGGGCCGCTTTCGCATACCAAAAGACCATCTTCTACGAACCATTTTTCGGTGCCGTAAATTTTCCAACCCGCTAGGTCTTTACCATTAAAGAGGGTTTGTTTTTTCTGAGCGAAAGTCACTGCTGAAAGTGATAATACAATGAATAACGAGAGACTTAATTTAAGTTTCATGTCGTGTTAGTTTTGATAATTTGGTTATGGAAGAATATTTTTTTTACAAAGAAAAGCGAAAATCTTTATCTTTGGCTATTATTTGATTGAATATTGTTATTTTGACATTATTCAGAACGAAAAGCCGTTGTTTTAAAGAAAAATTTTACCAAAATTTTATATGAAATAGCATGAAAAGAGTCTTTTTATTGGTCGTTTTTTTATTGATTGGAGGTTTTAGTTTTGCACAAAAAAAGCTTTCTCAACACACTTACGAGGGCTTAATTAATAAGTTTCCAATTAGCCTTTCTTTGACATTCGATGCAAATTTAGTTTATGGAACATTAGTGTACAAAAGAGTAGGGCAACCAATCAAGGTCATTGGTTCACTCGAAGGCGATGAGTTTTCACTCCATGAATTTGGTGAAAAAACTGAAATCACGGGTTTGTATTATGGAACAAAAAAAGGCGATGAAATAAGCGGAACTTGGTCGAGTCCGAATGGAAAAGAAATGAAATTCAGTGTCAAAAAAACGGCTTCAATCGAAATTGAAAAGCTAGAATTAAAATCGGTAAGTGGCTCTTATGCTTATAGTTTTGGGCAAGATGGTGGCACAGGCAATATGTATGTGCAACAGCTTGCAAAAGATAAAATTGTTTTGGAGATTCAAGCCGTAAAAGGCCCGCCGAGTTTTAACCAGGCAATCATCGAAAAAAAATCATTGAAATTGGTGAGAAACGAAGCTATTTATGAAAATAATAAATTTGGCAAATGTTTAATAAAATTATCCTTTTTTGAGGGTGGAGCAAATATAATTTATTTAAATGAAGCCTACGATTGTGGTTTTGGAAATGCCGCATCGGTAGTTGGAAAATACTTCAAATTCGATAGCAAAGCACCGAAATTTTAGAATATTTAAACAGTTTCGCAAAGTAATATCAAAACTTTAGTAAAGGTATCAACATTGGTACATCTTGTTGATACTTTTCATATTTTTCGCCAAAAACTTCAATTAGCTTTTTTTCCTCAAAATATATTCCAATAAACAAATAAATTGTTACTGCAACTGCACTAGTCAGACTTCTTGTTGAGGCTTCGGACACAAACATTCCCCAAACAAAAATCAGAATTCCGAAATAAATCGGGTGACGCATATATTTTAATAACCCATCACTTTTGAATTCGTTTTTTTCTTGGCTTTTATTGAAATCAAGACCGCTAAATTCTCTCAAATCATAGCCTTGCAAGGCCTTTGAGATAATAATGACTCCACAAATGGCAATAGCTTTTCCGATAATAGATTGATAATCTGATACTTGCCAAAAAACTTCTTTTTTGGTTGAAAATTGAACCGCAAAAACAGGAATGAGTAAAGTAAACGCCAAAACATTATAAATGATACGATAGAAAGGGAAGTATTTACCCAGTATTTTTTCAGCAAAAATTTTAAAATAATTGCTTGCCATGCAGCTGTGAATTGCTCCATAAAGTAACCAAGAGAGAGTTAGTAAAAGCATAAATATATAAGTTTATCTACAAAGATTGGAAAATATCGGGAAATAAAAAAGCCCTGTTTTCGAAGAAAACAGGGCTTTTGATACGCATGAGATTATCGCAAATCCACAACTTCTACTCCGGGGTATTTCTTTTTATCAAAAGTAAAGATTTTATCGTCAGCAGGAGAGTTTGGCATAAACTTATCAACACGGAAAACTGTACGTTTGCCATTTTTGTCCCATACTTTCCAAGATTTTACTGATTTATCTTTTTTATCAACTTTGATTTGTACTTTCGCAACTTTACTGCCTTTATCTTCTGGCGAAAGTTCGATTACTTCGTATAGTTGACTACCTTCTTTTACTTCTTCCAAGAAAACATATTTATAACCCTTTTTATAAATGCTATAAATTTTTGTTGGAGAAAGTGCATCCATATCGGCAGGATTAAACTCCGAAACTTGACATTCGTTGGTTTCTTTGGTGTAGCTATAAAGATCTTTACCGTTCGTAAAAACCTCCTGACCGAGCATTTTTAAGCGAAATTTTATACCTTTTACAGTTACATCCCCTTTATATGATTCGGTGAGTTTCGCATTTGTTCCCTCAATTCCGTAAGTAAACGCCGCACTAAACGACTTCATTGTTTGGTATTTTTTGCTCATTTCGTCCAAAATAGCGGTTGCTTTTTTGTCTTTTTGAGCCATCACCAAACTACTAACAATCAATAAACTCGCAGTTAAAACAAGTGTTTTTTTCATTTTTACAATGGTTAATATTCTTTTTTTTAAACAAAATGCTATTTAAGAGTTTTCGGCAAGACTACTTTAATAAGTATTTCATTTGCTTTTGCCAATTTTTCTGGAAAGAAAACTAGATTGTGGTACTCTTCTAATTTTTTATCGAAAACAATTACTGTTACTTTCGATTGATTTAATTCTTGTATTTTCATAAACCTTATTGGTTTGTTTGTTTTGTTATTAAAAATACTTCGTAATCGCTGCCAGCCAAAAATTCTTTCCAAATATTGGTATCAGCAGTTAAGCCATAAACAACAAAATCTGCTTTTTTATCTTCTATATCAGTAGTAATTTGCATTCTGTATAATCTTGTACTAACAGCCGTTATTCCTGTTGCAAAAACTCATGCTTTTGGATATTTCCCAGTAAATGTATAAACGGTAGAAATAACTGTAACTAATACTTAAATTATATCTCGATTGTTATTAACAAATAAATTATCAATTATTTTGGTATTTTCTTTGAAATTGCCAAAAGCTAAATTATGTACATTTTCAGTTCCTGTTTCGCTAGATACTACAATTTTCTTGATTTTCCATTCAGGACTTTCACTTACAAACTAGTAAATCTTTAGAAACTCTTCTGATTTTTATAGACACTTCGGTTTATTCATTTATAGATTATAGCAAGTAATTAGTTAGATATAAATTTTTTAAAATGGATTAACTTTATCCGTACTTTCTTGAAACAATTTAGATGCAAAATTAATTCAAATGGTTGTTTTTAACGTAACTTTCTCAATATTTCCTCCAAATGCTCGATATCTTTTACCAAAACTTCACGTGCTTTGCTGCCTTCAAATGACCCAACAATGCCCGCTCCTTCGAGTTGGTCGATGATACGGCCTGCACGATTATAGCCTAATTTCATTTTTCGTTGAATGAGCGAGGTACTTCCTTGTTGGTGTGAAACCAATAATCGAGCGGCATCATCAAACATTGGGTCTAGTTCGGAAGCGTCAAACTCTGCTGTTTCGCCTTCTTCATCACCGTAGAATTCTGGCAATAAATAAGCAGATTCATACGCTCTTTGCGAACCGATAAACTCACAAATATCTTCAACTTCGGGCGTATCCACAAACGGACATTGTAAACGTATCATATCCGAACCCATCGAAAGCAACATATCTCCGTTACCAACCAATTGTTCCGAGCCACCAGTATCCAAAATTGTACGTGAGTCGATTTTTGAAGTAACTTTAAAAGATAATCGAGCTGGGAAATTGGCTTTAATTAAACCTGTAATCACATTGACGGATGGGCGTTGGGTTGCCACAATCAAGTGAATACCAATAGCACGGGCCAATTGAGCCAAACGAGCAATTGGTTGCTCAACTTCTTTGCCAGCAGTCATCATCAAATCTGCTAACTCATCAATTACAAGAACGATGTATGGTAAATAACGGTGACCTTTTTCGGGGTTTAGCCTGCGTTGAATAAACTTGGCGTTGTATTCTTTCAAGTTTCGCACACCTGCATCTTTCAGCAAATTGTAGCGATTATCCATTTCAATACATAGCGAGTTGAGCGTGTAAACAACCTTTTTTGTATCGGTAATAATTGCCTCTTCAGCATTTGGAAGCATCGCTAAGAAGTGTCGCTCGATTTTGTTATAAAGTGTAAGTTCAACTTTTTTAGGGTCGACCAATACAAATTTGATTTGAGCAGGGTGTTTTTTATAAAGCAACGAAGCCAAAATAACATTCAAGCCAACTGACTTTCCTTGACCAGTCGCACCCGCCATCAGTAAGTGAGGCATTTTGGCTAAGTCGGTCACGAAGATTTCGTTTGAAATCGTTTTTCCAAGAATAATCGGCAAATCAAAGTTCGATTTTTGGAATTTATCGCTCGCAATGACCGATTTCATCGTCACCATTTCACGGTTTTTGTTTGGTACTTCAATACCAATCGTGCCTTTTCCTGGCATTGGAGCAATAATACGAATACCCAGTGCCGCCAAATTTAGTGCAATATCATCTTCCAAATTCTTGATTTTCGAGATACGAATACCTGCTTCAGGTACGATTTCGTAGAGCGTAACGGTTGGTCCAATAGTAGCTTTGATGCTTGCAATTCCGATTTGGAAGTTTCGCATAGTTTCTACGATATTATTTTTATTGGCTTCGAGTTCTTCTTCGGTTACTTTCGTGCCAGTATTGCCGTACTCACTTAAAAGTGAAATCGGTGGATATTGATAATTGCCCAAATCAAGCGTTGGATCAAACAAGCCAAAGTCTTTCAAGACTTTTTCGTTGACATCATCGGTATCTAAATCATCTTCAAAAGTATTATCTTGTTCTTTTTGATTCGTTTCTATAATAAGAGTAGGATTGCCTTTGAGTGGCTCATTTAATAAAGTACTTTTTTGCTTTTCTTCAACTTCGAGCGAAAGATTTTTTTCTTCAAAAGGTTTTGGTACTTCAATGTCTTCTCGGCTGATTTTTAAGAAATCAATTTTGGCTTCTTCTTTCTGTACAATTGGATCAGTAAATGGCGTTTGTCCTAAAGAATTACCTTTTTCTTCTACAAAAAACTCATCTTCTTCAACTTGTACTGCTTTGCGGATGCGTTCAGTTGCCAAATCTTCACGAGGGTCACGCTTGAAATATTTGGCAAAAAACCAATCGTCGATTTCGCTATAGCCATGAAAGAAAATCAGCCAACCCGATAAAAGCAAAATAATAATAAAAATACCTCCCCAGCCCATTGCTTGCTGAAAAAATTGATTGACAGAATAACCCAAACCACCGCAGATTGTACTGCCTGAAGCATCGAAAACTGTAATGAGGTATCCTAAAAATATGCTTGTCCAGATAACATAAAAAATACTTGAAAATGTGAAACGATTGAAACTGTATGGTAATAAATCTTTTTTGGTTACTAACCAATACCCTGCCCAAGTCGTGACAGGAATCCAGCCAAAAGCCGAAAGTCCAAACCACTCAAAGATAAAAAAATGAGATAGTTTTGCTCCTAATAAGCCAATAAGATTGGCTGCCTTTTTGTCGCCTTGTTTGATAGAAGTCCAAAATGTTCGTTGTACTACATCTTGGTCAGCATCGCCTGTAAAGAGATATGAAACGAACGAAAGTAGTAGAATCAAAGAAAAAAGCAGTATAAAAATACCCAAAGCCAGTTGATAACTTTCTTTGCTGACATTAAAATTAAGTGAAGTTTGATTAGCTCCACTTTTACTACTCGAAGTATTTCGGGGAGTATTAGTGCTTTTGGGTGGTTGTTTTTTGCGAAAAGTATTGTTATCGTCTGGCATTGTTATAAGATAGGAAAGCAATGTATTTTAAAAACAAATATAAGGAATTTGTACAAAATATAGTTAAAAAAGCGGAATTTTGTGTTTTTTGAGGGTAAATAAAAATAAATAGTATGTTTACTAAAGAAATATTAAAAAAAGTTTTTGAATAACAAAAAACAAAAATTTGATATTTATCAAATACTTATCTCAAGAAAATAGTGCTATTTTGAGCTTAAAATTTCTTCAACCTCTTTTTAATATGAAAAAAATAAGTTTGACCATAGTACTTTTACTTCCCCTTTTGTGGTCAGGTGGATGTATTTTTGCCCAGAAAGATATTCAGAAAAAGATACAAACCCAATTCATTATGGCTGAAAACGGTTCTACTATCCTGCTTGATGAAGGCTCATTTACATTTACGGCAAGTCTTTCGCTCGAAGGGAAAAAGAACATTACAATCAAAGGAAAAGGCAAAGATAAGACGATTTTATCCTTCAAAGGACAAACCGACGGGGCAGAAGGAATCAGGGTTTCAAATGCCGAAAATATTACGATTGAAGACTTAGCGGTGCAAGATAGCAAAGGCGATGCCGTGAAAACAATGAACGTAATAGGTATTACTTTCCGGAATGTAAAAACCGAATGGCTTGGCGAACCAAAATCCACAAATGGTTCGTACGGACTTTACCCTGTTCAATGCGAGAAAGTGCTAATTGAGGGTTGTGAAGCCATCGGGGCATCAGATGCTGGTATATATGTTGGCCAATCGAAAGATATAATCATTAGAAAATCAAGGGCTCATCATAATGTGGCGGGTATTGAGATTGAAAACTCGATTAATGCCGAAGTTTATGAAAACGAATCTACCGAAAACACAGGCGGAATTTTGGTATTCGATTTACCTGATTTGATTTTGAAAAAAGGAGGGAATACCAAGGTTTTTAAAAATAATGTACATCATAATAACTTCCCGAATTTTGCCCCAAAAGGCAATATTGTTGCCAAAGTTCCAGACGGAACGGGCGTTTTGATATTGGCTGCCAATCATGTGGATATATTTGATAATCAGATAATTAACAATAATTCAATGGGAGTTGGGGTAATTAGTTATTTCACTACCGAAAATAAAATCAAAGACAAAGAATATTATCCATATTCGGAGGCGATTACGATTCATGACAATAATTTTGAGCGTAAAAAAGTAAAAGCAACGCATAAAGGAAGATTCGGACAAATTTATCAATTTAAGTTGCGTTTTGGCAAAAATGTGCCACATATTTTATGGGACGGGATTGTAGATGATAAAAATCCAAACCCTGTGATTTGTATCAAAAACAACAAAAATGAATCGTTCGCCAACATGGACATCGAGCATAATTTTAAGAATATTTCACGAGATAAGAGTAAAGTTGTTTGTAAATAGATGAAAAAAGTATTTTTATTATTCATTTCCATTAGCATTTTTGGGTTATCGGCTTTTTATCAAAAGCCTGATATTGAGGCAAGTATGCCTAAAGAAAAATTATCAGATTATCAGTTTTTTGAAGGAAATGGTTCTGAACAAAAACCTACAAATGGTGTGTTGCCTTATTCATTAAATACACCTTTATTTAGTGATTATGCAGAAAAGCTACGCTTTATTAAACTGCCTGATGATCAGACAGTTGCGTATAATTCTACCGAAGTTTTGGATTTTCCTGTTGGTTCAACCATAATCAAAACTTTTTATTATCCGAATGATTTCCGTAAACCCGAGTTGGGAAGGAAACTAATTGAGACTCGACTGCTAATTCATGAAGAAGATGGCTGGAAGGCTTTGGATTATGTCTGGAATGATGAACAATCCGAAGCTTATTTGGAAGTAGCTGGTGATACGAAAGAAGTGAGTTATATTGATGCCAACGGCAAAAAGAAAAAGCTCGAGTATGGCATACCGAACATCAATCAATGTAAAGGGTGCCATAATCGAAACGAAAAAATGTCACCAATTGGCCCTTCGGCTCGACAATTGAATGGCGAATACTCTGCTTGGAATCTGTCGAAATCGAGTGTAGGCGACATTCCTCAGAATCAATTGCTTAATTGGCAGAAAATGGGTGTTTTGACTAATCTTCCAGCCATCGAAACTGTACCAAAAGCTGCAGTTTGGAACAAGCCCGAAAGCGGAAGCCTTGATGAGCGAGCCAGAATTTTGTTGGATATTAATTGTGCTCATTGCCACCGAAAAGGCGGTCCGGCCCAAACTTCGGGTTTGAATTTGAGCATCCATGAAACCGAACCAATTGCTTACGGAGTCTTGAAAACTCCAGTAGCTGCTGGGCGTGGCTCGGGCAATAGAAATTATGATATCGTTCGAGGAAAACCCGATGAGTCAATCATCGTTTACCGAATGGAATCGACCGACCCAGGAATCATGATGCCTGAAGTGGGGCGAAAAAATACACATAAAGAAGGTGTAGAACTCATCAAAGAATGGATAAAGGCGATGAAGTAAATACTTTATATTGTATAGGAGATTCTATAATAAATCACAAAGCATCTAAGCTCCTATCTTTTTTCTATCACTATGCCCCAATGATTTTTCAGGAGCGACCAAATCTCGCACCAACTGTTTCAATACTTTTATTTCGGGGAAATGGCCTTCACGCTTACGGTCGAAAATTATTTCTTCGTTGAGCAAAACTTTAAAACTTCCTGCAATTTCGCTTGGTCGAAGGCTCACCTCGCCGAGTTCAGCTTCAAATGTTGTCAATAATTCTTGTGCCAACCATGCCGAGCGTAAGAGCCAATGGCATTTTGGGCAGTATTCAAGCGTAATTTTCGGTTTCATATTTTTAGAGGGTTTTTTGAGCAAATAAAGAGAAAAATTTTCTTATTTTTAACAAAAATTAAACCCTAAATTATATGAAACGCTATTTATTTCTTGTCTTTTGTTTAAATTCTCTTGTCTTAACAGCACAAGTCCAAAAGGATTATCCTTATCGTGGAGTGCCATTTACACAAGTAAAACTCAGCGATGATTTTTGGTTACCAAAACTTGAAATCAACCGTACCGTTACGATTCCGTGGTCGTTTCAGAAATCAAAAGAAACAGGTCGTATCAAAAACTTTGAGCAGGCGATTGCCCATACTGGTAAACTCTGCACGACTTATCCTTTTGATGATTCTGATGTGTATAAAATCATTGAAGGAGCGGCGTATTCGCTTCACGTAAAGTACGATGCCAAACTTGATTCTTATCTTGATTCGCTCATTACGCTTATCGGCAAAGCCCAAGAACCCGATGGCTATCTTTATACTACTCGCACAATGGGCGATACAACTCACCCATGGATTGGAAAAACTCGCTACGAAAAAGAGCATGAATTGAGTCATGAACTTTATAATATGGGGCATTTTTACGAAGCAGCTACTGCACATTATTTGGCCACAAAAAAGCGAAATATGTTGGATATTGCTATCAAAAATGCTGACCATCTTCTGACTGTTTTTGGACCAAACAAAAAAGCTGTTGCCCCTGGACATCAAGTAATTGAGATTGGACTGGGCAAACTTTATCGAGTAACGGGTAATGAGAAATACCTTGATTTATCGAAATTTTTTATTGATTGTCGAGGACAGCGAAAGTATGAAAAGAAAACGGGTGATAAAGATGCAACTGTCTGGCAGACAGGGGCTTACTGGCAAGATAATATTCCTGTAACGCAACAAACTGAAGCACTCGGACACTCAGTTCGGGCAGGATATTTATATGCAGGAATGGCCGATGTGGCTTCAATGACTAATAATTTAGAGTATCTGACTTCGCTCAATAAAATTTGGGACAATGCTTTTTCGAAGAAAACTTATATCACAGGGGGACTCGGACAAGCAGGTAATTGGGAAGGTTTTGGCCCTGATTATGAATTATCGAATCATGCGGCTTATTGCGAAACCTGTGCGGCTATTTCGAGTGTTTACTGGAATCACAGAATGTTTATGATGTATGGAGATTCGAAATATATTGATATTTTGGAGCGTACACTTTATAATGGACTCATCAGTGGTATTGGCCTTGATGGAAAAACATTCAATTACGAAAATCCGATGGAATATACTATGCAAAAAGGTAAATTGAGTGGAGAGAACAAGCGTTCTCCTTGGTTTGGGTGTTCGTGTTGCCCGACAAATATTTGCCGTTTTATGCCTTCGATTCCAAGTTATGTATATGCTCAAAAAGATAATCAAGTATTTGTAAATTTGTTTATGTCGAATACTACTACTTTGGAGATTTTGCCAAAAGAAAACGTAATGATTTCGCAAAATACCGAATATCCGTGGCAGGGGATAATCGTAATTTCGGTTGATCCAGTCAATAAAAATGGTTTGAAGTTTCCGCTTCATGTCAGAATTCCGGGTTGGGCAAGAGATGAGGCTTTCCCTACTGATTTGTATCGGTATAAAGAGAAAATATCAGATAAACCTTCAATCAAAGTAAATGGTCAGATACTTGAATATACTATCGAAAATGGCTACGCAATCATTGATAAAGTATGGAAAAAAGGCGATAAGGTAATGATGACACTACCGATGAAAGTGAAACAAGTTGTGGCCAACGAAAAAGTAAAAGACAATATTGGTAAAATAGCGATTGAGCGTGGACCAATTGTTTATTGTGCCGAATTTGTCGATAATAACGGACTTACCTCCAACTTAGTAGTGCCTGAAAATCAGAATTTCGCCTCAGAATTTCAGACAAATTTATTAAATGGAGTTATGATACTCAGAGGCTCGGCAAATGCTTTTAAAATTGAAAATAGTTCGTCAATTTTAACACAAACTCAACCTTTGGTTTTGATTCCGTACTACGCTCGCTCGAATCGTGGGCAAGGAGAAATGAGAATTTGGTTTCCGACAAGAATTAAAAACTTGGAAATATTGACCGAGTAAAGATGAACTTAAAAACAATTAGTATTTAAAGATTTTAAAGTAGGAACGTCCAATTTGGACGTTCCTACAAAATTTGTTTTATTTTTTGCTCACAACTTTTCTCTTCATACCAACACCAAATTCAATAACTTTCTTTCCTTTTTTCGTATTGGAGTTTAGTAATTTAACACCATCGGATTTATTACCCATTATCTTCAATAATGGATTAATGGACATTTATAGTGTTAAAACGTTTATAACGTGTTGATTATAATAAGTAAAAGGACAATATTAACCGACAAATTGAAATAATGTAACTTTTTGATTTTAGTGTTTTATCGCTACGGAGAACCGTCTCATGTCTCATTTCTTACCTTAACTCATTAATCGCTACGAAATCCATATCAGCAAATGACTGATTTTCGCCAGCCATACCCCAAATAAACGAATAGTTGGTAGTGCCGCAACCTGAGTGAATCGACCACGGAGGTGAAATAATAGCTTGATGATTGCTCACCCATAAATGACGGGTTTCTTGTGGTTGACCCATTAAGTGTAGCACGCCTTGCCCTTTTTGTACATCGAAGTAGCAGTAAACTTCCATCCGACGGTCGTGCGTATGCGATGGCATTGTATTCCAAACACTTCCGTTTTGCAAAATAGTTAGCCCCATCACCAACTGACAGCTTTTGATACCATCAAGGTGAATGTATTTATAAATTGTACGCTGATTGGCCGTTTCTACTGCTCCCATTTGTGCAGGTGTAGAAGCTTCTTTTGTCATTAACTGAGTTGGGTATTCTTTATGAGCTGGGCAAGAAAGAATAAAGAATTTAGCCGAGTTTTCAGCATTGATGCTACTAAATGTTATATTTTTTGCACCTCGACCTATGTACAAACAATCTAATTTGTTTAAAAGATATTCTTGTCCATCAACTGTTATTTTTCCATCGCCAGCTACATTGATGATACCCAATTCTCTTCTTTCAAGAAAAAATTCTGACTTTAAATCTTCGTAAGTACCAAGAGTTAAGGTTTCGGTTGTTGGCATTACTCCGCCCAAAATCATGCGGTCGTAGTGAGAATAGGTAAGATGGATTTGATTAATTGAAAACAATGTTTCCATCAAAAAATTATTACGTAATTCGGCAGTATTCATTCCTGCTGTTTCTTTTGGACTACTTTCGTATCTCGTTTGCATAAACTTTTAAGTCTTTAAGGGGGACTTTTTTATTGATTATCTAATTAGTATTATTGTTAAGTGACATTAAGCACACCTTTAAGAGCTAGGAAAGTTCGACGCCACTGGGCTTTATCTCCCCATCCAACCGCCATCAACGGTCAAGATTGTTCCGTGTACATAATCCGATGCCGAAGAGGCCAAAAATACTGCCGGACCTTTGAAATCTTGTGTTTCACCCCAACGACCTGCTGGAATTCTCGCCAAAATCGAAGAACTGCGTTCGGGGTCGTTTCTGAGTGCTTCTGTATTATCAGTGGCAATGTAGCCTGGAGCAATTGCATTGACGTTTACGCCTTTTCCTGCCCATTCGTTGGCCAATGCTTTTACTAAACTACCTATTGCTCCTTTGCTGGCTGCGTAGCTTGGCACGTTGATTCCACCTTGAAAAGTTAGTAATGATGCCGTGAAAATGATTTTTCCTGAGCCACGGGCAATCATATCTCGGCCGATTTCACGAGCCAATATAAACTGTGAATCAATATTAATGGCCATTACTCTATCCCAATATTCGTCAGGATGCTCGGCGGCTGGCATACGCATGATTGTGCCGGCGTTATTAATCAGAATGTCAATTATAGGAAAATCATTTTTCACTTTTCCAATAAATACATTAAGGCTATCACGGTCGCTGAAATCAGCTTGATAGGCTTTGAAGGTACGACCAAGTGCTGTTACTTCTTTCTCTACTTGACTACCATTTAGCTCGATATTTGCCGAAACTCCAATGATGTCGGCACCTGCTTCTGCTAAACCAATAACAATGTCTTTTCCAATGCCTTTGCTGCAGCCTGTTACGAGTGCGATTTTTCCTTTTAAACTAAACATTTATCGATTTTATATTTTTGTATAATAATGACTAAAATAGGTAAAATTCCTTGAAAAGTATTTTTATTATTTATTGTTGTTGATATTTAATTTTTACAAGATGCAACAAGAATATTTTATGAGCAAGTATTTTTCAGACTATCTTTATGCAATCGTTGTCGGGAACGTTGTCAAAACTCACTTTTGAATTATTCTGATTGAAATATACTTTGATATTTGGTTTAAACGGCTTATTTTTATGTGTATATTATGTCGAAAGTGTAAGGGGTGAAATTGTACTTTAATAAGATTGGAAGTTTGGAAACAGTTACTATAAAAGATATTGCAAAAGTCTTAAACCTATCTACTTCAACAGTATCGAGGGCTTTGCGAGGAAGTTATGAAATCAACGCTGAAACGAAGCGATTAGTGATGGAATATGCCGAAAAAGTTAACTATTCGCCTAATCCGATTGCCCTAAGCTTGAAAGAAAATAAGAGTCGGGCTATTGGTGTAATTGTACCGGAAATTGCCAATCATTTTTTCTCGCAAGCTATCAATGGTATCGAAGATGTGGCCAATAAACGAGGCTATCACGTAGTTATTTTTCAGAGTCATGAGTCGTATCAGCGTGAAGTAATAAATATTCAGCACATCATTGCTCGAAAAGTAGATGGATTGTTGATTTCTCTTTCTGGCCAAACAAACGATGTCATACACCTGCAAGAAATTCAACAAAAAAAGCTCCCTTTTGTATTGTTTGATAGAGTTTCGGATAAAATTGAAGCCCATAAAGTGGTTGCTGATAATTTTGATGGGGCATTTAAAGCAACTGAGCATTTAATTTTATCGGGTCGCCGACGGATTGCTCATATCGCAAGCCCTTCATTGCTATCAATTACTAAAGAGCGTTTGGCAGGCTATAAAGCCGCACTTGAGAAATACAGTATTTTATATGATGAATCGTTGGTGAAATATTGTGGTTTTGGAGCGGAAGAGGTGAAAAAACTAGTCGGAGATTTATTAGAAAATCAAAAGCCTGATGCTATTTTTACGACAAGTGATAGATTAGCTTTAGACTGTTTTTCTGAGATAAAAGAGCAAGGCATTTTGATTCCTGAGCAACTTTCTTTTATCGGTTTTACGAATCTAAAAGTTGCTCACTTATTAGCACCATCTTTGAGTACGGTCGTTCAACCCGCCTTCGAAATAGGTCAAACGGCAGCCGAATTATTACTAGATTCGATAGAAAGAAAGTCTCAAAACATCGAGCAATTTCGTACGATTAAGATTCCTACGGAAATGGTAGTGAGGAAGAGTTCAGTTTTTAATTAATAAATAGGATAATATTAATCGACTAATTTGCAAATAGCTAAATATCTGTCCAGTAGATTATTATTTTAAGCGAACTTGTCAACTATTGACCGAGGACTACTTAATACCCATACCACTCAGCCCACCAAGTTTGCAGTTGTTTTCTGATTTCATTTTCACGGGCATTATTGCTTGGCTCGTAAAGTTTTGTGCCTTTTAATTCATCGGGTAAAAAGTTCTGTTTGGCAAAATTCCCTTCATAATTGTGTGAATATTGGTAGTTCTTGCCATAACCGATTTGTTTCATCAACTTTGTTGGAGCGTTTCGGAGAGCCAGCGGAACTGACAAATGAGAAGTTTTTTCGGCCAGAGCCATTGCTGCATCAATGGCAGCGTAAGAAGCATTTGATTTGGGAGAAGTTGCCAAATAAATAGCCGTTTGCGAAAGAATAATTCTACATTCAGGATAACCAATTACCTTTACGGCTTGCATACAATTATTGGCCATAATTATGGCCGTTGGATTGGCATTGCCAATATCTTCAGAGGCCAAAATCAACATTCTTCGGGCAATAAATTCGGGGTCTTCGCCAGCAACTATCATGCGAGCCATCCAATAAAGTGCGGCGTTGGGGTCAGAGCCACGCAGCGATTTGATAAATGCCGAAATAATATCATAATGCTGTTCGCCCGATTTGTCGTAGCGAGCAATATTTCGTTGAGCAACCTCTTCAACTAAATCATCATTTATAATTATCGGAGCAGCGGGTGGATATGAAAATGTAATCAATTCCAAAAGATTTAGCAATTTTCGTCCATCACCTCCCGAAACCCGCATAAGTGCATCATACGACTCTACTTTGATATCCTTTTCTTTCAAAATTATATCCTCTCGCAAAGCCCTGTTGGTCAATTCTTTTAGTTCTTTTTCACCAAAAGCCTCTAAAACATAAACCTGACACCGAGAAAGCACGGCACTATTTAGCTCAAAAGATGGATTTTCGGTCGTTGCACCAATGAGGGTAATATGTCCTTTTTCGACGGCCGTCAGTAATGAATCTTGTTGAGATTTGTTATAACGATGAATTTCGTCGATAAATACAATAGGAGGGAAGAGACCAGAAGCCTTACTGATAACTTCACGCAATTCTTTTACACCCGAACTCACGGCATTGAGTTGATGAAACTGGCGTTTGGTGGCTTCGGCAATGAGCAAAGCAAGCGTAGTTTTGCCAGTGCCAGGCGGCCCCCACAAAATCATCGAAGGCACAAGGTTGGCCTCAATGGCAGTGCGAAGAGGCTTATTTTTACCTAAAATATGTTCTTGCCCGATGTATTCGTCTAATTTCTTGGGGCGTAATCTTTCGGCGAGTGGAGCGGACATAGTAGATTTTGAAATAAATTTAACCCTTACTTTGAGAAGAATCTTCGCAAAGTAAGGATTGAAAAACAATTTTTAGCGTTTATAAAATCTACTTCTTAGGTCTCAAAACTCTTATTGGGTCGGCAGGTTGAGGTAATAGTTTGGTGCTTTGGGTTTTTAATAAATCAAGGGCAACTTCTACTGCTTTTTCGAGTTGAGGGTCGTGTCCTTCGTTGACTAATTTTGGGTCTTGCTCAACAGTAATATCGGGCGAAACTCCAATATTCTCTATATCCCATTGCCCATTCACATTATAAAATCCACCTCTTGGTGCAGTAATTGTTCCACCGTCGATAAGAGCAGGGACATCCCAAATTCCGACCAAGCCTCCCCAGGTTTTTGTGCCGACTAGTGGCCCGATTTTTCTTTTTTGAAACATATAAGGTAGCATGTCTCCGCCCGAACCTGCCATTTCGTTGATTAACATTACTTTTGGTCCAAATATACCAGCATTGGGAGCCGTAAATGCTTGCTTATCACCAATCGGGTTATTGAAATATCCCATCAAATCTCGGGCTAATAAATCTACAATATAATCAGCAATTGAGCCTCCACTATTAAATCTTTCGTCGATGATTGCCCCTTTTTTATTTTTTTGTGCGAAGTAGTAACGATTGAAATTATTATAACCACCTTGTCCTGTATTTGGCAGCCAAACATACGCCAAATGACCATTTGAGAGTTTGTCGACTTTCCTGCGATTGCCCTCCACCCAATCATACTGACGAAGCAAACCTTCATTTCTGATAGGTACAACAACAATCTCTTTTGCCCTATCAAAACTTGGAATACTATTGACAGTTATCGTCGTTTGTTTGTCTGCCATTTGGTCAAAATATGCGTATAAATTCTTTGATGCATCTAACGGAATACCATCAACCGCCAATAAATAATCGTCAGTTTTTACGTTGATTCCTGGTCCACTCAAAGGTGCTTTTAGGGTTGGATTCCAACTTTCCCCAGTATAAATTTTCTTTATTCGGAAATGATTGTTTTCTATAGCAAAATCTGCTCCTAACATTCCGACTGGCACTTGTTTTACTTCTGGAAAATCGCCACCACGCACAAAAGAATGGCCGATTGAGGTTTCGCCACTGAAAATATCCAAAACATAAGTCAAATCTGAGCGGTGTTTTACATCATCTATCCAAGTTGAGTAGGTTTTATATGCCCAGCCCATGTCAAGTCCATGAACGTTTTTTACATAAAAATAATCTCTTTGATAACGCCAAGCTTCTCTGAAAATCTGCTTTGCTTCGGCAACTGGGTCAATCAAAATCTGAGCATCGCTGAGCTTTACAGCATCTTCGGCGAGATTTGGTTTTCCTGCAGCATCTGAAATGATAATCTGACCAACAGAAGTAGAATAAACCAATTTGCTTTTGTCAGCCGAAACATCAAAAAACGAAGCGTCTTCTGTTATAACTTCTGCTTTCTTTTTATCCAAAGAATAACGGCTCACTACCATCGAACTTCCATTGTCTTTTTTCTCTCCTAAAAATATCACTCCATCTTTAGCTGTTTCAATTGAGATATAATTTTTTTCTGGAATTGCTAAGGCAATGATTCTATTTTGTATTCCTTCAAAATCTATTTTTACTTCCTTTACTTTAGCTTTTGATGCTTCATCTTTATTAGATCCGAGTTTTGTAGAATCAGCTTTTATTATCTCATCGTCGCTTTCGGGGGCAATGGGCGAAGGGGTTTCTTTAGAAAGCACTGCAACATAAACTGCTCTACTAATATTATGGTCAAAAGCAGACATATCAAGCCAGCCGACATTCATTCCAAAATTGGTGCTTCCCAAAAAATAAATATATTTTCCGCTGGCATCCCAAGCTGGGTTGTTGCAATCTGACATACCATCGGTGATTTGAAAAGTCTTATTTTGTTCGATTGAATAAACAAAAATTGCAGCATATTCATTGGTCAATCTCTTGGTATAAGCAATCCATTTTGAATCAGAAGCCCACTCAGGGTATATCAAACGCTGCGGATTAGCAAACCCTTCGTTGTCTATTTTGGTGGTTTTTCCTGTATTTATCTCAACCATCCATAAGGTGCGGTCGGCATCAGCAAAGCTCAAATACTTAGAGTCTGGCGACCAGCGTGGCGTATAATAAAAACTTGGATTGCTGAGTTTGATTTTCTTTTTTTCCTTTCCAAATTGGTCAGAAAGTATCAATTGATATTCACCACCTTCATCAGAAAACCACGAGATATATTTCCCATCCGGCGACCACGAAGGCTCTCTGTCGGCAGCACCAGTGCTGTTAGAAATATTTCGATAATCACCTTTTTTTGCAGGAATCGTCATCACTTCGCCTCTTGCCGAAACAGCCAATCTTTTGCCACTTGGCGAAATGGCAATCGAACTAATATTTTTATCAACCTTCATCCAGTGAGGTCTTTCCCACGGAAATTCAGCATTGATTGTAATAGATAATTTTTCGGGTTTATCGCTTCCCACTTTGAGTTTGTGCAGATAACCCCCGTTTTCAAAAATCAATGTTTCATTATTTCCTTCGAGATTTTTGCAATCAAATTCTTTGAAAAAAGTAATTTGTTTCAAAGTCTTTTTTTGGGTATCGTATGACCAAATATTCATTGCCAAATCTCTATCTGAGAGAAAATAAATTTGATTGCCAATCCAGACAGGGCAAATATCACGGCTGTTTTGCCAAGGCATTTTTTCGACAGCAAAACTTTTCAAGTCGATAATACGCAATGGCGTATTTTGTCCGCCACGATAGTTCCTAAATTCATCTTCCCATGGAGCTATTTCTTCGTACACAAATTGCTTACTATCAGATGAGTACTTGCCATCAACTACTCTGGGAATAGTAAATTGTGTAGGCATTCCGCCTTTTATCGAAACAGTCCAAAGTTGGTCAAGTCTTGAGTTTGGTACTTGAATTCTGGCCGATGCGAAAAGAACATTTGCTCCGTCGGGAGTCCAACCTTTTACCAAATCTACACCTGGGTGCCAAGTTAACCTTTGGGGTTCTCCGCCTTGAATTGACACTATAAAAACATCAGTATTGCCATCATATTGACCAGTGAAAGCAAGCGTTTTGCCATCTGGTGAAAAATGAGGATTTGACTCCACACCTTGATAGGTTGTAAGGCGTTTTACATTGCTACCATCTTGATTTGCCAACCAAATATCGCCGCCATACACAAAGGCAATATTTGAAGAACTAATAGCGGCATTCCGAAGCAAACGAGTACCTTGTGCAATGGAGTTTTGTCCGAAAAGCAAAATAAAGCAAGCAAAAAGTGTAAATTTGAAGATTGAAGTGCTTTTCATTAGGCTAGAATTTTAGGAATTTTTTTTTCTAAAATTAAGATAAAAATATTAATCTTAGATAGAGTTTTAGACAAATATAAACCATTTTTTGCTTTTCAATTTTTAAAAACTATTTTTACAAACAAATACTTAATCTTGTTTAATATTCGGCCTCATGACAAAGAAAGCAGTTTCTACAAAAAAAGAAAAAACATCGAGTACAGAACAAGATATTTTAAAAACTGAATCCCAAGAAGTTACACTTACTCCAACTATTATTAATACGGAACGCAGCTCGGTTGAGCCTTTTAGCTTATTAACAGATTTTGATATTTCTCTTTTTCGTTCGGGAAAACATTTTAGACTGTACGAAAAACTTGGCTCTCATGTAGTTCAAAATCATGGAGTTACAGGAACTCTATTTGCCGTTTGGGCTCCAAATGCCAAATATGTTTCGGTCATTGGTGAGTTCAATGGCTGGAATCGAGGCGAACATCCGCTCAACCTTCGTTGGGACGGTTTGGGTATTTGGGAAGGTTGGATTCCGAATGTAGGAAATGGAGCAGTTTATAAATATTTTATTGCTTCAAACACTGGTGCTGATATAGAAAAAGGCGATCCTTATGCATTGCTTTGGGAACATCCGCCAAAAACTGCTTCAGTAGTTTGGGATACTTGGTTCGAGTGGAAAGACCAAGACTGGATGAAAACCCGCCGTTCGGCTAATAGTCTCAATGCTCCAACTTCGATTTATGAGTTGCACTTTGGCTCATGGAAACGTGACCCATCGAATCCAGAAAGATGTTTGAGCTACGGCGAAGTTGCCGATACACTTGTGCCTTATATAAAAGAAATGGGCTTTACTCACGTAGAGTTTATGCCAATCATGGAGCATCCCTACGAGCCATCGTGGGGTTATCAAATCACAGGATATTTTGCTGCAAGTAGCCGTTTCGGTACGCCACAAGAATTTATGTATTTGATTGATCAACTCCACATTAATGGTATTGGGGTGATACTCGACTGGGTGCCTTCACATTATCCTGGCGATGCTCATGGATTATTTAAATTTGATGGAACTGCCCTTTATGAACACGAAGACCCCCGTGAAGGCTATCACCCCGACTGGAAAAGTTATATCTTTAACTACGGTCGCTTCGAGGTACGTTCATTTTTGATAAGTAATGCTATATTTTGGCTCGACCGTTTTCATGCCGATGGCTTGCGTGTAGATGCCGTGGCATCAATGCTATACCGTGATTATTCTCGTAATATGGGCGAGTGGATACCGAACGTTTTTGGTGGCCGTGAAAACCTTGAAGTGATTTCATTATTTAAAGAATTGAACGAAGAAATCTATCGCTCATTTCCAGATACTCAAACGATTGCTGAAGAATCTACGGCATTCCCAGGAGTTTCTCGTCCAGTTTATACAGGTGGACTTGGCTTTGGTATGAAATGGATGATGGGCTGGATGAACGATACTCTTCGCTATTTTACTAAAGACCCAATGTACCGCAAATGGCACCAAAACGATATTACATTTAGTTTGGTTTATGCTTTTTCTGAAAACTTTATGTTACCATTTTCGCATGATGAGGTTGTTTATGGAAAAGGCTCATTAATCGAAAAAATGCCTGGCGATGAATGGCGTAAATTTGCTAATTTGCGTTTGATGTACACTTATATGTTTACTCATCCAGGCACGAAGTTGCTTTTTATGGGTTGTGAATTTGCTCAATTTGCTGAATGGAACTTTGAGAAAAGTCTCGACTGGCATTTGCTTGAAAACCACCCAAATAATGGCATGGCAACGTGCGTGAAGGGCTTAAATAAACTCTATCGCTCGGAAGGTGCGTTGTTTGATAAACAATTTAGTCCCGATGGTTTTGAATGGATTGATACTAGCGATCGTGAAAACGCCGTGATTGTGTACGCACGCAAAGGTTTCAACCAAAAAGAAAACTTGTTTGTAGTGCTAAACTTTACGCCTGTTCCACACTCAAACTACCGAATCGGAATACCAACCGTAGGAACTTATGTAGAAGTTTTCAATAGCGATAGGCAAGAATATTGGGGAAGTGGAGCATTGAACGGTGAAGTACACACCCAAGCAATTGCTTCACATGGCAAAGAAAACTCTATCGAACTAACGCTTCCACCATTGGGTGCGATTGTGTTTAAGCTAAAATAGGAAAAAATAAAAACTCAGTGCCACACCTTTATATCAGTCATTGATAGGTGTGGTACTTTTTTTGTTTACTAAAATTTTTGCGAAATTTTGCTTAAAGTTTATTTTAAATTATTCTGTGTATAAAGTGTATTTTTCAGAAAGTACAATGCCTTCAATGGAAAATATTTATTGAAAAATATTTTCCATTGTTAATTATGATATTTTTTTTGTAAAGGATTTAAGATAATGACCCAAAAAGAGAGAATAATTGAAGTTTCGTTGCAACAGTTTTTGGAACATGGTATTAAGCAAATGACTATTCAAAAGCTTATTGAGCCTTTAGGACTTTCCACCAAAACAGTGTATAAATATTTTGCTGATAAAGAAGACCTCCTAAAGCAGTGTTTATTTTTGCATTATACAGAATTGACTCAAAGATTTACGCTATTAGAAAAAGCGATGTCCAACCCAGTGGATGGTATTCTATTGTTTTTTTACGAGTTATTTAAGACTGATTTTGGTATAAATCATACATTTTATTATGATTTAAATTTCTACTTTCCACAATTACAAGATTTAATTCTTGAAAATTTCTCATCAATAGGCATAGTTAAAGTGAAAAGCATACTTGTCGAGGGATTAGAGGAAGGGTTTTTTATAAGAGATTTTAATGCTGATATCTTATTCGAAACAATGATGGTTTTATATACAAGTATCACTCGCAATAATAAATTAAAACAGCTAAACTGTTCGCCAATTATTTTGATGCAAAACACTTTAGAAGCTTACATTAGAGGAGTCTGTACTGAAAAGGGGCTTATTTCATTTAATGACTTTCAAAAGTCTAAAAATGAAATTAAGTACTGAGAAGCAAGATACAAAATACAAGTTTCGATACGGTTCGTTGCAACATTAGAAGAGCGATAAAAGATTGATTATCAGCAAATTGATTATTACATTTTTGTCGGGTAGTTTCGTGTCAATTCTTAAGTATATATAACTATTTATGGAGTATCTTAAATTATTCTGTGTAAAAAATGGATTTAATGTATATTTCAATGCTCGTAATGGAAAATATTTTTCAAAAAATATTTTCCATTACGAAAAATAATAGTTATATTTGCAACATCTTTTAAAAATAATGACCCAAAGAGAGATAATAATTGAAGTTTCGTTGCAGCAGTTTTTGGAAAATGGTATTAAGCAAATGACTATTCAAAAGCTAATTGAGCCTTTAGGGCTTTCCACCAAAACGTTTTATAAATATTTTGCTGATAAAGAAGACCTCCTAATGCAGTGTTTATTTTTGCATTATTCCAAATTGTCAGAAAGGTTTATTTTTTTAGAGAAAGCGTATTCAAATCCAGTGGAAAGTATTTTATTGTTTTTTTATGAAGGATTTCAACTTGACTTTGGTGTAAATCATATATTTTATCATGATTTAAATTACTACTATCCAAAATTACAGGATTTACTCGTTGAAAAGTTTTTTTTAAAAAGCATGATTAAAACGAAAAGTATAGTTTCCGAAGGAATAGAAGAAGGCTTTTTTAGAAGTGAGTTGAACGCTGATATTGTATTCGAAACATTGATAATTTTATATACAAATATTACTCGTAATAGTAAATTAAAAGAGCTAGACTATCCGCCAAATGTTTTGATGCAAAATACTTTGGTTGCTTACATAAGAGGAATCTGTACTGAAAAGGGGGCTTGTTTCGTATAATGAATTTCAAAAGTCTAAAAAATGAAATTAAGTACTGAGAAACGAGATACGGGATTCGAGACGGTTCGCTATTTTCGTATTAGTGCTTACAAAAAAGAGCATTTAGATTAATTATGAATTGTTTTTGAAAATACTACTTAATATAATTTCGCTAAGAGCCGTTCAGCCAAGTGATAAATCTTAAGTCTGGTCTTTTTATCAAAATAAATTAGAATCCATTATTAAAAATGTTACCGCAACTTTAATAGTATAAACTAATGAATTGATATTATTAATCATATTTATTGATTAGTCTTATTTGAATAGGTTTGAGGAAAAATAATTTGCCTTTTGCCGAAAAACTTTATAGCCGTACCCAACTTACTCAAAATACTTTTGATTCTGTGACTAAAAAAAAATAGGTTGATGCTTTCAACCATCATTGTAGATCACAAACCATGCCAAAAACAAGGTTTGTGATTTTTTTTATCAAATCTTTGTTTCAATATCTAATTGCCCAATAAGGATTTCGTTGCGATTTGATGCTATCTTTTAGGTGATTACGAAGCAAAGCGTCGTAATCTGCATCTTTAATCTTTTTACCTTTTGTTTTTGGTAAAATCAGTTCTTTATCCAATTTTTTGAACTCAACTTTTGTTGCTGTAATTACCACATCTCCCTCGTTAATATCTAACTCTAAAATTACACCGGGAAGGCCAAAATAACGCTCTGGGACAGCCGAAACAGGAATATCCCCTGCAAACCATGCAGTAATTTTCTGTTTCTTCAAAGTATCTTCAGTCACTGCTTTCATACAAATATAGCCAGCCACATCCTTAATCTGATTCATCACTTTCCATTTTGGTGTGTGCAGCGAATCGTCCACAATGTAGGTCTTGCCGAGCATTTCTATTATTTCAGTTTTCTTTTCTTTCTCAAAATCTCTGGTAATAACCAATTCATCGTTTCGCCAAGCCCAGGTGCCATCTTCGCTTTCTCCTTGGTCGTTGAGGTAAGTATATAAGCTTTTCGTTGGACTAAAAACGAGTTTCATTTTTTCTTTCCATTCATCATCACTACCCCAAGTGAGTTTTACACGGTCTTTTTCTTCTTGACTCAAATAAGGCAATCGGGCAATGATTTTAGGGTAATGCACCACTCGCTCGAAATTGATGATGCCCTCATCTTTTTGAGCAAACGTAAACGAAAACACAAACAACAAAATGCTTGCATATAGAATATTGTATTTTTTCATTTGTTTTGAATTTAGGTGGCACATAGCCCTTGAGAAACAATGTGCCAATTATGATAATTGAATCAATCCCACGAATTACGTTTACGAATTTGGGCTTTTACACCTCTCATATTATACGTAAAACTCAACATAAAATATCTTGAAAGCGTCTGAACACGCTCTTGTGAAACAAAGTTTTGATTAGCCGATTGCGTGATGCCGAGGTTACGTTTGAAAACATCATAGGCCGTAAAACGAATCTCTGCTTTTTGGGCTTTGCCTACAACTCTATAAACCGACATATTCATCAAAGGAATCTTTTGGTCGAAACCAAAACGCTCGTTTTTATAAACTCGATAATTAAATTTAGTATTGAAATAAATTCCTTTCGGAAATTTAATGTTCATGTCGCCACCAAAATTATTGTTAAATACTTGCTGATTTTGCTCAGAATTAATCGAATATTTGGTATTACTGATGCCAAAATTAGCATTTGCATAAAACGTAAACCAATCAAGTGGAGTGAGGTCGAGTCTGACACCGACATTATAATTATCGTTGTTGGTATTATTCAAAATACCGTTGATATACGATAAGTTTTTGCTATAAAAAGCACTACTATTGACATTCATTGTTGCCTTTGTTTTTTTCAAAGGAAAACCAAAACCTAAATAAGGCCCAGCCGACCAACCTCCAGAGATATTAACAGGCTTTGTGCGAGTAATGAAATTATCATCAACTGTTTGATTATAAACAACTTGATTAGTGAATGAATTAAAGTTGAAATTGATATATAAGTTAATAAATGTAGCAGGGTCAAACTTATTGAAACCTCCACTAAGGGTTTTGGTTACTTGTGGCAAAAGGTCAGGATTTCCCTCCGAAATATAACGCGGATTACTATTATCAACGATTGGTTGTAGGTCTCTAATGTTGGGTTCTTGCACACCTACATTATATTCTGCGTATAAGTAACGATTGTTTTTCAAATCATAATTAAGCGAAACATTCGGTGCAAATGCCGAAAAATTTCTGCTTACTACTCCTTTTTGTTGCGTTAGTTTATTATTGATAAATTCACCCTTTAGGTTATAATGCTGCCATGCTAAACCTCCCGAAAGATTCAAGCCTTTTGATGAATATCGTAGGCTCGTTCCAACGCGATTGTACGTGATTTCATTCAAATAATTTCGACTCAATTCGTTCACGATGCTATAAGCTTCTTTTTCATTTTTGATATAAATACTGTCCACATCACGATTTACCTTACTGCTCTGCAAACTTGTATTGTAGAATGTTTCTAAAAAAAATTTCTTATTTAATGGTTCAACAAATAATAAGCTTCCTTTATACAAATTTATTGTGCTATTGGTAGTATTGAGTTGACGAATATTCCTTATTGCATCATTGACGCTTGTTGCATTCAAGAAGTAATTCAATGAAACTTGTCGAGCATTGGCATCACCTTGATTCATGTTGTAGCCAGCACTTATGGCAAAGCTTCTGCCTTTTTTCTTGAATTTATGGCGAAAAATAACCGAGTTTACAGTTCCGAAAGAGTTTTTACCGCCATTATTATCAATTTCGGTACCGCTTCTGAATAGATTATTTCTGTAAAAATATTGGTTACTTCCATAAGTATCGTTTGCATCCGTAAAGCGGCTATTGCTGATAACAATCAAAGTATTGAGCGAGTCGATTTCCTTTTGGAATCTTAGATTCACACGGTGATTTCCGTTA
The DNA here is from genome assembly GCA_945860265.1 of Emticicia agri. Lineage (GTDB taxonomy): Bacteria > Bacteroidota > Bacteroidia > Cytophagales > Spirosomataceae > Emticicia > Emticicia agri_A. The sequence continues at coordinate 69,066 of CAMAQF010000002.1, read as the reverse complement.
AAGCTCGTTCTGTTGCTTGTATCTTTCGTATCAAAAGATTCGTTGTTTTGTAAGAAAGTTCTACGAAACGCATAAGAATCCATTAGGCTACGGACTTGATTGTAATAGTAGCTTGAGGTAAACTTGGTTTTTTTAGTGTCGTAGTTATAGTTAAGGCCAGCCGAACCATTAGACGAAAAACCACGATTACGATTGCCACCACCAGGCGAAATACTTACACCTTCGTCTTCGTCACCGAAATAAACAAACCTTCGCCCACTACTGAAACCAAAGTCAGCATCATCACCCCAGTTGAAAGCACTACTACCTTTAAAATCTTGATAATCATCCCACGAAATTCCACCTTGATTCGTATTATTCATATTACCAATAAAGGCAAATTGCTGTTTAGCGTCAAATTTATTGTAGTTACCCTTAAACTCCGCTCTTTGGTCAGTTCCGGCACCAACCGTTGCTTTACCAAAACCACCTTTTTTGAAACTTTCCTTTAGCTCCAGATTCATGGTTTTTTCTTTTTTTCCATCATCAATACCCGTTATTTTCGATTGTTCGGTTTTGTGATTAAAAACCTGAATCTTAGTAATTGCTTCAGCAGGAAGATTTTTTGTTGCTAATTTAGGGTCACTTCCAAAAAACTGCTTTCCATCAACGGTTACTTTTTTTACATCTTGGCCTTGAGCCTTGATATTTCCTTCTTGGTCAATCTGAACACCTGGAAGTTTTCGAAGTAAATCTTCCACTGTAGAGCCTGGTGGTACTTTAAAAGAAGCAGCATTATATTCAATCGTATCGCCTTTGATACTCAGCGGAGCACGTGCGGTTCTGATTACAACTTCCATCAATTCTTTGGCAATCGGTTTGAGTTTCAGATTCCCCAATTCATTGATAGCTTTATCGCTTGGTTTTATCTCTTCCTGAAAAGGCAAATATCCTACCGACGAAATTTTTAATAAATAACTAAGGTTTTTTACGTTTTTGAACTCAAAAGCCCCTTTTTCGTCCGTTCTACCAAAGTTGACGAGCGTAGAGTCCTTTGGAGTAAGTAGCATAACAGTGGCGAAGGGCATTGCGGCATTGCTCGAGTCAATGGCCGTACCTTTGATGTTTATTCGAGTTGGATTTTGAGCAAACGTAGCCCCGCACGCAAGCAAAATTGGCAAAGTATTGCCTGAGTGTTAATAATAGCTTTTTTCATAAAAAGTGTTTTTGAATTTTTGTGGTGGAAACTGTATTTAATGAGTCGTATTTTTTTAATGTTGCACTAAATGAGTAATAGGATAATATTAATCGACAAATTTGTAATAAATTAAATATCTGTCTATAAGCTTATTATCTTAAGCGAACTTGTCGACTATTGCCCGTGTACTACTTATTTCTAAATATTACATTTCTTTTTTATGTCTAAGCTTACTTGGTTGGCTAAAAAAAGTTATAAATAGAGTCGTAAATCTTTCATAAAACTATTGTGTACGCCAACTAAGAAATTTGAAATGGGCAAAAACAATGAAAATTTGTGACGAAACCCAAAGCTTATTTACAAATCAATCATGCTTGGAAAAATAAAAGGATAAAGAAAAAACAAGCGAAAACTGGAATGGAAAGAGAGTGATGGTTTTTTCATAAAAGTGTTTGAAAGTTTATTGTGCAAAGGAAAATTAACTAAGAATTTAGTTGATAACGAGATAAAGGTATCAATATTTTAAAAGCAGCCATATTTTTAAGAAAATTTAAGAAATTGATTGAGCGATTGAAATTAGGAAGGGTGTGCCGACAATTTTGTAGGAACGTCCAATTTGGACGTTCCTTTGGTATGAAGTAAAAAAAGTTTTTGAAGCCTACACGTCGCCAGGCTCTTTGACTGAGATTCTTTACTTTTTTGTAACTGCATATACGAAATCCATGAAAGTAAACGATGGAGGAGGAGCGGCAGACGAACAAGAAAATATTGATGTGCTGGAAATTGATTTCAGGAAAGCAATTGAGATGATAAGAACGGGCGAAAAAAAAAGATGGAAAAACGATAATGTTGCTTCAATATGCTCAAATCAATTATTTACTTTAGTTTATGGTGAAATACGTTTTAAAAAACATAATAATTATTTTGAAGTCAAACAAAGACCTTAATCTAAATGCTTGAAAGACAATAGTTTAGAGGAAAATTAAATTTTTTTTAGAAATTTTGGGATCAGATTTATAAAAAATTAAAAACAGTGTTTTATATTTGCATTCTCAAAGAGTAAAGGAGAGATGACTGAGAGGCCGAAAGTAGCCGTTTGCTAAACTGCCGTACCTCATAAGGGTACCGAGGGTTCGAATCCCTCTCTCTCCGCAAAAAACTTTTAAAAGTTTTCTGTGCAAATTTTTAATTACTAAAAAGAATTTGTACTTTTGCACTCCCAATTAGCACCTCGGGGTGTAGCGTAGCCCGGTATCGCGTCTGCTTTGGGAGCAGAAGGTCGTCAGTTCGAATCTGGCCACCCCGACAAAAACCTCAGAGAAATCTGAGGTTTTTTTGTTTTAAAGAATTTTAATTGAGCAGAGATTGTCAGTTTGAATCTGGCGGGGACGCCGAGTACACCCCGACAAAAACCTCAGAGAAATCTGAGGTTTTTTTGTTTTTAAAGAATTTTTAATTGAGCAGAAATTGTCAGTTAGAATCTGGCGGGGACGCCGAGTTCACCCCGACAAAAACCTCAGAGAAATCTGAGGTTTTTTTGTTTTAAAGAACTTTTATTTAAGTAGAAATTGTCAGTTTGAATCTGGCGGGGACGCCTAGTCCACCCCGACAAAATCCTCAGAGGAATCTGAGGTTTTTTTGTTTTAAAGAATTTTTAATTGAGCAGAGATTGTCAGTTTGAATCTGGAGGGGACGCCTAGTTTTCCCCGACTGGAAGCTTTAGAGAAATCTAAATCTTTTTTATTTTGAAGAAATTTATAATTGAATATTCATCACAGGAAAATAAAAAAAGCCAATCATGCAGTTTCGCACAATTGGCTTTTTCATTAACGACTCATCAATAAATTATTTTGGTAAAACAACTGTGTCGATTACGTGAATTACACCATTAGATGCATTCAGGTCAGCAACTATTACAGTTGAAATTCCACCTTTTTCGTCAGTCAAGATTACACTTGAACCTTTCAAAGAAGCATTCAATTTTCCACCTTGTACTGTTGTTAAAGTAGCTGTTCCGTTACCAGCTTTTATAGCTGCGACTACGTCGGTAGCACTAAATTTTCCTGCTACAACGTGGTAAGTCAAGATTGCTGTCAAAGTTGCTTTGTTTTCTGGTTTTACCAAAGTCTCAACCGTTCCTGCTGGTAATTTAGCGAAAGCAGCATTGGTTGGAGCAAATACTGTAAATGGACCAGCACTTTTAAGTGTTTCCACTAAACCCGCTGCTTTTACTGCTGCAACAAGCGTTGTGTGGTCTTTTGAACCTACTGCAATGTCAACAATGTCTGATTTTTGTGCGAAAGTACTTAATGAGATAAGTGCTGAAACGAATACTAATGCTAATTTTTTCATTTGATTTTTGTTGCGGAACGCCGCACCGATTTAGTGATAATTGTTTAATTTTTATACTTGTTGACTTAACTAACCGAATAAATTGAATATGTACTTATAAATTTAATAATAATTTATGAGTCTTTAATTATCTGTTTACTATGTCAATATTATATAAGTCAAATTTGAACTGCATTTAATTAACTTATAATTGTATAAGTTTTTGTTTAACTTATTTGTTTAAAAATTTAACAAATATTATTTGGGTATAGCTTTTATATACTTAAAAGTCTGATTTTTGAGTATTTAAAATATTCAAATTTTGTTTACCTTGCAATATTATTTTTTTAATAAAATCTTGAAAAACATACAATGACGGTAGAGAGCAATACATTGATAATTTCAAAATCCGCCATGCAATCTACCTTTGAGGGTATATTGTTGAAAAATGGTTTAAATGAAAATAAAGCAAAAACTTGTGCTGAAATTTTTACCATCAATAGCCTTGATGGAATTTATACGCACGGGGTAAATCGTTTTCCAAGATTTATAAAATATCTGAAAGGTGGTTATGTGAAACCAGATGCCGAGCCAAGTTTAGTTTCAAAATTTGGTGGAATTGAGCAATGGGATGGCAATCTCGGTCCTGGCCCAATAAATGCCATGCATGCAACCGAGACAGCCATGAAATTGGCAAAAGAACACGGAATCGGTTGTGTAGGTTTATCAAATACGAACCATTGGATGCGTGGCGGAACTTATGGCTGGCAAGCTGCCAAAGCAGGTTTTGTTTTTATTGGTTGGACGAATACAATTGCCAATATGCCCGCTTGGGGAGCAACCGATGCTAAGTTGGGTAATAATCCATTGGTGATGGCATTGCCTTTTGAAAACGAAGCAATTGTGTTGGATATGGCTATGTCGCAGTATTCGTTTGGAGCAATGGAATTGGCTGCAATGAAAGGCGAAAAATTAGCAGTTGCAGGTGGTTATGATAGCAATGGAAATATCTCGGATGACCCAAATGCGATTCTGAAATCTTGGCGTTCGATGCCAGTTGGATATTGGAAAGGAGCAGGACTTTCGCTTTTACTCGATATTCTGTCGGTGGTGCTTTCGGGTGGACTTTCTTCGCACGAAATAAGCCAAGAAGAAGTTGAATACAGACTTTCGCAGGTTTATATTGCTATTGATATTTCAAAATTAGGAAATAATTCGACAATTTCGGCGGCTGTCGAACGAATCATCGATGATTATCATCAATCAAATCCTATTAATGATTCAAAGAAAATTACATTCCCAGGCGAGCGAGTGCTTAATACAAGAGAAAAAAATACAGTTGATGGAATTCCAGTTTTAAAAAACATTTGGGAGGAAATTTTGTCGTTGTAAATACTCGCCGCAATAGACTGGTGGAGTAACCGCTTTTTTGTGCCTCGGTGGTAAAATCCTATGTCTTTCTTTTCTTCTTTTTAGCCGATGGGAAAAGTACATTATTTAAAATAAGGCGATACCCCGGCGAATGCGGAAAAAGATTTAAGTCAGTTGGTGTTCGGTGAAAACCTCGACGACCTTCAGGGTCGTGTCCACTATAAAATACCCATTGACCAAGCCCAAGTTCGCCGTACATATATCGGTTAGATTCCTTGCTTTCACCCATGACTAAGACATTTGATTTGACCGTTTTCTTATTAAAAGCAGTCGTTTGACCCATAAATTCTCGAATCAAATGCTCATGATTTTGCACCAACATAGCCGGAATAAAATCCCACTTTGCTGAAAAATCGAATAGCTTGAAGTAACTATTAATTTCCTCATCAAATCTACCATTTGAAGCGTTTATATCAGAAAATGACATTGAGTTATAGCCGTAACCATCGCCATCGTTGAGGTATAGAGTGAAATCTTGAAATGCAAAAGTTTTATTAAAATCGAGCATTTCTTGGGCCTTATTGTCAACATTATCGCCATCGAAGCGACTATTTACAATATCAACTCCTTCGGCTGAAAGAGCAATATCGAGCGTCTCTGCACCCGAGCACATCGCAAATAAAAATCCTCCTCCCATACAATAGGCTTTGATGGTTTTGGCAACATCAAGTTTGAGTGCCGAAACCTTATTGTATTTAAAACGTTGGGCAATCTCTTCTTGAGCTTTCATGTCTTTATAGCTCATTCTACGCATATTTCGACCAAATTGCCCAGTAAAATCTTCATGATGCAGATGTAGCCAATCATACTTATTGAGGTCACCTCTCAGAATTTCTTCATCATATACTTCCTCAAAAGGTATTTCGGCATATTTCAGCACCAGCAAAACGGCGTCGGTATCTTCAAACGATGAAACACTGATTTTTGAAGGAGTATAAACAGCAATTCGTGCTGCTTTGTGCAGTCGCATGATTTCCATGTTTAGATCAGGATTCGAGATTTGTTGTTTGAGTGTTTGTACATCGGCATCCGAAATTATATCAAACGAAACGCCGCGAATAGAGCATTCTTTTTGAATATTTGATGTATAATTTATCAAAAAACTCCCACCTCGATAATTGAGTAGCCAGTCGATTTCAGTATTATTTTTTAGGCTTGTATAAGCTATTCCATAAGCCTTTAGATGATTAGTTTGGCTATCATCCATCGGAATTAAAATGGCATTGGCAAAACTTTGCCCAGCAAACAAGAGCAATAACAGAGGAAGAAATCTATTAGACATGGCTCAAGTATTTACAGAATTTATTCAAATATACTGAAAAGAATTCTTAATAAAATATTTGCGAGAAATAAAAATATTTGCTGATAATCAGATGGTTATAAGGGGTTTTAAATAAGGTGTTTGCTCAGTTGGTCAATGAATGTCAAGATTGTCTTCAATTGATTTTCCTCTGATTTTATGGAAATAATTTGTTCGATTATGTTGTTTTTTTTATCTTCTGAAAGATTTTCGAAGGCTTTTAAAACTTCTGCATCTTTGAAAGTTTCTATGATTTCTTTTTCGGTGATTTGTTCTTTTGATGTCAGTAAATAGAGCGTCACGTTCACGGTGTCGCCGCCACTTTTCTTAATTTCTTTTCTTATCTTTTGATTTACTGAAATCAATTTGTCCTGTCCTGAAATCGTAAATAAGTTGATACTTTCAATCTTGTAGTCGTCAATAAAGCCCGAAACTTTTAGCGAACCCCATTTCCCGATAATATGTTTTGTGTTGGGAATTTGAATATTATATGTCCAAGCTCCTTTATTGGGTTCATATTTCAATTCAAGCTTTTGGTCTTTTACTAAATAGTTTATTACATTTTGTAGCTGTCTTATGACTTTTTAGTTTATGTATAGACTTTGGGCTGCACTTTTTCCCGAGATAAATGCTCCTTCGATACTACCAATCCCAAAGCCATCTCCAGCAAAAATCAGAGGGAATTTGGTAGTATTCGATGCCAAAAAATTATCGGCGTAACGTTTGGAGGCCAAACTATATCGCCAACGATGCACTTGAAAGCTTTCTATCGAATCTGCAGGAATCAAATCTGTTATTTCGGAAAGTAATTGATTGCCAATTTGGGTCAAATCATCATCAAAATGTGCCAAACTAAAAACTGGATTAGCATGTATAGTTGCCGAGAAAATCGAAGAAATTCCTTTTTGAAAATTATCGGCAATCCAAGAAATATCGCCTTTTTGGAGGCTGATTCCGCCAGGACTTGGTATATTTGTTTGGGTTTTCAAACTTGCCATGACGGTTATACAAGGCTGATAATGAATACTTTTTAAGGCTTCAATATCTGCAAGTGCTAAATTGCTTTTCTGTAATAATTCAATGGCTTGTGGGGCAGGAGTGGTGCAAATCAAAACATCAGATTCGTAGAAATTGCCTGCTTCGGTTGTTACTTTACAACCGTTTTCGGTTTCTGAAATACTGATTACTTTTTCGTTAGTTTTAATGTTTAGCCCTTCCGCCAAAAACTTCGGAATCGTATTCATTCCATCGATACCGATAACTCTTGCATGGGAAAAGGTTTTATCTCCTTCTTGCAAATTCCATTCTTTCGCGATGTTTTTTTGAATAATTTTTTGGGTAAATGCTTGAAAATCAGCAGTTTTTGTAGAAAAATATTGAGCTCCATGGTCGAAACGAGCTTCGCCTGTTCTGCGAGTTGCCATGCGTCCGCCTATACCTCTTCCTTTATCGAGAATCGTTACTTCCCAATTATTTTTTATTAATTCATGGGCGGCTGTCAAACCAGATAAACCCGCTCCGATAATGATGCAAGACTTTTTCAATTTAGTACAATATTTTGTTCAATTGTTTTATAATCTACTGATAGACAGTGCTTTGTTTTATTATTAGGCATATACTGCCGTCCAAGGACTTTCTTATTTATACTTAACCATAACTGGTTTGCGAAAATTCAGACAATTAATTGTCTCATTATCAGCATTTTGTGTCGAGCAACGGTCGCCTTTGATCCTTTGCAACTCTGTGCCTTTTGAGTATAACCATCAACCGCTCGAAAGGTTTATTTTTCCATTTGTAACCAACGATTGACTTTATAGCACAGCCAAGCCGAACCAGCTCCAATAGCCGCTCCAGCCAATACATCGCTCGGATAATGCACTCCTAAGTGCAAGCGTGAGTAAGCAACTGCTCCCGCCCACGTGTAAGCAGGCACGACAACATACCACTTTTTGAAAGTCAGACTCAATGAAGTTGCCGTTGAGAATGCGGCAGTAGTGTGTCCAGATGGAAAAGCACGGTCATTTTCTATGTAATATGGTTGAATATTCGGGTAGGTTATATACGGGCGATCGCGATTGATTATTTTTTTGAGTGAATATGTCGTTCCCATCGAATTCGCAAGCGATGCCAATGAAGTAAGTCCTTGTCGTTGGAGGTTTTTGTCTTTCTTGATAATGCCCATACCCAATAAGCTTATTGGCAAGGCAACACCTAATGGATAAACCGATTTGCTAATACCATTGAATAATTTATCAAGGTTTTGGTTGCGGTCTTGATTAATTTTTTTAAGAATATCAATGTCAGGATTCTGAGCAAAAAGACTGAAGTTTAATAGAAAAAGTGCAAAGAAAATAGTTGCGAATTTTGTCATGTTTTTTAGCAGTAAAACAAGTTTTTAATTTGTTGCTCAGTATAGAAAAATCTTAGAATAATGAATTTATTTCTTTATAACTTAACTCATCTTTTGTTCACTTTTCAGGCGAATAGGATATTCTCCCAATAGCCAAATCATTTGACGATAATTCGTTCATTAATAAGTAAATGTTGGTTGTCTTCGAGGTGCATATTTGATTTTTCATTGTCGAAGTCGTCTTTGTATGCTTCTTTTAATTGTTTACGCTTGATTGCTTCAAGGCAGCGTCTGACGTCGTTGCGGTCTTCGAGTTCGAGCATTGGCACTTCGGTTGGTTTGCCGTTGTCGTCTTTGGCGACCATCGTAAAATACGAGGTATTAGTATGCTTTTGTTCGCCAGTTTTCACATTTTCTGATACAACTCTGATACCAATCAACATTGAGCTTCGGCCAACATAATTGACAGAGGCATGAAGTGAAAGTAATTCTCCAACCTCAATTGGTTGTAAGAAATTTACACCATCAACCGACACCGTTACGACATACGCACCAGCGTGTTTCGAGGCACAAGCATACGCTACCTTATCCATTAGTGAAAGAAGGATTCCTCCGTGAATCTTGCCACCAAAATTAGCATAAGACGGAATCATTAATTCGGTAATTGTGGTGCGTGAATGAGATATAGGTTTCGATTTTCGCATTGGTGTATAAAATATTGTAGAACTATTGGTAAAGATAGAGGAGTTTTAAAATAAAACAAAAACGCCACCGCAATCTTGTGCTGTGGCGTTTAAATAAACCCTAACCCATAAAAATAAATGTTTTACAAATCGTACTATATTGTGGTATTATTTTTATACTTACTTTTAAAATTATAGTGTTATATATTATTTTGTATATTAAAAGAGTTTAAGCGGATAAATTTAGAAAATTAAAAAAACTGCTACTCAAATGCTTACAAAAAAATTATTTTATGTAGTTAACAGGACAATATCGTTCCAAAAATATAAATTTCATTTAAATTATTAAAAGGCACTTTGATTTTAAATTTTTTTATTGTTATAAAAGATAAAATTATTATTCTTGTACTTTTTTAAGTTTATTTACTTTGGCTTCAAGAAGCTCAATTTGCTTATTCGCCTTGATCATATAAAGCGTTAGCTCTTCGATTTTCTCTAATAATTTAGCACTTGTTTCCATTATATCCATGCCGCTTTTTACCATTTGTTCTGCCGATGGAACGTTTGGCAAATGATGATAGTAATCAATGTGCTTTTCAACATCTCTTAATGGCATTAACTTGTACCCATTCTCGAAAACATAATCAGCCCAACGGTCAGAATTAGCTACTGCTACTCTTACTCTTTCGGTTAAGATTCCGCCTTTAACGTATAATTGAAAGTCTCCAGGGAATGAGTTGATACCCGTTCCAATTACTACTTTTCCATTGTTTGAATTTTGCAAACGGCCATCAGTGATTGCCCAACCTGCTCCAGTATTACTTCCAGCAGTTGTTACTCCATCGTTGACTAAAATTACGTTGCCACTATCATCAACTGAAAGAACTTTTCCGTATCTATCACCCGCTGCCGACGACGCTTTAAGTTTTGTAAACTGTAAACCGCTTTTGCCATCAGTATTGGTCGTAATTACCACACCTTGAGTATTATTGTTTAAAATAGCCCCACCAGTATCCGTCTTCCAAAGTTCAACTGTTGGAGTTGCTATTGTATTTGGCGTATTTACTAAAATGACATTACCGTTTGCATCAACTGAGAGTACCTTTTGGGTGGTTACAGTTGGGGTATTATTGCTGCTAAGATTAGGTAAAGTCAGAGTATTGATTGATACACTACCAGTGTTTGCATTGCTTAGGTTATCGGCTGAAACAGTCCAATATGATGGAGTATTTACAACAGTACCTGCTACACCTATCGAGTCTCTTACCAAGATTACGTTTCCGTTATCATCTACCGAAAGTACTTTTCCTGATGGTTTTGAAGCAGGAAATGATAGTTTTAATTGGTTTAATACTAAACCACTTCGGTTTGTTAATGAACCATTGGTTACTAAATTTCCCGATTCGATATTAATGCCACTTTTTACTGATAAACCATTACTGATATTGGCTTTACCAAGGTTTGAATTAACGATGTCATTACCACTAATTGTCCAAGATGAAGGTGTACTATTCGGTAAATTTCCTAAAATTACATTTCCTGCATTATCAACAGTCAAGAATTTTTGTGTTGAAATTGGTGTTATTGCTTCGCTTGTGAAAGGTAAAGTAAGACCATTGTTGATTATAACTCGACCTGTATTGCTATTGACAATTGTCGTACCTGAAGTTGTCCACTGAGATGAAGCTACAGATGTAGTACTTGTAGCTACGCCCACAGAATCTCTTACCAATATTACATTTCCGTTATCATCTACCGAAAGTACTTTTCCTGAAGGTCTAGATGCTGGATTTGAAGCTTTCAACTGAGCAAATTGTAATCCACTATTGTTTTCTACGGCACTATTAAGCTCTAAAGTACCAGATTGTAAGCGGAAACCATTCTTTGCCCAAAGTCCATTATTGATATAAACGCCACCAGTATTTTTGTTGGAAATATTTCCCCCGTCTAAAGCCCAATCAGACGTTGGAGTTGTAGTGGTATTTGATGGCACAGGGATATTAGCCAAAATTACATTACCTGTCTTATCAACCGTAAGAAATTTTTGAGCTGATGCTATAACTGTACTATCACTGCTTAGTTTTGATAAAATCAAACTATTATTGATATAAACGCCACCAGTATTTTTGTTGAAAATATTTGCCCCGTCTAAAGTCCAATCAGATGCTGTGGTTGCAGTGGTGCTTGTTGGTGCAGTTACATTGGCCAAAATCACCTTGCCTGAATTATCAACTGTCAGGAATTTTTGAGCTGATTTTGTAACTGTAATTTCACTGTTTAGTTTCGATAAAATCAAACTATTATTGATATAAACCGCACCATTATTGCTATTACCGATATTTTCACCATTGTTGTTCCAAGGTGAAGCACTTAAAGGTATTGTGCTGGCAGTGGCCACAGAGTCTCTAACTAAGATAACGTTACCACTGTCATCAACAGAAAGAACTTTCCCATTAGGACGAAATGCTGTGTTTGAAGCTTTAATGTTTCCTAATTGTATTAGGCCATTTAATATTACTTTGCCTGCATTTGTATTTGATAGCGTGCTGCCATTTAGTCCCCAATATGAATTAGCTGAAGTGCCAATTGAGTCACGAGCTAATACAATTAATCCATTTTCATCTACTGTTAAGATTTTGCCGTTTGATTTAATGGTTGGCGAAGTCGTACTGAGGTTTTTGAATCTGATATTGCTCAAAATTACATCACCAGCATTGCTGTTTTCAATCGAACTACCTTTTAAAGACCAATAGCTAGGTACTGAAACAGGTATCGAAGATGAAACTCCAATTGAGTCACGAGCTAATACAATTAATCCATTTTCATCTACTGTTAAGATTTTACCGTTTGATTTAATGGTTGGCGAAGTCGTACTGAGGTTTTTGAATCTGATATTGCTCAAAATTACATCACCAGCATTGCTGTTTTCAATCGAACTACCTTTTAAAGTCCAATAGCTAGGTACTGAAACAGGTATCGACGATGAGGCTCCAACTGAGTCACGTACTAAAACCACACGTCCCTGTTTATCAACAGATAAAACTTTAAGACTAGGTTTTTCGGCAGGAGAATCACTATTCAATTGCTTGAATTCTAAACCACTCATATTTACTATTTTACTATCAACTGATAAAGCACTTCCAGGACTTTGGGTATTAATACCTACAAGTGATTTCTCGAAATCGCCATAAATAAGTGCTACCTTTTGAAAATTATTGTCGATATATAATTTATTATCTCCAATCTCATTCATACCAGCCTTGTAACCGATAAATATATTACCATCGCCCACCGAACGTAGGCCTGCCTGTGTACCAATACCTACATTCTGTGAACCCGATATATTGGTATATAAGGAATTTGCTCCGACAGCTACATTATCACTACCAGTTTGGCTCCGAAGTAATGACTGATAACCTATAGCAATATTATTTAGGCCTATATTAGCATCATTCAAAGCATAAGCACCGATGGCGATAGAGTTATAACCCTGACTACGATAGCCAGCTCTATATCCGAAATAAGTATTACCAGAACGGAAATCAATTAAACCTGAACGATAATTATTTACTTTAAATACTAAAGAAGTAGTATCTTTTGTACCAAGAAAATTTACTTCAGCATTTAAACCTGAATTTCCTCCAATACTCCAACCAACACTATTAATTGAAGGAACTGGGGTAACAGGGTTTGAATTAAATGAGGCTCCATCATTACCACGGGCATAAAAACCTTTCCAAACTTCTCCATCAAAGAAATAGAAACCTGTGAAAAAATCAATCTGGTAAACCAGCAAACCCGTTGCTGGACTTTTAATACCTGCTCTTTGAGCTAAGGTCATTCTAGGGATGAGAAAGCCTTTTGATGTAGAATTGAGCTCTAATATTGCTGAATTATCGGGTTTTACTGTGCCGATACCAACATTTTCGCTCTGTGCGAGTGAGGATAAAACACTCAGCATCAGCAGCATGAATGCTCCGACTTTCAGACGGAGTCTTTCGAAAGTTAAAATTATTCCTGACATTTCTTATATTATTATTCGTAAGTTTTGAACTTACTTTCGGGTTAAGTGACTAAAAAAGGCCACCATTGATTATTATCATTCAAATAGTATGCCAAAAAATAAACAAAATAAATATTCTATAAAGAATTGATAATCAGTGTATTGTAGTTGGAGTTTAAGGAGAGATAGTTAAATTAAAGATTAAAGGGAGTTGAATGTTGGGATAGTTTGAGTACCTTTAGCTACATTACTAAAGTTATTTGATTTTGAAAAAGCAAATATATGAAGTTTAAAAATTGCTTAATTTTTAGCGGCATTTACTGATTTTTAGTCTCGTTTGTTGACTAATAATATTAGTTGTTTTTTGATTTTCTATATATATTATTGAGTTTGCAGTCAGTTAAATACAGGAATGGTATATTCTTCACATATTTAAAAATAATGTGCAATAAATTCTATAAATAATCATAAAAAAGAATTTAATTTTGGTAAAGACCCTTTTCACCGAACAATATTACAAATGATAAATAATGAAATTTTGGGAGAAGTAAAGAAAACTAATTACTTTTGTGACGAGTGCAGAAGGATTAGGTTGAGGGTAATTGGAAGCAAAATACAAAGAAAATTTAAGAGAATATTAAGATGAAACGAATAGCAGTTTTTACTTCAGGAGGTGATGCACCGGGTATGAATGCCTGCATTAGAGCCGCAGTTAGAGGAGCGATATATCACGGTTTAGAAGTGTACGGCATAAGAAGAGGATATAATGGGATGATAACGGGCGATATTTTTCCGCTGTATTCACAATCAGTAAGTAATATAGTTCAGCGTGGAGGTACAATGCTTAAATCGGCGAGAAGTAAAGAATTTATGACACCCGAGGGACGCAAAAGAGCTTACGAAAACCTAATGAATGCAGGTATTGAAGGCTTGGTCGCTATTGGAGGAAACGGAACATTTACAGGTGCAGAAGTTTTTTATAATGAATATGAAATTCCAACGGTAGGTTGCCCAGGAACCATTGATAATGACCTTTATGGAACTGATTATACGATTGGTTTTGACACTGCAGTAAATACTTCACTCGAAGCAATAGACAAAATAAGAGATACTGCTGACTCTCACGATCGTGTGTTTTTTATCGAAGTAATGGGTCGTGACTCTGGATATATTGCTATCCAATCTGGTATTGGTGGTGGAGCTGAAATTGTGATGGTACCAGAAACACATACTCCGCTCAAAAAAGTAATAAGTACTTTGAAAGATGGTTGGTCACGCTCTAAATCTTCATCAATCGTAGTGGTTGCTGAAGGTGACGAAGAAGGACACGCCGTTGATATTGCCGAAAAAATCAAGAATCAAGTAGCCGATAAGCTTGACATTCGTGTAACAACGCTCGGACACATACAGCGTGGAGGTGCACCAACTGCTTACGACCGTATTTTGGCGAGTCGCCTAGGTTTAGGAGCAGTGGAAGGTCTTATCAAAGGCTATAAAAACGTAATGGCAGGAATTGTAAACAACGAATTGGTTTACACCCCATTCATTGACACTATCAAGAAACCAAAACCCATTCACGACGATTTGTTGAGAATGGTGCATATTTTGAGTATGTAATCTCAAATTACGATTTACGACTGACGAATTACGATTGAGAGCAAAGCGTAATACTTACCTCGTAAATCGTAGTTTTTTCAAATCCACCCCATCGCTTTATAAGTACAGTATCCGATTATTTCTCTGAAAATCAATTGACTGTAAGCCAAATATTCTTCTTTAGGTAAAATACTGTACCAATAATAAACTCGCTCATGCGAAAGATAATTCGCACCAAAATAATCTATTTTTATATTTACTTTCTCAAAACACGCAGTTGCTCTTCGTAGATGGAAACCCGATGTAATTAGTAAATACGATTGGTTTTTGAAATGTTTTTTAAGAATTTTTGAACAGTTGAGGGCATTTTCTTTTGTATTTTGGGCGTGAGTTTCCATAAAAATAGATTCTCTCGGTACTCCACTGATTATCAAGTATTTGGCAATTTCTTCTACTTCTTTTTTTGGCGTTTTTCCCAGCACACTTATTTCGCCACCACTTATCAAAACCTTCTTGATTTTCCCTCGTTTATATAACTCTAATGTCTGTCCGATGCGGTCAGCTGATTTTCCGAGAAATATATTTTCTTGCGGAAGTTTATCATCGTTGGTTGTGCCACCCGTCAAAATTATGCCCACGTCGTGCGTTTTTACGGCTGAAATTGAGCTTGGCGGAATTTCCCAACAAAGCAATAATTCGTTGATAAGTAATGGATTTGAGAAAACATACAGAAAAATAAATGCAGCAATGACCAATTTCTTTGATTTATATCGATTTTTTGTATTGATAGCACAGATCAACAAAAAACACAGAATGCCAAGCGGCATAATGAAAAATGTTAGAAATTTAGAAGCAATATAAAACATAATAATTCGTTTTATTAAAATAAAAATCTCAAACTTTGCTGTTTTCTTAGATACAAACCGCATCTAATTTAACAAGCCTTTAACAAATTACATGCAATTAAGTATTTATCTTTGTGAAATGAAATAAAATTAATAAAACCTGTACAGATATGAGAATTAGCCGTGCGGCATACCGCTATTTTAAAAGTCTATTATTGATTGCCTCAATCATTTTTTCTGCCGAAACCTTTGCCCAAGATGGTCATTCAATCAAGGTACGAATGAAAGGAGTTGTGGAAGGAAAAACCTGTCACCTAGCTCATTTTTTTGGTTATAATCAATATATTAAGGTCGATTCGGCCAAAGTTGAGAATGGCGAATTAAATTTTAAAGGGAAAGATCCACTTAAGGGAGGTATTTATCTGATTGTACTTTCCCCATCGAAATACTATGATTTTGCTATAAATGGTAGAGAACAGTTCATGGAAATCGAAGGTGATACGACTGATTTTGTGAGTTCGGTAAAATTTAAAGGTTCAAAAGAAAACGAAGTTTTGTTTGGATACCGTAAGTTTTTGCAAAATAAAAATAGAGAAGCCGAAGCAATGAGTGCATTGGCAAAAATGAAAAATGACCCTTCTTCTCAGGAAATGAACCGAAAGAAGCTTGAACTTACGCAGAAAGAAGTAGACACTTATATAAAGAATACGATAAAAGAAAACGAAGGCTCGTTTGCGGCTAAAGTAATCAAGGCTAATATTGATCCCGAATTGCCTGCTATATTACCTAAAAAAGCAAATGGCCGCCCCGATTCAACGTATTTATTCAATTATTACAAAGGACATTATTTTGATAATCTTGATTTTGCGGATGATCGTTTATTGCGTTCGCCATTTATTCATAGCCGTATCGAGCGATATTTCAAAGATTTAGTTTATCAAACAACTGACTCTGTGAATCATGATGCGGATAAAATTTTGAAACTTGCCAAAAAAAATCAAGAAGTTTATCGTTGGGCTTTATGGTGGGTGACGAATAAATACGAAAACAACGAAATCGTTGGCCTTGATGGTGTATTTATTCACTTAGCTGAAAATTATTATTTGAAAGATGCCGATTGGTTGGATTCGACGCAACGTGCAAAATTTAAAGAAAGAGTTGATATTTTGAAGCCTTTGCAGACTGGATTAGTCTTTCCTACATTAATTGTCGCCGACTCTTTGGGCAGGGAATATAACCCAATACAAAGCAAAACCAAATATACAATTGTACATTTTTATGACCCAGATTGTGGACATTGTAAAGAATCTGCCCCAAAATTATTGGAGTTTCACAACAAAAATAAAGACAATGTAACCATCTATAATGTAAGTGTGGCTTATGACACCAAAAAGATGAACAACTTTGTGTTTGGCTATAAAACGCAGCCTTTGTTAAATCTCTGGGATTCTAAAAATAGATATTATTTCAGAAAAAGTTTTGATGTATATTCTACACCAACCAATTATATTTTGGATAATAACAAAAAGATCATAGCTCGACGAATACCCGTCGATAAATTAGAAGATTTTATTAATTTCTACGAGCGTCAGCAAATGCAAAAAATGACTGGTAATACTGGAAAATAAATAAGAAATACAAAATAAAAATTCCCGAAAGTCGCTACTTACGGGAATTTTTATTTTATGCCAGTTTAAAAATCTTTTTGGTATAAAAAGCCGATAAACCAAGAATTATTGCCACAATGCTAATAATTACAAAAAATATTCCATTACTTGATAGCGGGTTTTGACTTGATTTTATGATGTGTAGTTCAACAAAAAAGAATAGAGTACTTATGGCGACACAAATCAAATCTAATAATTGTCTGCCGAGTTTTACTCTTTCTTCCAGATTATTGTTGCTCAACTTGATTGGCAAATTTAAGTAGCTAAATGGATGCTTACGAACGCTTGCCATAAAGCCAACCAAAGCCAAATTTATGAGCGGAATAAGGAAAATGGTGTATTTATCACCCCAGCCGTTGGGTTTTCCATCAATGCCAAAGTGAATCGGAATTGTAGCCGGAAGATTGGCTAGCGAATATGCTGCAAAAACTAAATTGATATTGCAATCAGAATTGCAAAAAAGACGAGCGTATTGTTTTGAGTTTTCATTGCCATACAAAATCTATATGTAAAACGTCTAGTCTTACGTACAAGGCCAACGCAGAGTACGAGAACTGACTAATGAGACAAATTTCAGTAAGAAAATTGAATTTGTCAATGAGTTTTTGATTAGTGGAGGCTAGGTTGTTTGGTTGGCTTTTTACGAATGAGAAGTAATATTGGTAATTGAGCATCTTGAAAAGAATTTCTACTCTAAAATTTCCTCACTTTCAAAGACAATATTCTCGTAAATATCTGATAACGAGAGAATTATTTCTAATTTTTCAAGATTAATTGTAGCATTCTGCTCAGTAAATTCTTCATAAGTCCAAAGGGCATCGCTGACTCTACTATATAATTCAACGCTCATTTCGTACTGAGAAACCAACATATAATATTGCACCGAGGCTATTGCTTTATATTTTTTTAGTTTAGTCGTTTTGTCGTACTTTTCGGTCGAGGTTGATAAAACTTCAACAATTAAACTTGGATGTACGATTTTGTTTTTCTGCCTCAAATCGACTGGATTACAAGTCAGCATTACATCTGGGTAAGGATAATAAAAATCCTTGATAGCTTCCAATTTGACATTTTCTATAAAAACATCACAATGACTTTTCTTCGATTTTCTTAATGAGAACCCAACATTTTGTGCTATTCTATTATGATTGAGCGTAGTACCAGCCATTGCAAAAATTTCACCATCAAAATACTCATGGCGAATTTCGCTCGTTTCTTCTAAGGCAAAATATTCTTCGACTGTGTAACGCTTCTTTTCTAGAGATTCTACCATAACTATTGTTTTTTTAACAAATATAGTCATTTTCTAAATTTGATTATATCATTTCTGAAATACTTCTAGTTTATGTGAAGTAGGGTTTGAATTATTTTTAAAATAAAGAAAAAGGTCTGAAATTTTAGTTTCAGACCTTTTTCTTTATCCTCTCAAAGTAAGCCGATTTCTACGCCATTGACTAGTTTGCGTCGTAGCTGGCGTGTTTTGTGCCAAACTAATATTTTGCTTACGTTTAAATATTTCGGTTGCTAAAACTGCGGCAATTTCAAATTCCAAGGTCGGAATTTCTGGCTGCAAAACCTCTGGAGTAAAGTATAAACCTACAAAACGAGTATCAAATTTCCCGCTGATGAAAGCCTCATGTTGAAGAGCAAATTTACAGAATGGTAGGGTAGTGGCTAAACCCGTAATCTTAAATTCATCAATCGTACGAATCATTTTTTCAATAGCTTCGGTGCGGTCTTTTCCGTAGGTAATTAGTTTCGCAATCAGCGGATCGTAATGAATCGAAATTTCCATGCCTTCTTCTATGCCATCATCGACTCGCACGCCATTGCCTTGCGGACGTACATAACTTCGCAAAACTCCCACATCGGGCAAGAAATTATTGGCTGGGTCTTCGGCACAAACCCTTACCTCGATGGCGTGTCCATTTATCTTCAAATCTGTTTGTTTGAAACTCAATTCACGTCCTTCGGCCACGTATATCATCTCTTTTACTAGGTCAATTCCCGTAATCATTTCGGTTACTGGGTGTTCAACCTGCAAGCGAGTATTCATTTCTAAGAAATAAAAATTCAAATCTTCATCCACAATAAACTCCACAGTTCCTGCACCATAATAATTACAGGCTTTGGCCACCAAAACGGCACAATTTCCCATTGCTTCCCTGATTTCGGGCGTAAGTACTGCCGATGGTGCTTCTTCAACCACTTTTTGGTGACGCCGCTGAATTGAACATTCACGCTCAAAAAGATGCACTACGTTGCCGTATTTATCGCCCATTACTTGAATCTCAACGTGCTTTGGCTTTGTAATGTATTTTTCGATGAAACATGCTCCATTGCCAAATGATGAAATCGCTTCGCCAACGGCTCGATCCATTTGTTCATCAAATTCGGCTTCGTTTTCTACTACTCTCATACCTTTTCCGCCGCCACCTGCACTTGCTTTTATCAAAACTGGATAGCCAATTTCGGCTGATTTTTGCTTGGCTGCCGCACGGTCAGTAATAGCATCTGGCGTACCAGGAACCATCGGGATATTGTACTTAGCAACTGTATGTTTAGATGATAGCTTATCGCCCATTACCTCAATTGACTCAGGCGATGGCCCAATGAAAATCAAGCCTGCTTCTTGTACTTTTTTTGAAAAGTCGGCATTTTCTGATAAAAAGCCATAGCCAGGGTGAATCGCATCAACTCCTAAACTTTTAGCTACTTCTATAATCTTATCGCCTCTCAAATATGAGTCTTTCGATGCGGCGGGCCCGATACAAACAGCTTCGTCGGCATATTTTACGTGAGGAAAGTTTCGATCAGCTTCCGAAAAAACGGCTACCGTTTTTATACCCATTTCGCGAGCAGTTCGCATCACACGAACCGCAATTTCGCCTCTATTGGCAATTAGTATTTTACGAATCGACTTTATCACGTTCTTTTGATTGATTTATTTTTTATTTTTCTTTAATTTTAGTCAACTGTAGGTAGTCCTCAGTTCCATAGTTTTCAGCATTTTAAAATTATGCCATTGAATGAGCATCGAATTACTTATTTTTGAAGCCAATAAGAATTTCTTACTGTTTACTGAATTACTTTGAGTTGCTATATTTCACTATTTTACCACTAATTAACACTAAAATCAAATTGAATATTTTAAATATCTCATAAAAATATTGCACATTTCGTAAAGATAGGATTTTTCAAAGAAACTGCCGTTTGTTTTCCTACCAAAAAAGCGTTAATTTTGCATAGTATTTTAGTGAGAAGTTTGTTAAAGTTTACTGAAAAATTGATAACTGTTAATTGATAAATGTAAAATGGCACAAGATATTTTTGATAAAGCTCTCAACAATTTAGGTCCAATTGGGTCGCAGGCGAAATTGCTTAATTCTCATCATTATTATTCTTTTCCAAGACTTTCAGGCGAACTTGGTCCGTTCATGGAGTTTATGGGCAAAAGAATGTTAAACTGGTCGCTAAATAACTATTTAGGTTTAGCAAATCATCCAGAAGTGCGTCAGGCAGATGCTGAGGCGGCCGCTGAATACGGCTTGGCTTACCCAATGGGAGCAAGAATGATGACGGGAAATACCGAAATGCATGAGCAATTTGAAAAACAATTGGCCGAATACGTTGGTAAAAAAGATTCGTTCCTTTTGAATTATGGCTACCAAGGTATAATGTCGGTTGTCGAATGTATAGTTGATAGAAAAGATGTTATCGTGTTTGATGCTGAAAGCCATGCTTGTTTGATTGATGGAATTCGCTTGCACAAAGCAAAAGGTGGAACCTACTACCAATTTGCTCACAATGATATGGAAAGTTTGGAGAAAAATCTCGTAAGAGCAACCAAATTGGCTGACGAGCAAGGTGGAGGAATCTTGGTTATTACCGAAGGAGTTTTCGGAATGTCAGGAAAAGTTGGTAGTTTAGATAAAATAGTTGAATTTAAGAAAAAATATAACTTCCGTTTATTAGTTGATGATGCTCATGGTTTTGGTACAATGGGAGAAACTGGTGCAGGTGTGCCTGAACATTTCGGTGTGCAAGACCAAGTTGATTTACACTTCTGTACATTTGCCAAATCAATGGCGGCTATCGGTGCATTTATTGCAGCAGACCCAGCAGTTGTGATGTTCTTAAAATATAATATGCGTTCTCAAACTTACGCAAAGGCCTTGCCGATGCCGTTTGTTGTGGGTGGAATGAAGCGTTTGGAATTGATGAAGAATCATCCAGAATTTAAAGAAAATCTTTGGACAATCGTGCGTGCTTTACAAGAAGGTTTCCGGAAGCGTGGATTTGATATTGGAGATACAACTTCGCCAGTAACACCGGTGTTTTTACAAGGAAATTATGATTTGCCAACGGTTACGAATTTGATTCGTGATATGCGTGAAAACATGGGTATTTTTTGTTCTGTAATTATTTACCCCGTCGTTCCTAAAGGAGTTATTATGCTTCGTATTATTCCTACGGCTTCTCATACCCTCGAAGACGTAGAATATACAATGGATTGTTTTGAGAAAGTACAAACCAAATTGCAAGCTGGCCAATATTCTTCGTTGGTGTTGGCATAAAAAAAGCTTGTTTAAAAATTTATTGACATTAAAAAAAGTCTGATCTCGACCAGACTTTTTTTGTTTTTAAGTAAAAAAGATTGTTTACAATAGTATTATTTTATGAAAAATTTATAATTTTTTATATTATTATATATATCTTGCAATCGCATTACAATTCAATAACTCACAAATATCTAATTATTAACCAAAAAACCTTTTATTTCTATTATGAATAAGTACAAAGAATTAACTGACCTTGTGGCTTCTTTAGCAGGAGATTTCGACAAGTTTTATGACAAAGGAAACAATGCCGCTGGTACTCGTGTAAGAGCAGGAATGGCTGATTTAGCTAAATGGTCTAAAGAAACAAGAGCTGAGGTTCAAGCCAAAAAGAATGCTGCGAAAGCTTGATGAATACAAACAAATTTTAGATGAATTATAACTTCTTTTCTTAAATAAGTTTAATGAATCTTAAATGTTTACTACTCATCAACCAAAAAGTCTCGAAGATTCCTTCGAGACTTTTTGCTTTTTGTAATCTTTGAAAATTTATAGAAAAACCACTTGCCCTGTGCGAACGGACTCGTCGCAAGCGAAGGCAACTTTTAGACTATTTACTGCATCTTGTACGTGGTCGCTTAGATCTATGTTTTCTATTATGGCTTTCAAAAAATAGCGTTGTTCACGGTTACAAAGTTCTTGATGATTGGGTTCATCGCTCAAATTAAACCACGTATCTTGTTTTACGAACTGATTGTTTGCATCAATATCAGCATGATGAAAACGCAGTGATTCGGTTTTTGTATGAGCATCAACATTATCTGATTTTCCTGTTCCGCCAGCTTCTTTTGCCACAATCGATACACAACCTTTTGGCCCGATTACGTCTTTGATGAAAAATGCTGTTTCGCTCATCATTGGCCCCCAACCTGCTTCGTACCAGCCCACCGAGCCATCTTCAAAACGTATCTGTAATTGTCCATAATTATAGTTGTTTTCGGCAATATCATTAGTCAATCTGGCTCCTATTGCTGATACTTGTAGTGGTTTTGAGCGAGTCATTTGGCACATTACATCAATATAATGCACGCCACAATCAACAATAGGGCTAAGGCTTTTCATTAAATTGCGATGCACATCCCACATTATTCCATGGCTTTGCTGATTGAGGTTCATACGCATAACGAGCGGTTTACCGAGTTGGTGTGATAATTCCACGAATTTCTCCCATGACGGGTGATGACGTAAGATATAACCCACAACTAATTTTTTGCCAGATTTTTGTGCAGCGGCAGCCACTCGTTCTGAACCTGCAACGGTATCGGCCAATGGTTTTTCGATAAAAACGTGACAGCCATTTTCGAAAGCCATGATAGCAAATGCTTCGTGGGTATCGGGGTAAGTTGAGATACAAACAGCATCTGGTTTGGTTTCGGCAAGGGCAAATGCGTAATCTGAAAATAAGGTATAGCCGCCACCCAATTTCTCGTTGAGAACTTCTTTGCTTTTTCCAGTCGATACAATACCGCAAATTTCAAAACCGTCAATTAATTGATAGGCTTGTGCGTGCGATGTTCCCATGTTTCCGCAGCCAACTACGAGTACTCTTATAGGTAATGTTAAGGTTGACATAATGTATTAACGAATTGTATAAAAAGGTTTTATGATTTATTTTTTAAATGTTTTTCTAATTTTTTGTTGATTTCTTGAAGCAAAGTAAACTGTTTGGCTTGGTTATCGAATAAAGTTTTGATTTGTTCTTCTAAAAGTAAATCAATTTTTTGGTGTAAACCTCTGATTTCCATTTCAGCTTTCAAATTTACCAAATAATCGTTTTCGCTTCTAATTCTATCTTTTTCTTCTTGGCGGTTTTGGCTCATCATTATTATCGGAGCTTGCAATGCGTCAATGGTTGATAAAATCAAATTCATCAAGATAAATGGATATGGGTCAAATCTATCTTTTTCAGGAAGTGTAGCATTAATAATTATCCAAACTGTAAGAATAACACCGAAAAAGATAATAATAAGTTTCCAACTGCCACCAAATATTGCAACTTTATCTGAAATAGCTTGGCCACGATAAATGATTTCTTTGAGCGGGTTCAGGAAGGTTATTAACGATTAACTCCTCTTTTTTGATTGTTTGTTCCATAATCTTATCCAAGTTTACCAAGGTGCTCTTGTTTTTTTGCAAACAATCCATCTATTTCATTATTATTCAGCAGTATAACGCTTAATGATTAAGAAACCCCACCAAGATAGTTGGCGGGGTTTTAAGCTAATATTTTTATAATTTTATGATGGTTAAATTTTGCCCGTAGGATTGTCCAAATTGGACTTTCTTACAAAATTCATTAAAATATCTTCTTTTTTTATTATTTGGCAAAACAAAATTATCGTAATCCTAATTTACTAAAATTTTTATTCTCTTATTACTTTTCGTACGATACTTCCTTGTGAAGTTTCGATTTTTACTGAATATAAACCTTTTGGTAATTCTCTGATATTCAATGAGTTATTGTTTAAAAGTTTATCAAAACTTATCGTTTTTTTGCCAGTTATTGAATAAAAACTTGCTTCTTTGAAAACTGCACTCATTGGTAATTCTATACGAAGTTCGTCAGCCGTTGGATTTGGAAATATCACGACTTTGATGTTTTCGTTCAGTTCATTGGCCAAAACTGCAATTTTATTTTCGATGCTATTCGATGCCGCACTGAAACAACCATCATCCGTAATGACTTTTACGGTATAAACTCCATTTAGGTCAGGTTTAAGAGTTGTTGCGGTTGTTTGTCCACCAACTGGATTTCCAGCTACATACCATTGGAAGTTTTTGCCGCCAGTAATTACATAGTTTCCACCACTCAAAGTAATTCGTGGGGCAGCCGGAATGATACAGAATGTCTGGGTAGTGGTGACTGCATTAAATTGTGTATTTCCAGATTGGGTTGCTTTTATACTTGCTTTTCCTGCATTTGCTCCAACTTTCACCGTATTTCCACTTATTGAAATATCGCCCGAACCTACTGAAAATGTAATAGCTAAATTTGAATTCGTTGAGGCCGAAACTGTGAAACTTTCACCGATATTTTTATCTGCAATCGTTCCAAAATTAATCGTTTGGTCGGTTTTTGTGGTTGTAGTGCTTCGTGTTCCTTGAGCGTACCAAACCGCCCAAGAAGCATCTGGCAAGAATTGTTTGGCTGTGCCAGAAGGCGAAATTTTGTTTTTGTCAATACCAATAATGTTTACATCTTGTTGTTTTCCATTAAGCGTATTGTAGAGCATTTTATCATCAAGTCGAGAATAACCAGGATAACCCACATCATTATTTTCGTTGATACTATCAATAGCATCATCGCCTGTTTTGCTCAAATCAATCGCAATTTGATAATAGGTATCGGGTTCATCTTCTGTGAAATAATCAAAAGCAATTACATCTTGAGAGTTTTTTGAGAATGATGGATTTCCTATACTCTCGCCTTCCTCGAGATCGGTAAATAATTTTTCTATTTTACCACTTCCGATGGCATTTTTTGTGATATCCCACGCTTTTATGAAGCCGACATCCCAAAATTCGATTGTTCCAGAGAGACTTTTTACACTATTAAAAGCATCATAAATAATGTCTTCTCCAGTGTAATCCCACTCAAACGAATCAGCGTACTGTACCTCTCCAGTGCTTACACCAGTTGAATACGTCGGATTATAAAGTGGTAATTTATAGCGAGTTCCTTTACCGTCTTCCAGATTAAAAATATACATAAATTTATCACCAGCTTCTGTCAGTGCTGCCAAACGTTTTCCATCTTTAGATACCGCAACATTTCCCCAAACCGCATCCGATGAAATTTTTGTTTCGGTGTAGCTTCCAGTTAAACTAATTTTACGAATAACCTTATCTTTTCCGACAAAATATGCAAATAAACCATCATCTGTAACACTTGGTTTAGACAAGCATCCACTAGACGAAATTACTCGGTATTCGCTCACTGCTGCGTTTGCTTTTGCGGTGTAAAGTTTGCCAGATGAAGGTTCAAAAACTAAAATAAAGTCTCCGCCGTTGTTGGCCGGGATATTTTGCTGAGTCTGAGTTGGAGCCGGCGGAGTAGTGGTTGTTGAACTACCATTTGGGTCTGTTATACCAACGGCATCGAATGCGGCTCTAGCAGCATTAAGTATATTATTATCAGTCGGATATAAATCTGCGGCTGCTCTGACTACCGCCAAACGTGCATCAATAAATTTTGAAGTACGAGTCAGATATTTACTTAAAGCACGGTAATATATCTGCTCTGCTCTGTCTTTTCCGACATTGGCGTTTGAAGCAAATAAATAAAAAGCATAGTTCGGAATACCACTATTTACATGAACACCACCATTATCTCCTTCATCGGTGTTGGGCAGGTTAGCATATTGAGACATAGTTTTTGGTTGATAACTAGGGTCGTTTTTCCCACCTTGATTTGGGTTTGATAAACTACGTAATGATCCTGATGGAAACGAACCAACTTTAATGACATCTTCGCCCAATGTCCAGTCATCACGGTCAATCATCACTCCAAAAATATCAGCAAAAGATTCATTTAATGCTCCCGATTGTTTCTGGTACTCCAAACGAGCCGTTGCTTCAACTACACCATGTGTCATTTCGTGGCCAGCTACATCTAGTGCACCTGCTAATGGCTTAAAGGCATCACGACCATTGCCATACCCCATAAATTCGCCATTCCAGTAGGCATTATCCATGCCTTTACCATCATCATCGGCAATATTTATTACCGAAATGATATTGCCGCCTTTACCATCCAGCGAATTTCGACCAAATTTTGCCCGATAATATTCATAGCACAAACCTGCATTAGAATGAGCCGAAACAGCCTTATCACTCCAGTTATTGATGCTATTTGATTTTATTTGGTCATACTTCATATTATCTGATGTCGAGTTCAGAGCATCAATTGTCCAAATTGCACCAATAGGGTCATCAGGGAGTTTCGAGGTTGTTTTGTACATGAAACGTTGCGTATCTATCATGTAGTTGGTGCTGCTAATCTGCTGTACATTGAATGTGCGAGAAAAACCATTCAAATCTTTGGCTGTTGCCTTCAAAGGCCCATCGAGCGTACAAGTATTATTGAATTTCTTCAAAACTTCTCCAGTATTGGCATCGACGAAATACGACCAACGTTCCAATAAATTAGGGCGAATAGTGAGATTATAAGCCAAACGCTCATCGGCAAAATTACCATCTTTATGATAAATTATTAACTCCGAAGTGTTTTGCATCTTACCCAGCAATTTACCAGTAACGCCTGCTTGCTGCACGATTGATTTTTTGCTTACATCGGCCATTGCAAAAGCAATAGCCTTATTTTCTGAAAGGGTAGGAGAGATAGAAGCTAAATATGGAGTTGGGAAATTACGGCCATTCAAGACATCAATTTTTTCCCCTTTCGTGTGCAGCCAAATTTCTCCGCCATAAACAGGTATATTCTTGTATTTTTGTTGTAGCTGAATGTGCGTCATACCGATTTCATCAGACTCCATATTTATCATTTCGAGTTCTTGGTTGGGGTCTTCGATTTTAAGAGCTGCTTTTACATCGCTAAGAAAATCAATAGCCATCATTTGTAAGCCTTTGCGTGCATTGGCCGCAGGCGATTTTGACAAGTTTTCAATCATCAAAACTTCACCGGTTTCACTATCATGTGTTACTTTAAGTTTACTCACAAATTTTGTTGAAATGGCTGGTAGGCTTGATTGACGAGTATTTTTAGTATTTTTTTGGCCATCAATTTCAATAAAATGACCCGTTGGGAGGTCGTTTTTACTTGCCAGCGGTTTATGCTTTTTGTCGAATCCCTTCTGAGCGAAAGTGCTTGTTATGGCAAAAAAGAGGAGAATAAAGGTCAGTCTCATATTATTTTGAAGCGTTGTTTAATGAGGTTTGATTTATACGAGTGATTATCAATTTAGTAAATGAAAAGACATGATATTATATTTTTGTACATCTGCAAACTGACAAGTTGAAAACTTGTCCTAAATCGTTTTACTAAATTATTTCAAATTTACTAAATTCATCAATTCTTTTTACAAATCTTTTGCTTTCGCTTTCGAATTTTCTTTTGAAGCTCCCCAAACAAGTTCTTTCGTAGTAGAATCGTGTTTGATTTTTATAAAATAATATTTATTGCCAGGTTCGTGGATTTCTTTGATTTCATCAAATAAACCTTTGGTTTTGGCAAAAATTATCTTTACTGAATCAAAATTTTGTTTATTTAGTTCAGTAAAAGTGGTATCTATACTTCGTTTATGGTAAAATCGGCCATTTTCGAGCAGATGGTATTCGTTTACTAAATTCGTGAAGCCGCCACCACTCCCAAAAATTATCTGACTTTTTTTATATTTATCGGGGTTCATTTTGTGCGTACAAGCTAGAAATGAAACGAAGCAAATAAAAGCAAAATATTTTATTTTCAATTTATTTTGAAATTATTGTATGTATAAAAAAATATTTTAGTTAAATATTATTAATTGGTTAAATTAATTAATAAAACGAAAATAAGCGACATAATATATTAATTAATTTGTTGATAATCAAACTTTTATCACTGCTGTGAACCGTCGCTGCGGCAAGCCATCTCGAACCCCGCATTTATCTTTAACTTAATAATATCAAACAAACTATGTTTTTAGATTAAATAGAATCTACGCTAAAAATACTTTTAACTTAAATCCTTTGTACAGCCGCACTAATGAGAGAAACAAAATTATGGTAAAAATTAATGCAGTAAACTCTGGTTTATAAGGGTTTAGTCCTATATATTTATTTGTTCCATCGACATTCATTAGGTGTGCAACCGAGGTCAAAGCGAAAATGGAATAGCGATTTGCGAGTAAAGAGTACGCAAAATATAAGGGTATGGCTGGAAATGAATAACGTTCGTGCATTTGAGTATTCACAAAAAAGAATACAATACTCGTAGTCGCAGCAGTTAGCCAAAGCAGAGCATAATAGTCTTGATCTAAGGCTTTTTTAGAAAGAATTTTATTTAAAGTGCTGATTATCAAGGGTAAAAATGTAATAGCTGATAAGCCAAAAAACATAATGAAACCCCATTTTTTATAAGTAAGACCTACAAAAATTAAGGTGTCATTGATAGTGTTTGGGTCTTTTTTGAGCAATAAATGCCAAATATTAAAAGCATTTACAGATACACGAGGAAAGAAACCAACCGATTCTTGAACGACTTTCAAGAAATTTCCGAAAGTTCCACCCAAAATAAAAGGACCGAGTAAAACGAGTTGAGCAATTATAGAAACTGCCAACATCTTCAAAATCAATATTTTATCAAATTTTATACTCAACTGATAAATAAGTAATATTGAAAAAAATGGCAAAAAAACAATAGCTTGAAGTTTGGCGTAGATAGATAATGTACAAAAAAGTGCTGACCAAAGGAGTTTTCGCTCGAAAAGGCAAATAATGGCTAAAATTACGATTGTAGTTGGTACACTATCGAGTTGCCCCCAGATAGTTGTGCAATACAAATATCCCATGTTGAAAAGCAACATATATTCGGCAAATTGGCGAGCATAATATTTTCTTAGGGCATAAGCAATAGCGATTGCTCCTGCGAAATCGAACAATAAAAAGAAATATTTGAGTTGATAGCTATTGGCGTAAATAAGTTCTTTTGTACCGTGAAGTTTGCCAAACCAAAAAAGCCCGTGCAAATAAATGGGCATATAGTTAGTGTCGGAGTTATAAATTTGGCTCAAACCATGCTCTAAGGCATAAGTCGACCAACGTGGCCAGTCGTTATTGAGGTCAAACCAAAAACCTCCGTGCGGAATAATGGCTACTAAAAGACTAAAAAAAAGTATATGATGCCATTTGATTGGCGAGTTTTCGATGAGTTTTTGCATACTTTGATATTTAAAGACACGCAAATTTAAGAAATTGAGGCTGGAAATGGAATCATTATGAAATATATAAGCCTTTCATTATGAATGAAAGGCTGTGTGAAATTAAATAATGTATTTTACGAATGAATTGCACGATTAGCAGTTGCTGCTAAGGCGGCTTCTTTCAATGCTTCCATGTATGTCGGATGAGCATGCGAAATACGAGCGATGTCTTCGGCACTGGCTCTAAATTCCATTGCTGTAACGGCCTCGGCAATCATATCGGCTGCTCTTGCACCGATGATGTGTACGCCTAAAATCTCGTCGGTAATGGCATCTGCCAACATTTTAACTAAGCCGTCAGTATCACCACTGGCAGTTGCACGGCCAAGGGCTTTGAATGGAAAACTCCCAGATTTATAAACTACGCCTTTAGCTTTTAAATCTTCTTCGGTTGCACCAATTGAGGCAACTTCTGGCCAAGTATAAACTACTCCAGGAATTAGATTATAGTTGATATGTGGTTTTTGTCCAGCCATAACTTCAGCTACAAAAACGCCTTCTTCTTCGGCTTTGTGGGCGAGCATTGCTCCACGAACTACGTCGCCAATAGCATAAATTCCTTTTACGTTTGTTTCTAATGTATGTTCGTCAACTTCAATTTTGCCTCGGTCAGTTGTTATGCCAACGGCTTCTAAATTTAAGCCATCAACACACGCACGGCGACCGATACAAACCAAGCAATAATCACCTTTGATTTCAATTAACTTTCCATCTGCCCCTTCACCAGTTATGGTTACTTCTTCACCCAAATTTTCGATTTTCGTAACTTTGGTATTGAATAAAAATTCCGCTCCTAGTTTTTTGATTGATTTTTGCAATTCTTTACCCATCGTTTTATCCATAGTTGGAATCATCGAATCGGCAAATTCTACAAATGAAACTTTCGCACCTAAACGAGCATATACTGAACCTAATTCAGCACCAATTACACCCGCACCAATAACAATTAAGTGTTTAGGGATTTCAGTTAAACTCAGAGCTTCTGTACTCGTGATAATGCGTATCTTATCATAATTCATAAAAGGCAAAATCGTTGGTTTCGAACCAGTTGCGATGATTACCTGTTGAGCCGTGATTGTCTCTTCCGAACCATCAGTTTTTGTAATTTTGATGTTATTTTTGTCAACAAAAGAGCCAAGACCATTGTGAACAGTAATCTTGTTTTTCTTCATCAAAAAATTGATGCCTGCGTTCATTTTCTCGACAACACCATTTTTGCGGCCAATCATTTTACCGAGATTTGCCAATGGTGCTGAAATTTCGATACCATGTTCAGCAAAGTGATGAGCTGCATTATAGAAATGCTCCGAAGAGTCGAGGAGAGCCTTTGATGGAATACATCCAACGTTCAAGCACGTTCCCCCCAGAACACTGTATTTTTCGATGATGGCAACTTTTTTGCCTAATTGTGCCGAGCGAATCGCCGCCACGTATCCTCCAGGTCCTGAGCCTATTACTACTACGTCGTATTGCATATTTTCGGTTATCTCTTTTATGAGACGAATAATATTTTACCAAACTTATTCTTTCGGTCTTTTAAAAACTGATACAATTCCAGAAGTTTCTGCTCCGCTATCAAAAAAGCCTACCGATTTGTTTTTGATAGTGAAAGATGAAACTAATTCCCAACCTTCCTCACCGAGTATATTCAGTCGGTCCAAGAATTTGTTAATTTCATTTCTACTCACTGTTAGCGTTCTATATTCCCACTTAGTCATAGTATTGATTAAAAAATTGTAATCGCATTATTTTCAAAATCAATACAAATCTTATTTATTTTCAAAAAAATCTAAACCCAGAACGCCATCAAATTCGCTTATAATTCCATTACCGATGAAATCGTAGGCGGTTACAGCATACTTTTGTTGAGTAATTCCCAATGATTCTAATTGTTTCACAACAAATACCTCTGCTTCCACAATTCCTTTTGCTGTTTCAATCTTAATTTTATCAATACTATCTTTGAAATGAAAGCCCGTAGAAAGTAGTGTAGTTAAGTCGATAACAGTATTCGAGGCATCTGTATCAAGTAAAAGTCGAGTTGAAAATCCATTTAATTTAGCATCAACTAATACTACATTATGGTCTTCGTCGATTGAAAACTTAAATTTCATCATAACCAAAACCTTCTGTTTTTCGCAAACTCGCCTGTGTAAACGATAGTTGCACCACTAAAGTTCTCTCTCCAATTAATTCCTTGATAAGCAATTTCTCGCTTATCTTTGGCATGATAAATTGGAATCCCAGACAATACTTTTGTATTATTAATCACAGGATTCCCCAAAAGTACCCATTCATTTGGGTACTTTTGTTTTATCTCTTCGATTGTTAAAGAAGCTTCCATAATTGATTTATAATTAGAGTTTTAAACACCCAATAACATTCTTGTGGGGTCTTCCAAGAGTTGTTTTACTCTAACCAAAAAACTAACTGAATCTTTACCGTCGATAGTGCGGTGGTCATAGCTAAGAGCAACGTACATAATCGGACGAACGACGATTTCACCATTTACTACCACTGCACGCTCAACGATATTGTGCATACCCAATATAGCTGATTGTGGTGCATTGATGATTGGTGTAGAAAGCATGGAGCCGAAAATGCCACCATTGGTAATAGTGAAAGTTCCGCCTGTCATTTCTTCAATCGTTAGTTTATTTTCTCTTGCTTTTCCTGCCAAACGAATAACTTCTGACTCAATTTGAGCAAAGTTCAATTTTTCAGCATTACGAATAACTGGCACAACCAAACCGCGTGGAGCTGAAACTGCAATTGCGATGTCGGCATAGTCATTGAAAACGATTTCGTCGCCGTCAATGTATGAATTAACTAAGGGGAATTCCTTCAATGCAATCGCACAGGCTTTCGTGAAGAATGACATAAAACCTAAACCTACGCCATGAATTTCTTTAAATTTATCTTTATATTTTCCTCGTAATTCCATGATTGGCTTCATGTCAACCTCGTTGAAGGTTGTGAGCATTGCTGTTTCTTGTTTTACTGCAACCAAACGCTTGGCAATTGTCTTACGCAAGGAAGTCATTTTTTCACGGCGAGAAACACGCAAGCCATTATTCGATGTCTGAGGCTCGATGCTTGGTTTTGTTGTTTGTGGCGTTGGTGCTACTGCAAGAATTGTTGCTGGTTTTTCAGCTTTTATAGCATCATCTTTTGTAATACGTCCGCCAATGCCTGTACCTTGAACCGTTGCAGGGTCAATACCTTTTTCGGCCAAAACTTTAGCTGCTACAGGTGAGGGATGACCTGCGGCGTAGCTCTCTAAATTCTTAGGTGGTACTGCACTTGGTGCTGGTTGTGAGCTGCCAAGCGGAACGCCCCCCGCTACTGGCTGAGAACCGCCAAATGTAATTTTAGCTACAATTCCACCAATTGGTACAACTTGACCTGCTTGTGCAACGATTGTCAATACACCGTTTTCTGGTGAAGGTAATTCAAATGTTGCTTTATCTGATTCGAGTTCGCAGATAACTTCGTCCATTTTCACGGTATCTCCTTCTTTTTTACTCCAAGCGGCAATCGTTATTTCTGAAATTGATTCGCCAACTGCTGGTACAACTACGTCAATAACTTTGCTTAAAACAGCTGCAACTGCTTGGCTTTCAGCTTTTGGAACTTCCACAACTGCAGGAGCTTCAATAATAGCCGATGGCTGACTGCCGACTGCCGACTGCCCATTTTGGCTTTCAATTTTGCATATCAATGCTCCAATCGGAAGTGTTGTTCCTTCTGGAGCCACTATTTTAAGAATTCCGTCGGCTTCGGCGGGTAGTTCGAATGTTGCTTTATCTGACTCAAGTTCACAGATAATTTCATCCATTTTGACTAAATCACCGTCTTTTTTTGTCCATGAAGCGATGGTTACTTCGCTCACTGATTCGCCCACCGAAGGGACTTTCATTTCTATTGCCATGATGATTCTATTTTTCTACTGCTGTTTTTTTATTCTTTATTTTATTACAACATTTTCTAAGACTAACTTAGTTGCGTTGATGTTATTTTGCTGCATACGCACTTTCCACGATATCGGCTTGCTCTTTTGCATGTACTTTCGTGAAGCCTGTTGCTGGTGAAGCACTTGACTTACGAGCTATTACATTTCCTATTCCAATTTCTGGGAATTCACGTAGTACGAACGACCAATAACCCATGTTTTCAGGTTCTTCTTGAACCCAAAGAATTTCTGGTTTTTTGTATTTGCTTAATTCTGTTACAACTTGTGTTTTCGGGAATGGATGTAATTGCTCAACTCTCACGATGGCTACATCTGTGCGACTTTCTTTTTGTTGTTTATCGAGTAAATCGTAGTAAACTTTTCCACTGCAAAGCAATACACGTTTTACCTTTTTATGGTCTGAGTATTTATCGCCAATAACTTCTTGAAAATGTGTTCCTTCAGCAAAATCGCTTATTGGTGAAACTGCCAATGGGTGACGCAACATTGATTTTGGCGATAAGTGAATACATGGCTTACGGAAAGGTAATGCCAACTGACGACGCAACATGTGGAAGATATTGGCAGGTGTTGTACACGTACAAACGTACATATTATATTCAGCAGCCAATTGCAGGAAACGCTCAGGACGAGCATTTGAATGCTCTGGCCCTTGTCCTTCGTAGCCATGTGGCAATAAAAGTACTAAACCATTCATCGCGTTCCATTTTGACTCAGAAGCTACAATAAATTGGTCAATCATGGTTTGGGCACCGTTTACAAAATCACCGAATTGGGCTTCCCAAATAACGAGTGCATCAGGGTTTGCCATGGCATAACCATATTCAAAACCCATTACACCGTATTCGGCCAAAAGTGAGTTGTATATTTCAAATTTGCCTTGTCCATCGCCCAAATGAGCTAAATTATTATAGTTTTGGTTGGTTTCTGAATCGTGTAATACGGCATGGCGGTGTGTAAAAGTACCACGTTGTACGTCTTGACCTGTAAAACGAACAAATTTCCCTTCGTTCAAAATCGAACCGTAAGCCATCAATTCACCGACCGACCAGTTGAATGGTTTATCTTGAGCAAAGATTGCTTTTCTTTCTTCCAAAATCTTTTCGATTTGCTTTAAAGGTTTGAAACTTTCTGGCACATTAGATAATGCTTTACCAATTTTTTCGATTACTTCTTGCGTAATGCCAGTTGCGGGCGATTGCTCAAAATCTTCGGGAACTGAACGACGTAATTTCGCCCAAGCTTCTTCGAGTTTTGGTTTTTGATAAGGCAATTGTTTTTGTTTTACTTTCGCCAAAAGGTCTTGCAATTCGCCCTCAAAACTTTTCTTCATTTCTTCGGCAAATTTTGTATCAGCTTCGCCACGTGTCATTAACTCTTTTAAATATATTTCTCGTGGGTTGGAGTGTGCATCAATGGATTTATACATCGTTGGCTGAGTCATGCGTGGTTCGTCTGATTCGTTATGACCGTATTTTCGGTAACAAACCATATCAACGAATACATCACGGTTGAATTCTTGGCGAAACTCAATTGCCAATTTCATAGCATAAACTACTGCTTCGGGGTCATCACCGTTAACGTGGAAAATTGGTGCGTCAATAATTTTGGCAATGTCTGAGCAGTAAATAGATGATCGTGCATCATCAAAATCGGTTGTAAAACCAACTTGGTTATTGATTACAAAGTGAAGCGTTCCGCCTGTATAATAAGCAGGAAGATTCGACATTTGAGTTACTTCATATACGATACCTTGACCAGCTACTGCCGCATCACCATGAATTAAAATTGGCAATACTTTGTCATAGATATCGTCCCGGTCGTTCGGCTTTACTACAGCTTTCATGAAGTGAGCATCCGCTCTTGCTCTTACGTAACCAACTACTACCGGATTTACGGCTTCTAAGTGCGAAGGGTTGGGCATTAATTTTAAGCTTACTCGCTTGCCTTCGGGTGTTTCTACTTGGCTGGTATAACCCATGTGGTATTTTACGTCGCCATCGCTGTATGATTCTAACTGTACGTTTTCCTCAAATTCATTAAATACTTGCTCATAAGGTTTTTGCAAGATATTCGTCAATACGTTTAAACGTCCACGGTGAGCCATTCCGATTACAACTTCTTCAACGCCAAGCTCTGCTCCACGGTTGATTGCAATATCAAGGGCGGGAATAGTTGATTCTCCACCTTCGAGCGAGAAACGTTTTTTTCCTAAGAATTTTGTATGTATAAAATTTTCGAAGTTTACTGCTTCGTTCAATTTCTCGAAAATACGAAGTTTTTGGTCACGACTTGGGTCGAAATATAAATATTCGTTTTCAATTTTCTTGCGTAACCAGTTTTTTGCTATTCTGTCTCGAATATAAAGGTATTCAAAACCAATTTTACCCAAATAAACTTTCTTTAAAGCATTTACAATTTTTCGTAAGGTTGCGGCTTCTCCAAATAATTCAATTCCTGCTTCAAAAACTGTATCTAAATCTGCGTCTGACAATTTAAAATCGGCTAATTCGAGCATTGGTTGGCGGTCTTTTCGACTACCAAGTGGATTAGTTTTTGAAAGCAAATGTCCACGAGAACGATAACCACGAATCAAATGGACTACTTCCATCTCCTTACGGGTGTGGTCAGCACTTACGGCTGTTGCTTTTGTTGTCGTTGG
This sequence comes from Emticicia agri, assembly GCA_945860265.1. Classification (GTDB taxonomy): domain Bacteria; phylum Bacteroidota; class Bacteroidia; order Cytophagales; family Spirosomataceae; genus Emticicia; species Emticicia agri_A. The sequence continues at coordinate 32,510 of CAMAQF010000002.1, read as the reverse complement.
ACTTGCAGGATCGCCTGCCGATTTTCCATTGGCATTAAATGTTTGATTGAATTCAAAACCTTTGAAGAAATTCTGCCAGCTTTCGTCAACAGAAATTGGATTTTCTTTGTATTGTTGGTAAAGTGAGTCCAATGCAGCTAAGTCGGCATTGGCAATGTATGAAAATTGGTCCATTGAACTATGGTAAATGTCGGAAATGAGTAAACTTTATAATCAATGCAAAGTTACGGTACGCATTCTATAAAATGTGCTTTTTTTTTGCAAAATTCAAATAGAGAAGTTAAAGACGAATGACTAAGGTTTGTTGTTTAATACCAAATCCTGCTTTTTGAGCAAAATTTAGACTTCACTAATTAATAATATTTCAGTCGATTCGTGCTACGTTCATCGCCTCGGCCTTCATAGCGGAAATAGATTTGTAAAATACCGTTTTGTCTGAAATTACTTGTAGAATTCGGGTTTTGATAGGTAGGTGGTTTTGAATCATAAGAAGCTCCCAAACGAATAGCATCAGAAACTTGAAACTCAGCCATTGGAATAAGTTTACTAACCCTTACTCTGTTTACTTCTTGCGAACGATAAGAAAGCCCTAAGCCAAATTTTCGACCAAACCATGCTTTGCTGTTAAGATGAAAACCATTACCGACTGTCTTGTTGGTTTCAATCAATGCACTGATATTAAACATTGTTCTGTCGTATTCGCCTAACGAAAAACCCAACATTGTATAAAATGGTTTTTTGCTATTGAAAAGACCTTCGTCTTTGATAAATGCTACTGGTTTTGATAAACCTACATAAAATCGCTCAGCATTGAGCAAGCCACCCAAACCTGCATAAGTATACATTTGCTTTAGACCAAGACCGGCCAAAATTGTAGGTTGATAAATAAAACCAGCATCGGCTCCGAGTGCTATCGCAAATAAATCACCGATTTGTTTGCGATATGCATACGCTACTTTTAGACCTGAATTATTGAAACTCGTACTATTGCTATTGAATGCCTGAAGCCCCAAACCGCCTCGTCCTTGCTGAATTACGCCGTCGGTAGAAAACAATTGATAGATTTGTTGTGGGCGAAGTGTGCCAGTAAACTGGTTTCCGAGCATGGCATTCATGCTAAACGATTCTCTAGAACCGGCAAAGGCGGGGTTGATTGCCAGAAAATTGAACTGAAATTGGTCTTCCAGAATCGTTTGGGCATTTGCCAACGATGAAAATGCCATAAAGGCAGCAAAAAAATATTTTTTCATGTGGTGATGTTTTTTCTTCTTAGAACAACAAAAATACGACCAAAAGAATTAGAATGAAATTAAAAAAATCACCCATCGGATTAGGTAATTTTTAATGAAACGAAATGGTTCAGGCTTTATTTGAGCAAATAGTGGCTTAAAAGTATACAAGTGACATTAAATTGAATAATTGCGAGCGGTAAAGATTAATTCATTTCGGTTTTGACTCAATAGATTATAACTGCTTTTCGTTGAAAGTTTATAATATTGATATGAATTATTGTTCTGATAAGTTAGTTTGACATCAACGAAAAAAATAGATTCCAATAGATTTCACAGGAACGTCCAATTTGGACGTTCCTACGGGCATATTTCAATCATCAAAATTGAATTCACATTTTAAGAATCTTAGCTTTTAAACTTCATTTTAATGCAAAAAAACTTTGCTGTCCTATTGTTGATTATTGCTTTTTTCGATGCCTCTGCTCAGTTCCGAAAGCTGATTTTACGTCCACGTCATGGGCAGATTATTGGTCAATGGCAAGTCACCAATCAGCCACTTAGAGCTTGGCTCGATGGCGATAAAATATTTGTGATTCAGGGCGAAATGGACAGTTTTGTTGTGCGTGGTGCAAATATGCTTACAAGAAATGATGTTGTGACAAATTATAAAAATCATGTTCAATATTTTGCCGAACCTACTGCAAATACTGGTCTGGAAATGCCCAAAAGTTTTGCAGTTCCTAAGTTTTGTGTACAGCAAAAATCTGCTGATGGTACTCCTGTAATTTTGTGCGGACAAAAAGCTATTGATGCTGTAAACTCAAAAATACAAAAAACGTTGCCAAATGAAACATCAGCCACAATTCCGCAAGAAAAACCCATAACTTTACCGCATACACAGCCTCCTTTATTGTCGATAACTCGACGAGGAAAAAGTATTGACATGAATTTTTCTGGTTTCCCTAAAGTGACAGATGGGTTTAATTATCTACGTTCTGATGGTTCGGTGCGAGAAGTGCTTTCTAAACTTAAAGTTGAAAATGGGAGATTAAGTGACGAACTATGGGGCAGGCCGTTTATGAATGATAAGAACTACGAAAAAGGTTATTTTATTGGTTTGGGCGAAAAATCGAATACAGCTGTTTTACAAAATTTAGATATTTCGGAAATGGCTGGTTTTGACCTTAGTATAATAGAAGTTTATACCGAAAAAGATAAATATTGGAATACTCGAAATTGGATTCAACAATACATTACAGTACCTGGTAAACGCATGACTACCGATACGGTCGGTAAAGGTATTTATTTTTGGAATCCTGCCCAATATGTGAGTGAAAGTATTTTACCCGATTTTTATGATACTTTTCCTGTGTTTACTTTGCCAAAAGGCAAAATCGTGAAGTTTTCGTATTTATCTGCAACAGATATTGATGGCGAAAAAGCCATGAAGCGAGGTGTAACCTATGTGCATAATGCTCCAAATGCAGGTCGAAGGGCATTGATGGATTATGATAATTGGTTGTATGAATCGGGTTGCCCAAAGGCATATACAACTAGCGAAGAAGTGGTAAACCAATGGTTAGATAGGGTAGATGCTAATATTTTACGCAAAAATTTTGTCGAAGTAGTAAGTCCGAATATAAAAACGGGTTATTTGAGTCTTAATTTCGAACCGATTGGTGTTTGGAATAGCAGTAATAATATCGGCAAAATAGGTATTGCTCTACAAGAACTTAAACGCCAAAATTTTGAAGGAGAATTTGCGATTTGGAGTTTAAATTCGATAGGTGTGAGTCGTGCAAAATTTGAAGGTGAAAGAGATGCTCAAGGAATGACAAATGTACTAAAATGGCAAGGAAGTGGCTTTGATGCTTATAATCGAGCGTTTCCATCATTGCCAACACGAAATGTTTGGAATTCGGTGCGAGAATCTATCACTATTTCACAAGTGGGAGGTTATTGTAATGATTTGAGGAATGTAGGTACTATTTATCATTTAATGACAGAGGGACTTATATCAAAAAAAATAGAGCCGACCAAAAAAGCTTTGGCCAATATTTGGCACGAAGTAGAAGCTTTGCATTGGCAGTTAGGCGAGCAAACTCACCGAACATCGAGTGGTTTAGTTTTTAGAATAAAAACTAAACCAATTGTGCCGCCCGATTTGATGCAAAGTTGGGGTGTTTGGAGTATGTGGCTAGATGGTATTGACCTTTGGAGCGATCCAAATACCAAAGTAGATAATCCCGATTTATGGGGAAGCAAGGCAATGGAGCTTGATACCGAAAAATACCGTGAAAACCGCTTCGGAGATAAACTTTCGAGTTATCCGTTTCAATCGCAAAAAAATATTGATTGGCTCATGGCAGGTGTGTGGGCAATGAGCGTAAACAAAGATATTATTGAAGCAAATACGCCAATAGAATATCCTGATGTAACTTTACCTGATGGCCGACGAGTAACGGGTGATGATAAATTACCAACGGAAGCATTTATAAAAGGTTTTCCCTTAGTAATCAAAAAACGAGATGATAATAGTAAGGATACTCTTTACACGGCTTATTGGGGGTATAATCCAGCTAATAAAGCCGTGAAAATTGTGGTTGATGGACAAGAAATCATAATCAGAGGTCAGTACACAAGCGTAGTGAGAGTGAAGTTGTGACGCTATTTGCATTTTTACTTTCAGCATATTTTTTGGTACAAGTACTGCTTCATTCAAACTTGTACCAAATATAATTTTTGAGACGTTTATTATTTAGGTAATTACCGAGTCAATATTAATTGACAAATTGAAATGAAAAACTTATTGATTTTAGTATTTTAACGCTGCTGTGAACCGTCTCTTGTCTCAATTCTCATGACTTTTGTTTCATTACTTAAAGCTATCAACCACTCTTTTTACCCCCACAAAATGATCTGAATAATAAGGGTCATTGAGATAGCTTATAGTTACGCCTTTGCTCGTTGACGAATGAATAAACTTCAAACCTTTAGAATTTGACCCAACAACAATCCCAATGTGCGAAATGCCACTTTTGGTACTTTTTCCTCTTCTGAAAAAAATCAAATCACCAGTAAGAGCTTCTTTGGTTTCAATGTCGTAGCCCAACTTATACATTTCGGTACAACAAGCCCCCAACTTCATGCCGAATTTCTTAAAAACATAGCCTACATAACCCGAACAGTCGAAGCCTTTGGCTGTTTTTCCGCCACTTTTATAGCGTATTCCGATAAATTTTTTGGCATATCGCTGAATGTCGTTGGCTAAATTTATATTAGATACCTCAGTAGGTTCTTCGTTAGTACATATTGTTGTCTTTTTTGTAAGAGAATCGCTGACGAAATTTGCTTTACAAACCAAATTGGTCAACGAAAAGATGAAAAACAACAAACCAACAAAATACTTTCTTTGCATATTTTTAATTTTATTTTAGTGGCAAAATTATAAAAATACAAATTAATATTACCTTAAAATGTTGGTAAGTAGTGGTTTAGTTAAATTGTATATTGGAATAGTTTAAATATTGTTGTCAATATTTTGCTTTTTATTAAGATTTTGGCCTTGATTATACTGTATTATCACAAGATTTCTTAATTTCGTGCCAGAAACAAATGTGGTGACTCGTTGAAAGGAATGATTAAAATTTTTATTTTTTGCTTTAACTTTCTGTTCTTACAGAAAGACACTTCTACCGTTACGCATAAAGAACACCTCGACGTAATCAATGGATACAAGCAATTGTTGGTTGATATTCGTGAATATAAACTATCGCCACAGCAAGCGCGTGAACGATTTCAGGAAATGATGTTTATCATGAAAGAAGCTCACCCCAATACACGCTACGACTCTACACGGGTGCAACTTTGCTTTCCACTAATGGGTTTTGATTATCGGGCGGTTGGTGGTTACGGAAGTGGCTATATTCCTCGTGGTTATGATTTATTCGACCAAGCCAAGAAAGGCAGTCACCCCGCTCATGATATTTTCATGAAAGATAAAAATCAAGACTGCTTAGACGACCGTACGGGCGAATATGTACCAGTGCTATCAACAACTGACGGAATAGTTATTGCCATAGAAAATGGATGGCAGACTGGTAGCGAGTACCGAGGGGGAAATTATATCTGGATATATGATACCAATAATGGTGGACTTTGGTATTATGCCCATCAAAGAGAAATTTACGTAAAAACGGGGCAAGTAGTTCGAGCTGGGCAAAAAATAGCACTCGTTGGTCGAACTGGATTTAATGCGGCCATGCCTCGCTCCGATACGCACCTTCACATGACTTATTTGAGAATTGACGATGATGGAAACCCATTTCCAGTAAATACCTATGGCTGGCTCAAAGAAGCAACTACTCTGCTCGACCCACGAATTGCGATTGATTTAGAACCAATTACAAAGGCAAGGAAAGTAGAAATTCAGACAAATACTAAACCTATTCCTAACATTAAGGCACTAGAAACGGCTTTTAAACTTATGAAACCAACAGCCGTTGATAAATCAGTAAAATCTCGTCGTCGCCATCGTCAGTAAAGCCCTATCTTTACTCAAAGAACATTAAAACCATATCCTAAACATTAAAATTGAAAACAATCATTAAGGGAACAGGCAGCCATTTACCTGAAAAAATCATAGAAAACTCCTATTTTTTGGATAGAAAATTCATGGACGCCAATGGGGTCGTGAATCCGAAACCTGCTGAAGAAATTATCGGAAAACTGGAAGCAATTACAGGTATAAAATCAAGAAGATATATTTCCGAAAAAGGCGATTCTGTACCGCTTATGGTCGAAGCCTCAAAAAATGCAATCATTGATGCAGGAATTGATAAAAATCAAATTGATGGGATAATCGTAGCACATAATGCTGGAAATATGCTCGAAGGAATGCAAGGTTTTCATACGGTGCCAAATATGGCAGCGTTGCTCAAAAATAATTTAGAAATCAGCAATCACGAATGTTTTGCTTACGATTTGCTTTTTGGCTGTCCAGGTTGGTTGCAGGGCATTATTCAGGCACATCAGGCAATTCAAATAGGAGATGCTACCAATGTTTTAGTTGTAGGAATTGAGGTAGCCTCACGCCTGCTTGACCCACATGATTTAGACTCTATGATTTTGGCCGATGGTTGCGGTGCGGCAATTATTTCTTCTGCTGATTCTGACGAGGTTGGAATCGTTTCTTATGCTACCTACTCACACGCCCAAGAAGATATTGCGTGTATTTATTTAGGCGGTTCGTATAATAAAGAACTGCAAAATCCAACTTTGTTTAAGATGAATGGCAAAGATGTTTATAAATATGCCACAGTTTGGGTGCCAAGAGTCATTAAAAAAGCACTCGATAAGGCCGGTTTAGATGCGTCTGATGTTGATATGTTTTTGTTTCATCAAGCCAATGGCAAGATGCTGCACGCTTTTGCCGATAATTTGGCTCAAATGTATAACATCGAAGGTTTATCTTTTGAAACAAAAATTCCAACAACAATTGAATTTACAGGTAATACTTCAGTGGCAACTATTCCAACAATGCTTGATTTGATTCGTAAAGGAGACTTAGAAAACTATAACATTAAGGTAGGAATGAAAGTCGTAATGGCCTCAGTTGGAGCAGGAATGCATTGTAATGCAATGATTTATCAGTTTTAAGCTGTAAGGCGAAGTTTCTAATTATTTGTAAAATATTTAGAAAACTTATTAACTATCCTCTATTAAAAAAACGGTACGAAGATTTCCTTTTCGTGCCGTTTTTGTTATTTTTGGGTTATCTGTTCTATAGGTAAATCCATTAAATCTTTCAATGTTGTATTTTCATAAACCGCCAAATTTGCATCTCTAACTTTCTCCATAATTGGTCTAATTTTGCAAGTTTCTTCATCGGCACAATCATCACATTTTCCGTAGAAATGAAGTGATACACAAAGCATAGGAGAAATTGGGCCATCAATGACACGCACGATTTTGGCAATAGAAACATCAGCTGGTGCCATGCGTAGTTGGTAGCCTCCTCCTTTTCCTTTTTGGCTATGAAGCACACCATTATTGCGGAGTTCGAGCAAAATCGCTTCCAAAAATTTCTTAGGAATACTCTGTTTTTCTGCAATATCAGCAATCAAAGTCGGTTGCTTAGATTCGTATCTTTCTGCAAGAACCTTTAGGGCTTTCAATGCATACTTTGCTTTCTTAGAAATCATTTTATTAGCTTTGACGAAGAATTTAAAGCAATCAGTTAATCAGAAAACTAACATTTTACCAAACAAAAGTACAATTTTTCGTTCATTTTGCAATAGTTTTATTCATACGCCTTTCATTACAGATTCTAAATTCATTTAGCACCTACCGAATACATATTTCTAGCAACTATTGCAATTCCTGTTGACGAAATCCCTTCGAGTATTATGTTTACTTTCGTTGCGGCATCGGTATTGAAAAATGTGATACTTGCTTTACCATTAGCATTGGTTTTTATTTTAGGCGACCAAAAAATAGTAGAGCGATAATCTGGTCGAATATGCTCTGGCAACGAAACATCAAAGTTTGGTGCGTAAAATTCTTTACTCGGGTAATATCCTGCTATATTGAAATGCTCAATACCCAATGCAATATCTTTGCTGTAATCGTAATTTGGATTTCCCCTCTTGGACAAAATCGAAATCACACCATTGCCAGCTCCCATTCCATAAATGTCCGATTCTGCTCCTGTTAATACATCAACTTTATCGACATCAGCCACAGTAAGCATCAAAATTGCCGATTTATCGGTTCGCATCCCGTCCAGTAAAAACATAGGTTCTGGCGAACCACTCAGCGAACTCACTCCTCTGATAGTTATTGTTGGGTCATTGGCACTGCCCGATACCTGCACACCCGCAAAACGACCTCTTATTAAATCAAGGACATTCATGTAGCCAATCATAGATTGGTCAACGGTCAGTGATTTATTCGGACCGCTATAAAGCACTCGATTATCTCGTTCTTGAAGATTCTTTTTTCCTTTTATAACATACTCCTTAAGCATGATTGTCTTATTGAAACGTAACGAACGCTCAAAATCTAATGCCTCTTTGGTGCGTTTGAGGTAATCTGCTAATTCTTTTTCATCAAACGTAATGGCATTAAACGGAATTGCCAAAATTTGCACTTTGGGTGAAAGTGCTCGATTAATAAAAATCTTAGTATTTCGGTTGCTATTTCCAGCAATTGCCTGGACAATTACTTGAGCCGAATCAACAAAACTTAAATTATTTACTACAAATGAGCCATCTTTTTGGGCCATTCCCATACCAAAAAGCCTTGTGCTATCTTTCAACGAAAACATAAAAGTCAGATTAACAGGTTTTTCAAAAAGTTTGCCATTCTGACGGCTAATTTCACCCGAAATACTGAGTCCACGCTCAAGTGGAAATTTTGGTGTGGGCAATTCGTCTTTCATAATATCATTCCAGCGGTGTCGTCTCCAGCCTTGCGTCATCATTAAAATATCTAAGTGCCGAGCCGCATAAAAATTTTCCTTTGAAAAGTAATATGCAGGCTGTTCGATTTTACCTTTTAGGTCAGAACCAAGAAGTAAATATGTTTGAATATTTTCAGAAAATGCCTGTTCCAAAACTTGTCCTGCATCAGTTACCGACACAGAAAAATCGCCTAAAATCGGTTTTCCTTTGGCATCATTCGCTTCTATATTTAACGTTACTATTTCTCGTGAATTATAGTTTGTTTTATTTGGTAAAATTTTGACATTCGTTGCCGTATCTTTTCTTAAGAAAATGACTCTTTCACAAAGAGGTAAGCCTTTTTCGTTGAAAACTGTAAATTGAGTAAGGCCCGAAGGAAACTTATTCTTTGGAATTTTCATTAGTAAAACCTTTTTGGTGGAAGTGGATTTTGCCGCATAACAGATTCTACCTTGCGATTGTCCAATAATTGCTATTTGCCCAGTTAGATTAGTGGTATTATGCCCTACAAAAAGGCGAATGTATTCTTTATCAGCGACTGCTTCCACACCCATCACGAAGCCATCTTTTTCTGCAACAGGCATGGAGACTTCTTTTTCGTAAACATTGCGGTACTTGATTTTAGCAATGTATTTTTTTCCTATTTCTGGCTTAAAAGTCATTATGCCCATTCCCAAGTGTTCACTTTCAAAGCTAATGACAGTATCACCTTTATTGTTCAAAATGATTCCCGAAACATCTAAGCCATTTCCGAGAGCATCGACAGCTTTATAAGCCAAACGATTTTCGATTCCTTCCACCAAATTTCCACCTTCGGGAAAGAAATGGAAGTCAATTTCCTGAGAATTTAACTTTACAGGTTCATCTGTATTATTGGGTCTGAAAACCTTAAAATCTTTTGTGAAAAGTAGATTTTCATCAAAATTGAGCATCCAATTTGTGTAGGCTCTTAGTTGATAGTAGCCAGCTTTTAGGGTATCGGGTAGCATAAAATCGGCGGCGGCACTTCCGCCTTCGAGCTGTAAAATCTTTTTGTCAATGAGTTTACCTATTTGATTATCAATGAGTTCGACATAGATTGGAATACTTGCCGTATCGAGTAAATGTGTATTGGCTTCAACCAAATATGCTTTGAACCAAATCGTTTCGCCAGCAGTGTAGTAAGGCTTGTCGAGATGGAGATAGGCTTTTTCTTGCGGAAGTTCATTATTATAATGGTCAAATTTGGCTACAATTTTTTGAACTAAATCGTCTTCAAAAGTAAAAGCGAATAATAGTGTGGCAAATACAAGTAAAAATGCAGGTTTTTTCATTGAAAATTTTGAAAGTGTGATTGAATTTATATGTTTTTATGATTCAAAATGAACATAAATTATTTAAAACAAAAACATATTCATCCAGTTAATTAGTTTTTAAGGTTGAACGGTTATTCAATCCCATTAGTATAATTTAATTTATAAACGCTTGCCTTAAACAGTACCATTAAATATCATATTTCTAAGAATAATTTGTATCACGGAGATGTTTTTTGTGCTATCTTCGCACCAAGATTCTAAACAAACTAAAAATATGTTACACTCAAAAATTGCAGGAATAGGTTTTTACGTACCAGAGAAAGTTGTGACAAACGCTGACTTAATGAAAGTCATGGATACAACTGACGAATGGATACAAGAACGCTCTGGAATTAAAGAAAGACGTTATGGAATAAAGGGCGTAGAAACTCCAACCACTATGGGTGCTGCCGCAGCAAAAATAGCTTGTGAACGGGCGGGAATTAGTCCTGAAGAAATAGATTTTATTGTATTTGCTACACTAAGCCCCGATTATTATTTTCCAGGTTGCGGGGTGCTTTTACAGAGAGAGTTAGGCATTACGCACAAAGAAATGGGGGCATTAGATATTAGAAACCAATGTTCGGGTTTTATTTATGCACTCTCGGTTGCTGACCAATTTATTAAGGGCGGAATGTATAAAAATGTGTTGGTTGTTGGCTCAGAAATGCATTCTATGGGGCTTGACTTCACGACTCGTGGTCGAAATGTAGCGGTTTTGTTTGGTGATGGAGCGGGTGCAGTAGTACTTCAACCAAGCACTGAAGAAGGTAAAGGAATCTTGACAACTCATTTACATTCTGATGGCACCCATGCCGAGGAATTGGCTCTTATTAGCCCAGGTAGCCACGGCGGTTATCATTTGGGAGCCGAACAGTTTGGTTTTCCTGATGTAGAATTTGGTGAAATCTTTGTTTATGAAAATTTGCTCGAAAACAAGACTTACTACCCGAATATGAATGGTCAGTTGGTGTTCAAAACCGCCGTGACTAAGTTTCCGGAAGTAATCATGGAGGCTCTCAATAAAACTGGATATACTCCTGCTGATATTGATATGCTCGTGCCACATCAAGCCAATTTGCGTATTGCTCAATTTGTACAGAAAACGCTCCGTTTACCCGACGAGAAAGTTTATAATAATATCATGAAATACGGAAATACAACAGCAGCATCAATTCCGATTGCTTTGTGTGAGGCATGGGAAGCGGGTAAAATCAAAGAGGGAGATTTGGTTTGTTTGGCTGCTTTTGGAAGTGGCTTTACTTGGGGTTCGGCCTTGATTCGTTGGTAGGAGAAAAGTCCACGGTTAGCTTGGGCATTCTTCGGTTTACATTCTGCCTACTGAAAACTGAAGATTGCAAACTATCTACCGTGGACTCAATATAACTATTTTATCTTATCGAAAAGACTCGCATCTACTTTTATTGCCGATAAATCATAGCCTGTTCGTAAATCAGTTATGTTAAGATCTAATGGCCCAAGCTTATGGTTTTGGGCAATTATTGCTCCTGTTTCGGTTGTTTTCCAGTCTTCCCAAGTGGCAGATACACCTCCAATAGGAATTATTTTCACCCACATTTTATAGGTTGTTGGGACTCCATTCTTGTCTAAAAACCATAAATAAGAGTCTCCTGGAGTGACTCCACCTGATGAATAACTTACTAAAAGTGCTTCTGAACCATCTTTGGCTTTTACGATTTTACGACTAACACCCTCATCAAAAACTTTAAAGGGGGCTATCAGCCAATAGGAGTCATTACAGAAAATTGACCAAGATTTTCCACGTAAAACATCTAATTGGCCATCTGTTATTTCTGTACCTTCACTAAATGCCTTTCCCTTGTTCCATTCTTTCAAATTGAGTAATACCTCGTTTTTATCCCATTTTACTTGCACCATTTCGTTTTTCTTATCCCATACAAACTGATGTCCTCCTTTGAGCGTCCAAGCAACTACGTTGGTGCTATCCCAGGCAGCTTTGTTGAGGGATTTTATCATTTTGTTGGCTAATTCGTCAGCTTTTGCTGGGTTTTCACCAGTAGGAAGCTTTTCGTTGAGAATTAGGTAACCACCTATTACTAGTATTAGTATTGTGGCTAAAATATAAAGGAATACTTTTTTCATTGCTTTAGAGAGTATATACCGAGATAAAAGATTGATTATCATTAAATTAATTAATATATATGACCTTTATTTTCGTCTCAGTAATTATGTGAGACTTTATCAACGCAAAAGATGTAATAGTTGTTCATTTCACGGGGTTATTCCTTGAAATTACCACAATATTTGAATAAGCTATTCTTAGGTTCTTTGGTTTAATGCTTAAAAATATTGATTTACGTAGAGCCGAATAAAGTATTAATTAATGTGACGCAAGAAACGAGATACGAGGTAGATCAAATTTTACTTCTGATTTCTAACCCTGCTGAGAGTTTCAAATTGAATGCCCAAGAAAGAAGCCAAATATTTGAGCGGAACACGCTGGATAAATTCCGGTTTGTGTTTGAGCATATATTCGTAGCGTTCTCGTGCCGAAAGCGTTTGCAGTATGATTTTCATTTCTTCAATTTGTACTAAATAGTGCTCAACAATGAGCCTTCCGAGGCGTTCGATGTCATGAAATTGGTCGAAAAGTTTAAGAAGGTCGGTGTGCTTTATAACTACAGCTTGCACATCTTCGAGGGCTTGAATATTAGTCAAACTAGGTTTTTGTGAAAAGAAACTGTAAGTTGAAATCGCTACTGAATTTTCCAACCCAAACCACGTATTAATTTCGTTGGCATTAGTATCTTCAAAAAATTCTCGTACACTTCCTGAATAAATAAAATTGAGTTCAGCCGAAACTTGGCCTTGTTGCACAAAAAACTCTTTTTTTGAAAAACTTTTCAATGAAAAACAAGGCAAAAGAGCCTCAACACTCTCAGATTTCAGAGGATGAATGTATTGAAAAAACTCCAAACAATGTTGAAATGGTTCCTGCATAAATGAGGAGCAAACTTTAAAAATATCAGATGATAATAAAAAAACAAAATACAATATATAAAGAAAAACTTTGTAAAACAATATTTTTTTTCAACTTTGTATTTCAACTATTCACCTTAAACCGATTGGCAGAATTAATATGCCTATTTGACTCATGAAAAAACTTTTTTTATCTCTATTTCTAATGACTATTTTGTCTGATTTATTCGCTCAATCCAGTGAAACTATTTTACTTTTTCCAGAAGGAACACCGGGCTTAAAAGCGGGAGCAAGTATCCCTGAGGACTCAAAAACTACCGATGGAATCACTCGTGTCAAAGATGTAACTCAGCCAGCTTTATATGTGTATCCCGCCAAGAAAAAAACTTCGGATGCAACTGTGATTATTTGTCCAGGTGGTGGCTACGGAATCTTGGCAATCGACCATGAAGGACATGACATTGCGAAATGGTTCAATGAGAGGGGTGTAACGGCTTTTGTACTAAAATACCGCCTTCCACAAGATAATTTATTTGATAATGACGAAATCAGACCGCTTCAAGATGCCCAACAAGCCATGAGATTAGTTCGTAAAAATGCCGCAAAATATGGTATTTCACCCGAAAAGGTGGGAATCATGGGCTTTTCGGCGGGTGGACATTTAGCTTCAACTGCTTCAACACATTTTACTACTCAAATAGGCGAAATCACCGATGCCAATGTTAGCGTTCGCCCCGATTTTTCGTTATTGATTTACCCAGTAATTACTTTCAGTGATAAATTTACACACGCTGGTTCGAGAGATAATTTGATTGGTAAAAATCCACCAGTCGAGAAAATGGAATTTTATTCTAACGAAAAACAAGTAACAAAAGATACCCCACCAGCATTTTTGATTAGTACAACTGACGATGGCGTTCAGCCCGAAAATAGCATTGGGTATTTCTTAGCTTGTAAGAAAAATAAAGTGCCAGTAGAAATGCACATTTATGAAAAAGGCGGCCACGGCTACGGACTAAAGAAAAAAGGTAGAGGTCCAGTAGAATCATGGGCAAACCGAATGGAAGATTGGTTAAGAGATAGAAAATTGATGAAATGATTTTGTAAATAAGATACAAGGGATTTGAGATACGAGACTATATTTTTATCGTATTTCAAATCCAAATCTTATGCTCAAACTTCAATTTAACCGCCTCATAATCAATCCTTTAACTGATTCATAAAACAAATTAGGCTTCATTGTTCGCCAGTTTTCAATTTGTAGGGTGCCACCAAAATTTATATATGAATCAAGGTGATAACGCCGAAATTCTTCCAAAATAAAATCTCTGAAACTTACGGCTGCAATCCAACCATCTTCAATGTCTTCAAACCATTCTTCGTAATAATCTTGTTCGCCACCATGAAATTGTAGAACGTTTTCACCAATGAGAATGAATTGATAAATGCCTTTTTCAACCAAATAATCGATCACGGTTCGTTTCAAAAACATGATGTCGTTATGAAGGGTGTCGTTCCATTCACCAAAAAGCTCAATAATTGCATAGCGTGCCGCATAATCAACCATCAAAATTTTACAATAGAGTGTTTCTGAGCCAATATCATCCCAATTTGGGTCGATGTAATAACCGTAAATCGTATTTTGGTAAGTGTTTCCGTAGGTTCGGCCGTAAAAAGGAGATTTTTTATCAACTTCACTGATATAATATTTACGCCAGTTGTAGGTAGGTTCGAGTTCGTGCATTGTTTTTTGTTGTACGAAATTGTACGAGATTTGATGCTTGGCAATTGGGTTACATTTGTAAATCTAAAATCAACAAATTACTTTTCTCATTCGCCAGATCGCGGCTTCAAGTCGTTTCATTTGAGTGCCAAAATTTAGGCGGATAAAGCCCCTTCCTTCGAAGTAAAATCCGCCTTCTGATACACCAACACCTGCGTTTTCGAGTATCTCGGCAATATTATCATTGCCACTTTCACGGGTATCAATCCATGCTAAATAAGTAGATTCGAGAGGCATCATACTAAAGCCCGTTATGGCGTTCATTTCGTATAAAACATAATCGTGGTTTATACGTAAATATGCCAATAATTGCTCATGCCATTCATCACAATCTCGATAAGCTGATAGAGCCGCCTGATAAGCATAGGCTGAGGACATTGGTTCAACTATGTATTTTAAATTGGTAAATTTTGTACGAATCTCGTCATTCGGAATCACAGCAAACGAGCAACCCAAACCCGCAATGTTGAAGGTTTTACTTGGTGAAAGTAATGTAATCGTTTGGTTTTCAGCTTCTTTGCTCAAGGTTGCTATTGACATGTGCTTTTTACTTTCATCCAAAATTAAATCGCAATGAATTTCATCTGAGCAAATTACTATCTTATTTTCAAGACAAATATCTATTAACATTTGTAGTTCTTCTTTCGAGAAAACCGTTCCAGCTGGATTATACGGATTACACAGCATAAACATACGAGTTCGAGGTGTAATGGCGGCACGAATTGCATCAAAATCAAATGTCCAACGCTTGTTTTCGAGCTTCATTTGCACCTTCACAAGTTTCTTTTTAGCTGCTTCAGGAGCTTTCATAAATGGCCCATAAACTGGTACAGTCGTAATGATTTCGTCGCCGTCATTGCCCACGACCATACATGAGAGCGTCAGCCCTGGAACTAGCCCCGGTAGATACACAATCCATTCTTTTTCGATTTTCCAATGATGGCGTTCTTCAAGTCGTTTCACAATTACATCAGCTAACTCATCGGGTGCATGCCAATAACCTATTACGCCTTGTTTGGTTACCTCTTCAAGTGCTTTCAATATTGGCGGAGCGGCTTTAAAATCCATATCGGCCACCCAAAGCGGAATTATATCACGGTCTTTATATTTATCCCATTTATAGCTATCGGTATTTGTACGGTCAATTAGTTCGTCGAAATCGTAAGTCATGAAGTTTTTATTCTAAATTTTTGATAATTGCTTTTACTAAAATTGCTGAGTTATCGGCAGCCACTTTTTTGAATGTTTGGAAATCGGCAGGGGCAGCTTCATTGGCTTTGTCGCTGATACTTCTGATAATCAAGAAAGGTAAATTTTGTTGAAAACAAATTTGGGCAACCACTGCTCCTTCCATTTCGGTAGCATCGGCTTGATAATTTCTACTAAACCCAGCCACCGCCACACTCGAAGCTACAAACGTATCGCCTGTAACGATAGTTCCTACTGAAACTCTCGGTTGGGGCGAATCTGATGTTATTTTCTTGAGTTCGATACCTTTTGCTGCCTCATTGGCCACCGCAATTAAGATAGAATCTGATAAGAAAAACTGGGGATTAAGCTGCTTTGTATGCGGATTGCGAGTAGGGTAGAACTTCAAGCTATCGTTGGTTAGTCGCCCATAATCGTGGTAGGAAAGCCGTTTTCCAATCAGAATATCTCCTTGATTTAAATCAGGGTTCACAGCACCCGCCACGCCCGTAAAAATGACTATTTTTGGTGAAAAATGCTTAATAATCAAGGTTGTAACAATGCTGGCGTTTACTTTTCCAATACCAGTTTCTGCCAAAACTACTTTTTTGCCGTTTAGCTTACCAGTTTTAAACTTAAAACCTAAAACTTCCTTGGTTTTAGCTTGTTTTAGCTGCGATTGAAGTAATTCTACTTCTTCGGTCATTGCACCTAAAATCGCAATTCTTTGGGCAAACGAAGTGGCTGATACAAAGAGTATAACAAAAAATATAAATCTGGTTTTCATTGAAGGAAAGTAAAAGTTTAAAAAATGGGTGATTGAATAAATATATTACATTCTTAATTCTACATTCTTTTAATGTCCTAAATACAATGCCCATATTGCAAACATATCAATGACTATAAGCATCCACGTAAGCTCCTTGGCTTTTCCGTTGATTAGTTTAATAATTGACCATGATAAAAACCCCCAAATGATGCCTTGAGTAATTGAATAGGTGAACGGAATTAGCACCATAGCTAAAAATGCAGGAATGGCATCGTCGAGTTTATCCCAATTAATTTTTGTAACCGGTTTCATCATCAAAACTCCAACCAAAATCAAAGCAGGAGCGGTGGCAATGGCAGGAATTATGCTCAAAAGTGGAGATAAAAACATAAATGGCAAAAACAAAATACCTGCTGTTATAGCCATTAAGCCTGTTCGCCCACCTTGACTAATCCCAACTGCCGACTCGATGAATGCCGTTCCTGGACTTGTACCCAGTAAACCGCCCATTACTGTAGCTACTGCATCGGTCAAAAGCGATTGCTTGATGTTACGAGTTTCGCCATCTTCGTCATATAAATTGGCTGCTTCGGCAACGCCAACGAATGTAGAAAGGCTATCAAACAAATCGGTGAAAACAAAAGCAAATATTACGGGAAAAAGGCTTATTTTGAATGAGTTGATAATATCGAGTTGAAAAAGTAAACTAAAATCAGGAGCAGAAAAAAAACCTTGCCAAGTAACCAAAGTTTTTTGTCCGAAATTTATGGCCGAGGCATCGCCCCACCACCTACCAATTGGAATGGCAATAAGTGTTGTGAGCAAAATTCCGATGATTATTCCTCCTTGAATATGCCTCGTGAGCAGAATCATCGTTATGGCTAAGCCAATCAGAAAAGTAATGATAATGGGGTCGTGAAGGCTAGCAATGCCAATCATTGTGGCAGGATTTGGTACTATAAACTTGGCATTGGCAAAACCAATGAGGGTAATGAAAAGCCCAATTCCTGCCGAAATTGCGTAACGTAACTGCTTCGGAATGGCTTTAACGATTTGAGTTCTTACATTAAAAATAGATAATAATAGAAAAATAATTCCAGCCCAAAATACCGCTCCCAAAGCTACTTGCCACGAAATACCCATGCCTTTCACAGCGGTAAAAGTAAAAAAAGCATTCATTCCCATGCCAGGGGCAACAACGATTGGGTTTTTGGCATAAAGTCCCATCATTAAACTACAAAAGAATGACAATAAAACGGTGGCAGTAAGCACGCCATTAAATGACATTCCAGATTGGCTCAAAATAGCAGGATTGACAACAATAATATACATTGTGGCCAAGAATGTGGAAAACCCTGCCAGTATTTCGGTTTTTAGCTTAGGTTTTAGTGGCATAATACAAAATTTTAAAAAATTGTGTTGCAAGATAAAACGATAATAATGAATTAGAAATGATGAAGGTGTATTTTAAAGAAGATTAAAGAAAAAATATTTTTGAAATACTAGTTTTATCTAATTTCTACTAGACTGGAAAACAAAACAAACGACAAAATTAAATTCAGCAATAAATTAAACAGAAAGTAAATAAGAGCAATATAGGGGTGTACAAAAGCAAATTGTTGAAACGAAACTGGTGAAACCAAAAATTCCATTGATTACAATATTGATAAAAAAGACAGATATTACATAAGATCAAATAAGAGCAAAAAAAGAGGTATTTTAGTTTATTACACAAAAGTTAGTCGGGGAAAATAAAATTTACTTAGCAAATGGCAAGAAATGACTTAGGCGTTTCTCTCAAAAATCTTCCTTACATTTGTCGAAATATCCTGTTAAAATAAATGCAAGACACCGTACTTCCTATTCTTTACCAAGATGAACATTTGGTAGCCATTAATAAGCCACATAATTTATTGGTGCATCGCTCGTCAATCGCTGCCGAAGAAAGTGTCTTTGCGTTACAATTGCTTCGTGACCAATTGAATTGTTGGGTGAGCCCATGCCACCGAATAGACCGCAAGACTTCGGGAGTTTTGCTTTTTGCTCTTACTGCCGAAGCCGATAAGGCCGTGAAAATGCAATTTGAAAATCATGCTACTTTCAAAAAATACTTAGCTTTAGTGCGTGGTTATTTGCCCGAATCAGGCACAACCGACCGACCATTAGTGAAAGAAAACGGTACACTTCAAGATGCAGTAACGCATTTCAGATGTTTGAAACAAATAGAACTCGAAATTGAAGTAAGTCGCTACCCGACTTCTCGGTATTCGTTAGCAGAAATTACTCCTGAAACTGGCCGAATGCACCAAATTAGAAGGCATTTTGCACAATTACGACATTATCTGATTGGCGATAAAACTTACGGAGAATGCAAACATAATAAGATGTTTGAGGAGCGGTTCGGTCTTAACACAATGTTGCTGCACGCGAGCGAGCTGAGTTTTATTCACCCAATTACAGGAGAAAATAGTCATATTTTTGCACCCATGAGTGACGAATTTACAAGAATCTTAACCGAAATTGGGATGGTGTGATTTATTATTAGTTATCGGTGTACTTGTTACTAGTTATTTGTTATTAAAAACAGTTTCCCAATAAAGTTTCCCAGTAAAAAATTCCCTAGTAACCAGTTTCCCATTAACTAATTTCCCAATAACCACTACTCCAATACACCAATTTTCTAATTACCAATTACCGAATAACATCAGCATGGTCGGCATCACCGAGCAAGAAACCAAATGGTTTTAACCCTTCAACTGAATCAAAAATTACCTTTATGATGGCTGTTAAAGGCAATGCAAGGACCAAGCCACTCATTCCCCAAAGTGAGCTAAAAACAATTAAGGCAATAATAGCAGCCATTGAGTTGATACTTACTTTTGATCCAATAATGTATGGCGTTATGAAATTTCCTTCGAGAAATTGGATAGTTGCAAATAATGAAGCTACACCGACTGCATAAAGTGGATTGTCTTTGGTAATTAATGCAAAAAGAATCGGTAGAAGTGAGCCAATTGCGATACCAATATATGGTAAAAGCACCAAGAAAGAAGCTAAAAAACCAAAGAAAATGGCATGTTCGATACCCAAGATATAAAGCCCGATGGTATTTAAGATTCCGATGATGCCAATAACCATTATTAAACCCACCATATAGTCAATCACTACATTTTTTATTTTCTTCAAAACCACATCTACTCGGAGACTACTTACTGATTTAAACGCTTTATAAAAAAAAACTTTAATGAAATCACGGTAAAGTAACATCAGAAAAATGTATAACGGAATAAGCGTGAGGTTGCCCAAAAGTCCTGTTGTTGTGGAGAGCGTATTTCCCAAAATATCGCTATTGTTTTTTAAAAACTCTGTTAAGTATTTCTTGCCTTCAACTCTCTGTTGAGTGCGTGTAATATGAAAATTTCTACGGATGAATATTTGCACGTCAAAGTAAAGTTTTTCGACTTTTTCAGTCAATTGAGGTAGTATTTCCTCAAAATCCATTATTTGAATATAAACCAAATAAAAAAGTAAAAGCAATACGCCAAGCGTAATTAGAATTGTAATCGAAATAGCTAACCAACGAGGAAAATGCCACTTTTCAAGAACTTGACAAACGGGCAAAAGTAATAAAGTAAAAATAGCAGAAAAGGTGAGTGGAATTAGCAAATCTTTAAGCATATACAACCCAAAAATAATAATCACCAGCGAAATCAAGACATAAGCGAGTCGAGTTGTAAATGGTTGTTGAAAAGTTTTCATGTTTCTAAAAAAAATTTGGTAGATAATTCGTTGATTTAGAGATAGTTTTTTCCAAAATTAACTATCTTGTTGGCTTATTTCAAATTTTTCTTATTGATTTAAAAAACCCTCCCTCAAGCTATGTTTCTTTATAAATTTTATATGTTTTTATTTTCTCTAAAAATTGCTACCTGTAATTGCCACAGTGAGGTACAAAAAAGTGGTTTTCACAGAGCAAAAAGTGAATATAATATTACCCAAACAGGCCGAATGCCAATGTGTATCAACGAAAATTCAGGATTGGCAAAAGCATGGCAAGAAAATTATTATTGGACGATTAATGATAGTGGTGGCAATACCGAACTTTACATGATTGGGGAGCAAGGCCGAGTTTTTGATACACTTTTTGTCAATGATTCAAAAAATATTGACTGGGAAGATTTGGCCAAAGATGATAAAGGGAATATTTATGTTGGAGATTTTGGAAATAATTATCAAAATCGAAAGGATCTCACCATATATAAGTTTAGAAACGGCAAGACCGAAGAAATAACTTTTCACTATGCAGACCAAAATTATTTTCCATCTAAAGATAAGCTTTTTGATTGTGAAGCATTTTTTTGGTTCGGTGGAAAACTCTATCTATTCTCAAAAGATTGGTCATTAAAACACCAAACGCTGCTTTACAGCTTGCCCGATAAAGAAGGCGATTATGCACTTTTGCCTGAGCAAAATATTTTCCTAAAAAGTCCTGTAACCTCAGCAGATGTTAGTCCAAACGGGAAAGAGTTTGCTTTACTTTCTTATGGAAAAATTTATATTTTTGAGATTTCAAGTGGAAAAATTGATTTTTCTCAGCCAAAATCATGTATCAAAGTTGGTCGAAATCAGATGGAAGCTATTGCGTATGTAAATGATACAGATTTTGTGATGACCAACGAGCAACGAAAGATTTATCGAGTAAATCGCAAGCGGTAGAAAATAAAATAGGGCATAAATCAACTAGATTTACGCCCTATTTTGTTTTATCAGAAATCATCTTCTATGACTTCTTGTTCTGCTGGAATCTCTCGTTTTTTATGTTCGACTTCGGTTCTTTTATCTTTCAATTTCTTTATTTGTGATTTTAGAGCCTCAAGTGCCAAATCAGTGGCTTCTTCAAACGTTGTGCCTTTTTCTTCTGCAAAAATGGTGCTTCCTGGAACACTTAACTTGATTTCGATGTGTTTTTTGTGAACTTTGTTACTATCTCCTTTGTCTAATTTCAGAAAAACTTCACCGCTAATAAATTTGTCGTAGAAGGTTTCTAATTTGTTTAACTTGTTTTGGATAAATTCGACCAATTTAGGGTCGATGTCGAAATGAACTGCATGCACATGAATCTTCATAACACACTAATTTAGAGTGAATAATAACATAAACTGTTGATATTCAAAATGTTAGAGAAAATGATATGAAACAAAAATTCTCATATTTCGTATCTTACATCCCGTAACTAACTTTCAAAGAACTATCAATTACCAACCTACCAAAAAAAACGATACGTGTCAAGGACTTTTTGTAGAATTTTATTGGTCGAGTGCAAATATTTAGAATTTGAAGGTTTGAATGTAGCAAATCATTCGTAAAAAACTATATCTTAAAGTAGAGAATTGTATGAGTTTTAGATATATTTATCATAAAGTAACTTAAATTAACCGATTATCAGCATTTTAATTGGAAATTACAAACTCATCTTCTACATTTCATCTTTATTTCAAAACCTTATTTAATCCAACAATGAAGGCTATCAAAATCAGTAATTTACAAAAAGCGTATGGAAGTACCTTGGTCTTGAAAGATGTTAATTTAGAGGTCGATTCGGGTGAAATTATTGGCTACATCGGCCCTAACGGTGCAGGAAAATCTACGACAATTAAAATCCTAATTGGAATGATTCCTGACTATGCTGGCAGCGTAGAAGTTATGGGACTTGATGTAAAAACTAATCCGCTGGAAGTCAAGAGACTAATTGGTTACGTTCCCGAAAATGCTTCTTTATACGATACCCTTTCGCCTATGGAATATTTGCGGTTTTTGGGAAGTTTGTACCAATTAGAAACCAATCAAATCGAAGAAAAAGCCACCGAATTGCTCCGACTTTTTGCCCTTTACGACCAGCGAGACGACCGTATGACGACTTTCTCGAAAGGTATGAAGCAAAAAGTATTGCTGATTTCAGGCATTTTGCATAATCCGAAAGTAATATTTTTAGATGAACCGCTCTCTGGACTCGATGCAAATGCTGTGATTTTGGTCAAAGAAATACTTTCTCAACTCAAACATGCTAGCAAAACCATTTTTTATAGCTCTCATATTATGGATGTAGTCGAGAAAATCTCTGACCGAATCGTACTAATCAATAATGGTATAATCATTGCTAACGGCACTTTCGATGAGCTTAAATCACAGCGAGAAACAGGTTCGCTCGAACAGATTTTCAACCAACTGACCGGCAATAACGAACACGTACAATTAGCAGAAGAATTTATCCAAGTAATGAACCGATAAACTTGTAGAACAGGTTTGTAACCTGTCAAAAAGACAATGATAAATTTTTATCTAAAAATATTAATTTTATTTCGCCCATTTTTTTTACGTTTGGACGTGAATTTCGAGCAACTTTTAGCCATTGTTGAGGTAAAACTTAAAATGGATAATCGCCGAGCAAGGTTCAATCAATGGAATAAAAAACAAAGCGAATCGAACAGTACGTTTTTTCTAACGCTAGGTTTGTATTTTCTGATGGCTTCTGCTTTTTCGGCGTTTATTTACTTTTCAGTATCAATCATCGCCATTTACTCTTTAATTTTTGCTATGATGATGTTCATGCTCGCCATGACCCTCATCACTGATTTTTCAGCAGTTATTCTTGATTCCAATGACAATGCTGTTTTGCTGCCTCGCCCCATTGATGACCGTACCTTGCTCATTGCCCGTATCACGCATATTCTGATGTATTTGCTTTCTATGATGTTGGCTTTAGCTATTCCTTTTATGGTCGTTACCATGTTCAAATACGGAGTTTTGGCAGCTATTTCTTTCCTGTTCATTAGTTTATTAAGTTTGATTTTGATAGTTTTTCTAACCAATATTTTTTATTTGGTTTTAATGCAATTTACGAGTGAAGAACGCCTCCGAAACGTTATCAATACCTTTCAAATCATATTGACCTTTACTTTCATGGGCGGTTATCGTTTAGTTGGGCGATTAGTCAATTTTGATGCCTTGATGAATGGCGTAGATACAAAAGTACAATGGTGGTATTTTTTTGTTCCGCCAATCTGGATGGGAAATAGCATGAACGTAATTATCAAACACGAGTTTGACGCAATTAAATTTCTGTTTCTTTTTCTGACCTTAACTGTGCCTTTTATGGTAGTTTTCTTAGTAAATAATGTTTTTTCAGGCATTTTTAATCAAAAAATCGCAGGAATGGATATTGCCAAACGCCAAGAGAAAATACCAAATAAAGTTGCCAAAAAAGGCTTGATAGAAACATTATCGGGTATTTTTACAGGCACTTCAATGGAGCGAGGTGCTTTTGAATTTGTTTGGAAAATCACGTCTCGTGACCGTAAATTTAAGCTCAGAATCTATCCTTCCTTAGCTTATTTGCTTATTTATCCTATTTTTATGATTGGCACTGGGCGAGGTGACGGGAGTTTTGTACAACAAATCGAGCATCTTAGAGAATCAACGGGCATAGGAATTGTAGTTATTTATTTGTGTGGAACGGTTCTGCTCACAATCAGAAGTCAAATTTCACAATCAGAAGATTTTAAAGCGGCGTGGCTTTATGAGCTCGCCCCAATCATTAAGCCTGGCGAAATCTTGAGTGGCTCGATGCGGGCAATTATGGTGAAATTTCTTCTGCCAATTACCATATTTTTGAGCTTAGTTTTATCAATTATTTGGGGTGTAGATTTACTTGATGATTTACTTTTCGGAATGCTAACAATCACAAACCTTGATTTACTTTTATCAATCGGTTTGAGCAACGAACTGCCATTTTCCAGCGAAATCAAGAAAAACGGTGGTGGAAGTTTTATCCGAAATATGGCTTATGTTTTTATTACAGGAATAATCGGATTCATTCACTATTTAATGATGCAAGTACCTTATGTGATTGGTGTTTTTATGGTTATTCAATTGGCTTTGGCCCTATTTTTATTTAAAAAATATCGTGAAGTTGCTTGGGAAAAAGTAAGAATGGAGTAAAGATTTGTAATACTTTTAATTTATATTTACTTTAGATTTTAAAACTAACTAAGATGACCAAAGAATCTTTTGTATATGATTAACTCTCGTATTTCATTGCAAAAATGAATCCGAAAAAGGTTATAAACTTTAAACCCTCTGTCTCTTATCAGCAAAGAGTTGATGCTCTTTTTTTTAAACAAAAAGAAGAAATGCTTTCTCTCGAGGAAAAAAGTGAACTCGAACAATATCTTATCATTAATAGAATTATTGGTCTTGCTAAAGCAAGGGCTATTAAAATGGTGGAAGCATGAGTAGAAGAACTTTCACGTTAAAAGTAAAGAAAGAGATAGCTGTAAGAGCGGACTTTCGATATGAATACTGCCTTCTATCCGAAAGAGTTTCATATTTTAGTTTTCATATTGAACATATCAGAAGTATCAAACATGGAGGTGAAAATAATATTGAAAACTTAGCTTATTGTTGCCCCGATTGTAATTTTTATAAAGGAACAGATGTCGGAACTTTTGTGGAGAGTGAATTTAATTTAGTGCGTTTTTTCAATCCAAGAGTTGATACTTGGCAAGAATATTTTGAAATACAAGAAGCAAATATTTATGGAAAATCAGAAATAGGTATTGCTACAGCACAGATTTTTAAATTTAATGAAATTGATAGGCTTATCTTTAGAAAACAATTAGCAGAACTTGGATTGTATCCATAATGTAGCAAACTCTTAATCACTATGAAACGATACCTTTTACCTATTTTATTTATTACCGGTTTTGCTTCTGCCCAAAGTCCCTTAATCGAACAAGCTCGAAACTACCGAAAAGCTAATGAAAATGCCCTTTTGAGCGAATTTATGGGGCTTCTTTCGATTCCGAATGTGGTTTATGATACTGCTGGAATTCAGAAAACGGCTGCTTATATCGTAAAGATGATGGAGGCTCGTGGTATTAAAACCCAATTATTAGATGCTACCACGAAGGGAGTTCCGCCTGCAGTTTTTGGTGAAGTAAACGTGCCAAATGCAACCAAAACGATCATTTTCTATGCTCATTATGATGGACAACCAGTCAATCCAAACCAATGGGCTGAAGGTATCGAGCCTTTCAAATCTGTCTTTTTAGATGCTTCGCTCGAAAAAGGGGGGAAGATAATTCCTGCACCCAAGGTCAACGAAAAAATCAATCCCGAATGGCGGATTTACGGACGAAGTGCCTCTGATGATAAAGCAGGAGTGTTTTCGATTCTGACTGCTTATGAAGTTTTGACTAAATTGAACATTCTACCGAGTGTTAATATTAAGTTTTTCTTTGAGGGTGAAGAAGAAGCCGGCTCAACGCATTTGTCGGAAATTCTTGAAAAACATAAAGATAAACTCAAATCTGACCTTTGGGTAATTTGCGATGGTCCAGTGCATCAGTCGGGAAAAAAACAAGTGGTTTTTGGGGTGCGTGGCGATGTGAACATGGAAGTAAAAGTCTATGCTTCAAAAAGGCCATTACACAGCGGACATTATGGCAATTGGGCTCCGAATCCTGCGATGCTTTTAGCAAAATTATTAGCGTCGATGAAAGATGATAATGGTCGAGTTTTGATAAAAGGTTTTTATGATGATGTTATACCTTTTACTGAAACAGAGATAAAAGCTATCTCAACAGTTCCACCCGTTGATGACCAAATGCGAAATGAATTGGGCTTTGTACGTGCCGAAGGCGGCGGAAAATCGTTGGTTGAATTGATAAATTTACCATCGCTCAATATCAATGGCATTTCGAGTGCAAATGTAGGCAAAATGGCCGCCAACGTGATTCCTGTTTCGGCAACGGTCGCATTAGATTTACGTTTGGTTTTGGGTAATGATGCCCAAAGACAAGCACAAAAAGTGGTTGACCACATCAAAGCACAAGGATACTATGTAACTAAAAATGAGAGCATTACCGACGAAGAACGCATGAAATATCCTCTAATTGCTCGTGTGCAAATACAAAAAGGCTATAATGCACAACGCACAAAAATGGATTTGCCGATTGCCCAAAATGTGATAAAAGCGGTGCAATCGAGCACCAACGAAGAGGTGGTTTTGATGCCAAGTTTGGGTGGGAGTTTACCATTGTTTTTGTTTGAGAAATATCTGGCAACGCCAACTATTACTGTACCGATTGCCAACCATGATAATAACCAACATGCCGAAAACGAAAACATTAGAATTCAAAATATTTGGAATGGAATCGAAACTTATGTGGCTTTGATGAAGATGTAGTTTTTTTGGCTTTCACTACATAAATATTATGTAAATCATAAGAATGCCATCTAAAATACTATATTATCTATTAAACGGACGCCACCCAACAATGCCGCAATGCACAAAGCAGTCTTTCCATCAGCAATTTTGGCCTCGATTGGCAATAAAGTATCAAAATCAGCAGCCTCGAAATACTCCATGCGGAAGGCCGCCAGCTCAAACTCAGGATTGTTTGTAAAATGCTCGTTAACCACCGCTTGCATTTCAATTACACTCGTTCCATTTTGTAATTTTTCTTTTGCTAAATTTAGAGCTTTATAAATCTGAGGAGCCAAAGCCCGTGCTTCGGATGAAAGACGAGTATTGCGTGACGACATTGCCAAACCATCGGTTTCTCGCAAAGTCGGACATGGAATAATTTCTAAATCAAAACTCAGTTCCTGCACCATTCGTCTGATAACTGCCACTTGTTGCAAATCTTTTAGTCCGAAATAAGCTTTATCTGGTTTTAGAATATTAAAAAGTTTGCTCACCACAATTCCTACTCCATTGAAATGACCAGGTCGGAATTTTCCTTCCATGACGGTTTCTAATGTGCCAAAATCCATTCTTAGTTGCGGCAAACTCGGATACATTTCTTCAGCCGAAGGTGCAAAAACAACATCGCAACCCGCAGGAAGTAACATTTCGCAGTCATGTTCAAGTGTTCGTGGGTATTTCTTCAAATCATCAGGATTATTAAATTGTGTAGGATTCACGAAAATACTACAAACTGTCAAGTCATTTTCGGTTTTAGCTCGCTCAATCAATGAAATATGACCTGCGTGTAAAGCTCCCATAGTTGGCACAAAACCAATGGTTCTTCCTTCTCTTTGCTTTGCTTTGAGGTATTGTTGTGTTTCCGAAATTGTATTAAAAATTAACATTATTGCTTAATATATGCGGTTTTTAAATAAATAATTGTAAACTTTCATACGCTATTTTAGCTCAAAGTTATACAAATTTTAATAATTCATACCACAAATTATAACCATTGTCATTACGCTATTTTTTTGTTTTAACTGAAGTAAAACTTCGCTCCAAAAGCATAACTTTACATTTTGTTAATGTATTGATAATAGGCAGTTTACATTGAATTTGGTAATTTGTAATCATGAAAAAACATAAACATTTTCGCACCATAGTTCTTTCCGACATTCACCTTGGTACTAGTGGTTCTAAGGCTAAAGAAGTTACCGAGTTTCTGAAACAATACCGCTGCCAAAGGCTCATCTTAAACGGTGATATTATTGACGGTTGGGCATTGAAAAAATATGGTAATTGGAAGAAAAAGCACACATCTTTTTTCAGAGTTGTACTGAAAATGATGGACAAACACGACACTAAAGTTATCTATTTGCGAGGAAATCACGACGATTTTCTTGACCAAATTTTGCCTTTGGTGGTTGGAAAACAATTCCAGATTCGTCGTGATTATATCCTTAATTCGGGCGATAAAAGGTTCTACATCACGCATGGCGATGTTTTCGATAGCATCACAACTCACATGAAATGGCTCGCTCATTTGGGCGATTTGGGCTATACTTTCCTTCTTTGGCTCAATAAAAACTATAATGTTTATCGCGAATGGCGTGGGTTTCCTTACTATTCACTATCTCAAGTCGTAAAGCAAAAAGTGAAGCTGGCGGTCAATTATGTTAATGATTTTGAGGAAAAACTAGCCGATTTAGCTAAAGCAAAAGGTTGCGATGGTATTATTTGTGGACATATTCACCAGCCAGCCATCAGAGAGATAAACGGGATAACGTACTTAAATTCAGGTGATTGGGTAGAAACAATGTCGGCACTTGTTGAAGATTTTGATGGAAATTGGAGTTTAGTTTATTATTCTATGAGCGATGAAATGTCAACCTCTAACAATGAACCAGAAGAAGAAGACGATACCATCATCGAAAAGTTTGTTTTACCTAGAATAGCTGCAGCCTTTTAAGTTTTAGTTAAATGTTTTCCCCTTTAGGACTTAGAGATTTTATGAAATATCTTTTTATTATTCAAGGTGAAGGACGGGGGCATTTGACACAAGCAATTGCACTCAGTGAAATGCTTTACAAAAACAATCATGAAGTTGTTGGAGCGTTAATTGGTTCTGCTGATGGAAATATTCCATTATTTTTTACCGAAAATTTTCAATCTCCAAGTATTGCTTTTGAAAGTACATATTTGGTTTATTGTAAGAAAACCAAAAGTCTTGATATTCGGAAAACCCTCACCAATAGTATTTTTAGATTAAAAACTTATATTTCGAGCCTCCAAAAAATAAACACCACTATCAGTCAACTAAAGCCCGATGTTATCATAAATTTTTATGATGTTTTAGGTGGAATCCATCAGTTTTTCTTTCGCCCGAAAGTACCAATGGTTTGCGTTGCTCATCAATATTTATTACTCAACCCTGACTTTAAACACCCTAAAAACCATTGGTTAGATAAATTTTTGGTTAATACAAATACCCGAATTACGGCTTTGGGAGCGACTAAAAAGCTTGGCTTATCTTTCACACCATTTAGCAATAACGAAAGGAAAAATATATATACAATTCCTCCACTGTTACGTCCTGAAATTACCCAAATTTCACCTACTACCGAAAATTATATTTTGGTGTATATGACTCAATATTCTTTGGCCGATGAACTTCTAAAATGGCATGAAAAAAATCCTGAAGTTGTTGTACATTGCTTTTGGGATAAGCCGCAAAATACGGAAGTTTATGAATATTCAAAAAACCTACATTTTCATCGCATAAATGGACAAAAATTCCTAGAGATGATGCAAAATTGCAAAGGCTTGGTTACTACGGCGGGCTTTGAGTCGGTCTGTGAAGCCATGTATTTAGGCAAACCAACGATGATGATTCCCGTGCCAAAACATTATGAACAAGCCTGCAATGCTCTCGATGGCAAGCGTGCAGGTGCAGGAATTTCAGGCGTTAAGTTCGACTTAACGGCTTTTTTAGATTACATTCCTCATCACAAAGATACTCGCTCCGATTTTCAGACTTGGTATAGTAGCAGCTCGTTTGTTATTTTGCGAGAAATTGAAAGTATATTTAAGCCACTAGAGTAAATTAAGCCATTATTTACTGAAACTGCTTTTTGAAAAGTCAATTATTTTAACATATTCTTTACTTCTATACCCACTTACTTATTATTCTCAAAATCTTTGGGTGATGACATTTTCCTATGTTTCATCAAATGGTAAAAAGAAAACTTTTTATTTGTTTTTCTTGATGTATTCTTTGGCTAAAACTTAGGACGAAGAGCATAAATGTTTTTTAATTATTTGTAAGATAGATGCTTATAATATCCATAAAATGCTCTAAAGTGGGCAATTCCATAGCTTCTACCTTAGCGGCTTCGTCCCAACGTCGCATTTTTATAATAAGCTCAAAATAAGGATTTTGCTCAAATTCTTTAGCTTCTTTTTCAGTCATTCGTCCACCTTGAAAAATGAGTGTTTGTTTACTTGCTTCCGATAGAGCATCATAATAATCCTTATCAGCATAAGTCAAATACCGCTTAGCGTTTACATGATTTTCGACTAAAACGGCTGTTTTTTCGCTAAAACCACGTTCACGTAGCCAATTGGCCGCTACCGATTCATGGTCTTTTCGACCGTAAACTTCCATTAATTCTTCCTCTGTTTGTGCAGGAAATAAATGCCCGATATCATGCAAAAAAGCTGCAATTTGAACTTCTTCGTCGTAGCCTTGTCTATTTGCCAGAATAGCCGCTTGAGCGGCGTGTTCGTATTGGCTTACATTTTCGCCATAATAATCACTATTTCCTTGAATTTCAAAGAGTTGTCTGATTTCTAAAATTGTATTTTTCATTATTTTTCAGAAATTTTAATCAAAGAAAAGCGGAGTTATTTTTAACTCCGCTTTTGAAAAACTTAAGCTATTATGTTATTCTTACTTCGATAACCAAAGGGCATCGTTTATGTCATCTTTTCCTGCAAATTGGCTGTCAAGTGCCGCTTTGTAGTTGGTTGCGTTAGTAGTCCGCTCCGAAACTGGATACTGCCAACGAACTGCAATACGATTTGAATTTCCGTTACCTACACCTGCTTCAAACTTCGGAAAACCTGTACGTCTCCAGTTGAAATAGGCTTGCATACCTGAATTCATGAAAAACGATAAGAATTTTTGAGTCATGATTTGCTCTTGTCCTTTGATTGTTTTTCCAGCGTATTTAACTGTTGTTTGAGCGTAATACTTTTCAAAATCGAAATCAATAGTAAAAGTAGCTAAGTCAGCAGCTTCACGTCCACCACTTTTCGAATATGTCATGGTATTCGTACCATTTTTAACACCATAAAAATCCATTGATGCTTGGATACCTTTTTTGTACCAAGATTCAGTATCGCCAGTTGCCCAACCTAAATGATAAGCTTCAGCAATATTAAAACACATTTCTGAATAACCAACAATAAAAGTAGTTTCGGCAACATAATTTCTATAATAACGGTAACGATTTTGGAATGAATAAACTCCTGGAGCGAAACCAGCACCATTGCTACGACCCGCTTTATCACTCATATCAGTCAAATCTTCGGCTGAAGAAGCACCTACGTAAGCACTATAATCTGATGGTTTTTTTCCAGCTTTTAATTCTGACCCTGCTGGCTCACAAGTAATCATTACGCGTGGGTCATTCATAGAAGATAATGGCTGAATGTACGTTTTTGCCATATTTTGACGAGTAGCATCAAAACCAAAATTGTCAGGGTTTGAAGGGTATTTATTGAAAATGTTGTAAGTAAATTGTAAACTTTCTGAAACGCTACTAAACAAAGGGAATTTAGTAGGATTGACCATTACTTCGGCAAAACGTGTTTTTACGTTTAAGTCAGCATCGGCATCTTTTTTGCTCAACGAAACCAAAATTCTTAGTTTGTAAGCATTCACTGCTTTTTGCCATTTACGTACATCACCACCGTAGTAATAATCACCAGCTACTGAATTTTCTCCCTTTGCTATCAAAGCTGTCATGTCGGCATTAGCGTCATCAAGCCATTTTAATATTTGTACAAATACTGCTTTTTGTGAATCGTATTTAGGTGCAGTATTTTCGATACCTTTCAATGCTTCTGTCATTGGAATATCGCCCATGCGGATAGTCATTTCGTAAAAATAAAACGCACGGAAAAATTTACCCAAAGCACTGTAACCGTTTACATCGGCCAAACCAGCACGCTTAGCTTCTTCTTCCATTTTGATTACGTTTTTAAGCGTATTATAATGGTTTGAGCCAGTTGTCCAAGTATATTCGTTGTTTGCGTAATAGTTATAGTTTGAACAATAGAACTGATTCCAACGCATTTCGGCACTGAAAGGACGACCAGTATTGTTAAACATGTCAGATTCTACACCTTGAAGTACCAATGATGCTGGAACGCTTACGGCACTATTAGGATCTTTTTCGAGTTCCTCGAAAGATTTTTCGCAACTACTCAAAGCTAGAGCAACTACTGCGAAGATTGAAGTGATTATT
>CAMAQF010000001.1 GCA_945860265.1 Emticicia agri | reverse complement strand
AGGAATCGGCAGTGTTTGTTTAGTTTCGTGATTATAATAAATATGATGACTGCCGTTGATTCGTTTAAGTATCCATCCTCTTTGTTCTAATAATTTTATTAGATTTTTTGGTGATAAATTCATAAAATCAAGCAGTGAGCAATGTTTTTTGATTTTGAAAAGATGAAGTAATAGACAAAGAATATTCCACAATATTACTATCGTCATGAATTGGTAAGCCTTCCTCTTCCATTACCAAAAGAACTCCTTCTAATGCTTCTTTAATATTTATCATTGCTTCTTCGATGGTTTCTCCATAAGAAACACAATGCTTTAGGGTGGGAATATCTGCAACATATCCACCTACTTCATCTCTTGCAATGACAACCCTGAAAGTTCGATTTTGCATAGTATTTCTTGTTTTTCGCTGAAAATAAATTTCTACCTACAAACTCCGTACTTGATGCCCCATTTCACGGCAAGTTCTGATAATTTGGAGGGCGATTTCGCCTCGGTTGGCTATTAATATTTTTTTGAACATAGGTTTTCGGTTAAGCATACATTAATTTTCCTTTGGGTTGCGGAATCTGGCGACCCAAACTTTGAGCGGTTTCTATCCATTCAGAAATTACAACTTCGGTATTTGACAAAGCTTCTTGATAAGTTTCCCCATCAGCCATACAACCAGCTAATTCAGGCACTTCGGTAAGGAAAGAATTATCTTTTTCGCTCCAATATATAATTATTCCGTATTTAGAACTCATCACTTGAAGGGTTTAAATTATATTTTACAATAATTTCTCTAACCTGTTTTACTTGATAACTTTTTACTTTGCTGTCTTTGGGTTGAATATTGATAATTTCCACAATATTATCTTTTGTAAGTATATGATGACTTCCTTTTATACGTATTTCAAAACTAAGTATTTTCAATAGTTTAAGTAAATCATCAAATTCAATGTTATTGTCAGATGAACCGC
Source organism: Emticicia agri (assembly GCA_945860265.1). Classification (GTDB taxonomy): domain Bacteria; phylum Bacteroidota; class Bacteroidia; order Cytophagales; family Spirosomataceae; genus Emticicia; species Emticicia agri_A. Next base: position 230,081 of record CAMAQF010000001.1, on the reverse strand, counting down.
TTAGAATTTTGAGTAAAATTTTATCTATTTTGCTCATATTATGCTTAATGAAATTTATAGATTAATGCCGTCTTTTCGTATATTAAGCAATAATGGGCTTTCTTGTTGTTCAAATTGTTGTTTGGTTGTTGGAACAATCGAAATTTGCTTTTCGTAATTGAGCATATAACTAAAAACCAAGTCGTTTTTAAAATCTATTTCTTTGTAAGGCGAAATTTGTTTATCATTTAGTACTAACAACAAATCAATATCTGAATTTTCTTTAGCTTCATTCCTGCTATACGACACAAACAAAATCAATTTATCTAAGCGTTCATGATACAGATTTTGCAAATCTATCTTGAAAAGCTTTAGTAAATTGTTGATATTTTTAGTGTTTTGTTGCATTTTTTCTATTTACAAACTTCATAAGTGGCGGTTGGGTCTTTTTCCCAATTAGTATTCGCATTGGCTTTTGCTACATCTGCTACACAAATGGTTTTGAGATTACTGTTAAATGAGCAATCAAACTCTTTTAATCCGACATTTTTACTTATATCTAAGTTCGTTAATTTGTTTTCAGCACAAATAAGTTGTTTCAAATCTGCAAATGCGTCTATTCCTACAAGACTTTTTATATTTCTACTAAATATAAATAAGTTCCCCACCCCTTTTGCATCATTAATATTCATTATTTTTTGTTAATAATACCATCTTTATCAATCTTCAAATCAATTAAAGCTTTCTCAAAATTTGCATCAGGAATAGTTACAAAAGTCTGAACTTTGGTCGTTGCCGTAAAACTCGCCTCACTTATCAATCCTTTGGCATCTTTGGCAATAACTTTTCATGCTTGACTATAATTGAAGTCTAAAGTCGTAATCGTGTAAGTTGTATCACTTATATTTTTTACCAAAGTATCTTTCAAAACTACGGCATAAGTTACGGCATCACCATCTGGGTCTTTGGCTTTTGTCCAGTTTAATACAATAGTCTTACCATCGCTTTTTAAGGTTTGTGTAACCATAAAAGCACTTGGTGGGCGATTGGGAGTCACTGTTTCTTTAGATTTGCAAGCGTAAAATAAAGTGATACCGGCGAAAAGTAGAAGTAGTTTTTTCATAAAAAATGGATGTGGTATTTTTAAATCTGTTTCATAGCCTACGGTTTAAATCGTGGGCTATGAAAACATTATAAATCAAAAGAATTTAGTGTTTTTAAACCTTGAATTTTTTCAAAATCTTTCATGTTTTGAGTAATAAGTGTAAAGTCATAAACCAATGCCGTTGCCGCAATAATAGCATCTGGAAGGTCTATTTTTCTACTTTTTCTTATACTTATAGTTTTTTGAATAACATCTGAGTATATATCCAAAACGGTGGCATTTTCTATAAAAGTTTCGGTAATATTTTGGTCAATTTTATTTTTGAAATTAAAACCCAATGTTTCCATTTGAGTAATTGCCGAAACATAGCATTGCTCATCAATAAATTCGTTCAAAAATATAATTGATTGGGTAGGTAAAGCTTTGTTTAAGTAGTGAATCACTACATTTGTATCTAATAAATACATCAATTAAACTGTTTATCTAATCTTCTTTCCCAATTTTTTCGACCTTCTTTCACTTCTTCAAGTATAGCATTTGCTGTTTCGTCAGATAATGCTCCGACCAAATCAGAAATTTTCTTTTTAGTTTTTGAAATATTGACTAAGCCTTTCAAGCCTTCATATTTTTGACTGATAATATTCCAATCTTCCATAGGAATAAACACACCCGTATTTTTTCCAAAACTATCTTTTAAAACTTGTATTTGCATCGTTTTTATAGTTTAATTGATATTTTGAGTGTTCGTAAGTGGCGGTTGAGTCTTTTTGCCAATTTCTATTTAATTTCTTCTATTGCCCTCAACATGGCGGTATCTTTTTGTTCTTCTGTCATTAAAATTCAACTCAGCAATGTAAGCAAATCATTCACACTGATTTCAAAATCATCAAGAACAGGTTTTGCCGAACAAATATCATCATCAGTACAAATTTGTACGTTTTTGGGTGATGTAAATATATGTACTTGACGGAACGCCGCCCGTTTAAGATTTGGCATAATTAGCCAAATAACTTGCACACCTGCCGAAAAATATTCTTGATTTTTTTCTAAAATTTTATTCTGGTTATCGCTCGGAGAAATGATTTCAATGACAAATGTAATAAGCGGAACGCCGCCTGCTTGATTAATGCTTTTTGCCATTTCAATAATTTGTTCCCGTGTAAAATACGAAAAATCAGGTCTTCGTAATTGGCGGGAAGATGTCATAATATCAACCACTGACATTAATTCACCACCACTTTGAGATGCTATAGTTATGAAAAAAAGTCTTTTTAGATTTTGAATGATAAAGAACTCGGATTGTTTAAAATGTTCAGTTTTCTCTATTTTCCCCTTATTCCACTCATATTTATGGCGAGTTTCGGGTTTCCAGTTAAGAAAACCTTGAAATGTGCGAGGATAATGAACAAATGCCATGAGCTTATTAGTTTGGCTCAACCAAGAACAAAGGCTGGTCGAACTCTACTGGTGTTGCGTTTTCTACCAAAACTTTAACGATTTTACCAGAAACTTCTGACTCAATTTCGTTGAAAAGTTTCATTGCTTCGATGATACAAACGACTTTTCCAGTTGTGACATCATCGCCAGCATCTACAAAATTTGCTTTGTCTGGACCAGCCGAACGGTAGAATGTACCAATCATCGGCGATTTGATAGTTATCAAATTGCTTGATTCGGCAACTGGTGCAGCAGCAACTAGAGTGGCAGTAGCAACTTGTTGAACTGGTGCTGGTGCAGCCACTGGAGCTTGAGCAACATAAGTTGGCTGTGCTTGAACAGCCACTGGAGCGGCATTAGAATAACGCTTTATAGCAAGTTTCAATTCTGAAGTTTCGATGTTTACTTCGTCTAAACCTGATTGAGATATAAAATCTATTAATTTCTGGATGTCTTTTGTTTCCATGAAGGGTATAAGATTATTCGTGCTTTTTGTGTATTTGTCTTACAAATGTAAAAAGAAAGACGATACCTACAAAGAAATAAGAAAACAGAAACACCTTATTTGAAGCGTTGTTATTTTTTTAAATTTAATAGATGTATCGTCTTCGGTATGTTTCAATATAGGATTCAATCAATTTGTATAAATGTCTTAAAATAAAAGGCTTTTATTCAAAATTGTTGATATATTATTTAGCTTCTTTTACTCTTGAATCGTATTCGTAAGTAGTGGTGTTTACACGAATCAATTCGTCGTTATCAATAAAAAGTGGCACTTTAATAGTTGCACCTGTTTCAACCGTGGCTGGTTTATTGGCACTTGTAGAAGTATCGCCTCTTAAACCTGGCTCGGTATAAGTTACACGAAGTTCAACGTATTGAGGTAATTCAACGCTCAAAATAGTCTCAGTTTCAGCATGAACCAATACCGATACTTCTTGACCATCTTTCATTAAATCGGCTTGTGGAACTAACTTTTCGTCAAGATTAAATTGCTCGAAAGTTTCGTTTTCCATGAAGTTATAGCCCGATTCATCTTTATAAAGAAATTGATATTCTCTTTTTTCAATACGTGCCGTAACAACCGTTACACCCGCATTAAAAGTATTATCAATCACTCTCCCTGTTTTGATGTTTCTGAGTTTAGTTCTGACGAAAGCTGGGCCTTTACCTGGCTTCACGTGTTGAAAATCTGTAATCGTGTAAAGGTCGCCGTTCCAATCTAAACAAAGACCATTTCTAAAATCTGCGGTTGTTGCCATTACTAAATATATCTTTTTTTATTGATAATGTATAATTGAGGTGGGTCGCCCGTGCGATGCAAAATGAATTTCAATAACAGATACCATTAATTTTCCATTATCAATTATTCATTTTCCATTATTAGATTGACCATTTTATATAAGCTGCCCCCCACGTAAATCCACCACCAAAAGCTGCCAAAATAAGGTTATCACCTTTTTTGATTTGTTTTTCGTAATCGAATAAGCACAAAGGAATTGTTGCGGCTGTTGTATTACCGTATCGTTGGATGTTTAGCATTACTTTTTCATCGCCAATACCCATGCGGCGAGCAGTTGCATCAATGATACGTTTGTTGGCTTGGTGAGGAACTAGCCACGCAACATCATTGCCAGTGAGGTTATTTTTTTCCATAATTTCTGCCGAAACATCTGCCATGTTTGTCACGGCAAACTTAAATACGGATGGGCCTTCTTGGTGAATATTGTGCCATCTGTTATCGACTGTTTCGTGGCTTGCTGGGTAGCGGCTTCCGCCACCTTTCATAATTAAATGATTTTCGCCAGTACCATCAGATTTCAATATGAAATCTAAAAGGCCTTCGTTTTCGGTGGTTGGTTCGAGCAAAACAGCTCCTGCCCCATCGCCGAAAAGTACACAAGTTGTACGGTCGGTATAATCAACGATTGCCGACATTTTATCAGCACCGATAACAATTACTTTTTTATATCTGCCAGACTCAATAAACTGTGAGCCAACAGAGAGTGCGTATAAAAAACCCGAACAAGCTGCCAAAATATCAAAACTACCAATCGTCGGAATGCCACATTGCGTGCACACAAGATTGGCGGTCGAAGGAAACATATAATCAGGTGTTACCGTTGCACATATCACCAATTCGATATCTTTTGGGTCGGTTCCTGTTTTTGAAAGTAAGCCTTTCACTGCCTCTGAGGCCATGTGTGAAGTTGCTAAGCCTTCACCTCGTTGAATATGGCGTTCTTTAATACCAGTACGAGCAACAATCCACTCGTCGTTTGTGTCTACCAATTTCTCTAAGTCTTCGTTGGTCAAAATATCTTCTGGCACATAGCCATGAACACCAGTGATAGCTGCTTTTAATTTCATTTTATAAAATTTGGCTATAAGCGACATGCAGTAGGCTTTATGCTTATAGGAATCATTTCAAATTGTTTTCAACAAAAATAATTGAAGTAAATTAAAGCGTACAGCGTAATGCTTATAACTTTTTACAGAGATAATCAATCTTCGTATGATTCGATAATCTGTTCGATTACTTTTGATTCGACTTGACGAATAGCCAAGAAAATCATGTTTTTGATAGCTTCGGGTGAAGAAATTCCGTGTGCCACAATTACATTGCCTCTGATACCAATAATAGGACTACCACCACCGACTTCGTAATTCATACGGTCGATGAATGGGTCTTTGATACCTTTTGAGGCTGCATAATCATAGAACGATTCGCCCATTTTGAAGATAACATTTCCTGTAAAACCTTCGGTTACGATTACATCGGCTTTCCCATCAAACAAATCGCGTCCTTCTACGTTGCCGATGAAGTTGATTTTTTTGTTGATTTTGAGTAATTGATGAGCCGCTTGCACTACTGTTGAGCCTTTCTGTTCTTCTTCACCAATATTTAGTAAAGCAACTTTAGGATTAGTAATTCCGAATGCAAATTTTGTATAAAGTGAACCGAGCTCGGCAAATTCGGACAAAACTTCGGGTTTACAGTCGGCATTAGCACCAATATCTAGCATTAAGCTATACTTGCCATTTTTTAGGGGAAGAAAACCCGCAATAGGTGGGCGTTGGATATTTCCAACGGTTTTAACTGTAAAAAGTGAACCTACCATCATAGCACCAGTATTTCCAGCACTACAAAAAGCATCGACTTGTTTCTCCTTTAAAAGTTTAAACCCAACTCCAATGCTGGAATTGGGTTTTTGAGAAAAAGCCCTTGTAGGATGTTCACTCATCTCTATAACATCGTCAGCATTAACCATTTCAATAGCAAGAGCAGGATATTTCATTGTTCGTAAAATATCGAGCATTATGCCTTGTTTACCAATCAGAACCAGCTTTACGCCTTCGGGTAATTGATTGGCGGCATTTACAGCACCTTCGACGATGGCTTTGGGAGCAAAATCACCCCCCATAACATCTACGGCAATTTTCATAAAAGCAATCTCTAGGTTGAGTAAATATTTGTTTTTGGGTAACGGCTACTGGTGTTTATTATGTGATTAGCACACAATCTAATAGGTAAGTAACCAGTATCCAGGCACAAGTATTATTAAGCTTTTTGATAGCCTTCAGCAACTAATTTGCCTTTGTAAAATAAGTTGCCTTCAAATATGTGTGCACGGTGACGAACATGAATTTCGCCAGTAGTAGCATCTACCGATAAGGCTTTAGTTGATAAAGAATCGTGCGTTCTACGCTTATCTCTTCTTGATGTCGAATGTCTTCTCTTAGGATGTGCCATTTTACTATTAACAATTAACTATTTACAAAATTTATATATCTAAATTAATCAGCGAAAAAGAATATACAGCTTAAAGGCTCTTTCTTTATTCTTAATTATTCATTCTTAATTTACTAAGAGCAGCCCATCTTGGGTCGATTTCTTGCTCTTTTGGCTCTTCGGTTGATTCTTGCTTTTTTACGGAAGTATAAACCATCAAACCATCTTCGTCAATATCCTCATTTCTGAATCTTGGATGTAGCTTCTTCATCGGAAGCGAAATGCCAATAAAATCATAAATGTGTTGTGCGATATTGATTGTGTCTGCTCCGTAAGGAATCATTTCGATTTCGTCAGAAATTTCTTCATAACGGTCACCAAACTTATAAATATATTTTTCTGAAACCTGTACTTCTTCATCAAAAGATTCAAGACTACGGTCACAAGTTAATTCGAGCGTTGCCGTAATATCAAAGTTCAACTGAATCAATGCTGAGTTTTTGTTGAGCCTTATTATTGCCTTGAAATGGCCGTTCGTAATGAAACTTTGCTCGAAGCCCCCAAAAAATCTTTCATCTCCCTCGAATTCGAAAGTATGAACCTTTTCTTCGAGTCCTTGAATGTTAATGTCGTATTTTGATAGTATCTTGCTCACGTTTTCAAAGAAAGGTTGTAAATTTACGGCTAATTTTGGAATTAAGAAAGTTTCTTAGAGAAAATGCTTAAAATACTTACTAATAATCGTTTATTTTTCATTCTCTTCCTTATTTGGGTGGTTTTTGGGGCTGTTTTGCAACTATTATTTACACCAACCGAAATAATGTTTTGGATAAATCGACATCATAATTCACTATCCGATAGCTTTTTTTGCTGTATAACTCTACTCGGCGAGGACACAATTTGGCTCGGATTACCCTTATATTTTGCTTTTGAAAAGTACACAAAAGGAATAAAGAATAACCAAGCAATAAAAGTACTGCTTATTAGTTGGTTATCAAAAGTTTTGGTGTCGGTTTCGTTGAAAAACATCTTTAATTATCCAAGACCTATTGAAGTTTATCAACATTCGAGCCAAGCTATTCACTTAGTTGAAGGCGTAACGATGCACCATTGGCTAAGTTTTCCGTCGGGGCATACCATGACGGCTTTTGCTTTTGCATGTGTGTGCTTGTTTGTGTTAAATAAACCTCGTTTGGCAATTATTCCTTTATTAGTGGCAATGCTAGTGGGGTATTCTCGAATGTACCTTTTTCAACATTTTCCAAGAGATGTTTTTGCGGGAGGAGTGTTGGGAGTGGGAATACCTATCGCCCTAAAAGGAGCTAAAATACTTTTTTTTAAAGTAAATAGCCGTTTTTTTTTAATCTAATTTATTTTAATATTTAACTCCCCATTAGGGGACGGTCCGACGATTCGGAGGGGGTCATGTTTTACTCAAAACGAGATTTACAATTTCAATTGTTTGAAGTGCTTGATAGTGAGTCACTTACAAATTACAAATATTTTCAAGACCACAACCGAGAGTCATTTGATATGGTGCTTGAGGCTGCCGAAGGCATTGCCACCAAAATGATGCTTCCACTTTTAAATGAAATGGACAGAAAAGAGCCGCAATTGGTCGATGGCAAAATTAGAATCCACGAAGGGATGAAGGACATCATCAAGAAAATGGGTGAAGATGGTTGGGTAAATGCGGCTTTTCGCTATGACGAAGGTGGACAACAGTTGCCAATTACATTTTTGAACGCTGCTGGTTTTATTTTTCAAGCAGCCAATTATTCTTCGAGTATTTTTTCTTTTATGAGTGGCGGCTCGGCTAATTTAATTCGCACTTTTGGTTCGCAAACATTGATTGATACTTTCACGCCAAATATGTATTCTGGTAAATGGCAAGGAACGATGGCTTTGACCGAACCCGATGCAGGAAGTTCACTTTCTGATATTTCGACTTCGGCAGAAGCTACCGATGTGGAAGGCGTTTACAAGATAAAAGGACAGAAAATCTACATTTCAGCGGGTGACCACGATGCCTGCGAAAATATTGTTCACTTGATGCTTGCCAAAATAAAAGGCGGGCCAATTGGAGCAAAAGGAATTTCACTTTTCGTTGTTCCACAAAAACGTATCAAAAATTCAGAATTAATTGATAATGATGTATTGACGGCTGGAATTTTTCATAAGATGGGTTATAAGGGAGCTCCAATTGCACATTTAAGCATAGGCTTAAATGATGGAGCCGAAGGCTATTTAGTCGGTGAGCCGCACAAAGGTTTAAGTTATATGTTTCAATTGATGAATGAGGCTCGCATAGGTGTAGGTATGAACGCAACTGCCATAGGTACGGCAGCATATTATGCTTCGTTGGCTTATGCAAAAGAGCGTCCGCAAGGGAGGAAAATTTCTGAAAAAGACCCTGCCAAACCTCAAACTCCAATCATTAATCATGCTGATGTGAAGCGAATGTTGTTGTTTCAAAAATCTGTAGTGGAAGGTTCACTTGCTTTGAACTTATACTGTAGTCTATTGTCGGATTTTATTCATGTGGAAGAAGGTGACGCCAAAGAACGAGCTAATTTATTGCTGGATTTACTAACGCCAATAGCCAAATCATATCCTTCCGAAATGTGCTGTCTTTCGACGAGTGCGGCCGTGCAGGTTTTGGGTGGTGCTGGTTATACAACTGATTTTACGGTCGAACAATTTTACCGAGATGCACGTATTCACCCAATTCATGAAGGTACAACGGCTATTCATGGTATAGATTTATTAGGGAGAAAAATCACGATTCATAACGGGAAATCAACTCAAATTTTCTTTGAAGAAGTAAATAAAACTATGACAGAGGCTTCTAATCATGCTTCTTTAGAGCCTTTTGTAGAAAAATTGCAGAAATCATTGAGCAAAGCTCAACAAGCCACGGGCTATTTGCTCGGTTTGGCAGGAAAGGGTGAAACTGAGAAGTTTTTGGCCGATGCGACGCTTTATCTTGAAATGTTTGGCATCATTACGATTGCTTGGCAATGGCTTAATCAAGGAATTGTTGCCCAACAAAAACTAAATGATGCTCATGAAGCCGACCAGAATTTCTATCAAGGAAAATTGGCTACGATGAGGTATTTTTATGAATATGAATTGGTTAAAGTAGATTCACTCGTAAAACGCTTACAAAGCACCGATAACGTAACAATTGAAATGCAAAGTGATTGGTTTTGAGATTAACGGGGCTTCGGCTTCGCTCAGCCAGCGTTAATTTCGGTATTCGTTTTATTCGGTGGCTGAGTGAATCGGACTTCCGAAGCAGTCGAAGCCATCGAATAAAACGTTTTTACCCCACTAAAGCGAAAGTAAAAAGGCCAAAAGCGATTAATAAAAAATAACCTACCAAAGAGGCTGCTCCTGCATAATCTTTAGCGATTCGTTGTCCTGTAAACAAACATAGAATAGAAAGCAACGAAAGTTCTAAGCCAAGAATCGCAAAGTCTTTTTGTCCTTCGATGAAATAGAAAATTGCTCCGAAAAATGAAGCTAATCCTGCCAAAACTTCCAGAATTATTATAATTACGAACAAAATTCCCGAAAAAGAATTGAAATAGGTCTTGGCAAATACACTCTGAATATAGCCCTTATTGCCTTTAAAATCAAAAACTTTATCAAAGCCTGATTGTAAGAAAAGTACGCCCGCAAAAAGTGAAATAAGCACCTGAATAATTTTTAATAAAGTATGGTCGAAAATGTGCATTGTCTTTAAGGGTTTAGTTCTGGGCAAAGATAGAAATTCAGTGAATAATTATAGGTTATCAACTAACAAAAAAAAAATGTGCCAATTTGTAGAGACGTTGCATGCAACGTCTCTACGGCGAAATTGTGGTAGTTTTACAAACGAATTCCGAATGTAATCGCATTGCCATTGATAGGATTATTGTCTTTAAAAAGTGGCGTTGCCTCGTGGTGAGCAAAGGTGGCAAAACCTTTACGACCTAATGCTGCGGTAAATCCGTAGAGGAATTTAATGTGGTTATAGGCATTTTTGAAATGTTCTTTTGCCTCAGTATTTTCTTTGTTTTTTACCTAACTACCGATTCTAGCACCACCATAAGCACCTACTCCAAGGCTTCATTCGCTTTCTTTAAAGCCAAAATAAAGAATCCAATAATCAAGTTGAAAATAACTTTTAAGTGTTTAATTATTAGTATTTTATCGATAGAAATTTTTTTTATTTTTAGATAAAATTAACCTCGACCGATAACTGAATTCCAAATTTTTCTTTAACCGAAGCTTGTATTTTTTGTGATAAATCTTTGATTTCCTCGCCTTTGCCGCCGCCATAATTGACCAACACCAAAGCTTGTTTGGCATGAACGCCTACATTACCAAAACGTTGACCTTTCCAACCTGCTTGTTCGATAAGCCAACCCGCAGGAACTTTCGTGGAAGTGTCGCTAACTGGATAGGACGGAATCGTCGGAAATTGTGCTTTCAAAGCTTCAAATTGACTGTTCGGAATTTCTGGATTTTTGAAAAAGCTTCCCGCATTACCAATTTCGGCAGGATTGGGCAATTTGCTTTGACGAATATGAATCACGGCATCGCTAATGGCTTTGATGCTCATTTCTGAAATACCCATTTCGCCCAAAGTATCTTTTATAGCACCGTATTCTATGTGGAAAGTAGGCCTTTTATTCAATTTAAAAGTTACGTTTAAAATTATATACTTGCCTTTGGCTTCGTGTTTGAAGATACTTTCACGATAGCCAAAACTACAGCTTGTTTTATCATAAGTTTTGATTTCGCCAGTGGCTATTTCTAGGGCTTGTAATTCCTCAAAAATTTCTTTTATTTCTATGCCATACGCTCCAATATTTTGCATAGGAGCTGCTCCAACAGTTCCTGGAATTAACGAGAGGTTTTCCATTCCGGCATAATTTTGGTTGACACATTGTAGCACCAAATCATGCCAAACAACGCCAGCTCCTACTTTTAACCAAATATTATCTTCGTTTTCGTTTACAACTTCAAATCCTTTAATAGCTATTTTTATAACCAATCCTTCAAAATCTTTCGTGAGAAGCATATTGCTGCCGCCACCCAAAATTAAACGCTCAGTTGATTGATAATCTGGGTTTTGTAATATTTCTTGAAGTTGCTCGATGCTTGAAACTTCTATAAAATATTTGGCGGTTGCTTCGATTCCGAAGGTATTAAATGGCTTTAGCTGTATGTCTTTTTGAATAATCATTGGGCAATAAGAAAGAAAGGGGTTTGTTAGAAATACTCGTCAAAGTTAGCGATTTTTGTAAAATCTTGACTAGATAAGTGCTATTGTACAATTAAGAATTAATAATTAAAAATGTAGAATGTTGATTATCAATGCATTAAGCAATTTTGATTCGCCAAATAATTCAGTACCTGTACTGAAATACTAAACAATAAATCAATGCCTACCGTGAAATATAAATTTTTGAAGTTTCTCCTATTTTTAAGTATTTGCCTGATTTCGGCGTGCGGTCGAACGATTATTGATGATACTATCCCATCTTTTATGACGCCTGCTCTTACCTCAACAGATATTTTGCCCAATAATCGAGTAAAAGTAAATTGGTATTTTGATGCTTATCAAGAGCCGCTCTTAACGGGTTTTCGTATCGAACGCTCCGAAAATAATGGCAAATTCCAAGTGCTCGCTGTTGATATTTCGCCAAATCAACGTTCGATTGAATTGGCCGAGCCTTTTCGTGGTGGAAAAGTCTCGTTTAGGCTTTTGAGCAAAACCCTAAAAGATACAGTTGCATCAGCGGTTGTAAGTTATTTTGCACCAGCCGTGCCGAACAATATTTTTTGTTTGGCAATTTCGGCAACTCTGCTGCAAGGTATCGACAAGCCAAATGTATATTTATCTTGGAAATTAGAAGCAAATTCAGTCAATTATGTAGGAAATTATATTGTTCAACGCTCGGTTAATAATGCACCCTTTCAGACAATTTCCACAACTAATAATCCTTATTTTTTAGATGCAAATACTGAAGTAGGTCTAAATTACAATTATATTGTACGACTAGCTACCAATAATTGTGCTTCCAACGAAATACCGATTTCAGTAATTAACAAATCGGTGGGGCTTTGTCCGCAAAACTTTAAACTTAATTTTCTTTCGGGAAAAGATAAAAAATCGATTCTGCTAAACTGGGATGCTCAGTTGGCCGATTTTGCAACTTTTTATGTTTTCAGAAAAACATCGGAGTCAGGAGTTTTCGAGAAGTTAACTCCTGCGGGAATCAGAGCAACAGTATTTGAAGATAGGACCGAATTAAAGATAAGAACTACCTATTTCTATAAAATTAACACGCAAATCGACTCGCAACCACCGACTAATTGTGAAACTCCGCTGCTAGAATTTAAAAATTATTAGTTGTTTTTAATAATACTTTGTAGTATTATATTTTTTCTCGATTATGATATATATTTGTATTACCCTATTCAACCTAACTCTTTTTTTGCTTCGGCAACTTATTCAACCTAAGCTATTTTAAAATATTTATATTATTTTAAATAGATGATGTTGAAACAAAAAGGTAGTAAATTTCGATTTGCTGCCTTTTTTTGTGTTCGCCATCCAACCAAGTTTTCAAAAACGGCTTAATACATTTAAAATTAATTATACTCAAAAGGCACAGAGTTGGAAAGGTTCAGAGGCGACCGTCGCTCGGTGCAAAGTGCTGATAATGAGGCTATTAAATATTTGATTATTTGTATAAATCATCAGACACACAAAAGGCGAAGAGAAATCTTCGCCTTTTGTGTGTTTATTGAATGAAGCTAATCAAGGTTTTTAACTAAAAATATTTTGAAGACTTTTTACCTTTGACTGACGAATTCTCAAACTAAGCCATCCATTTCTACTACTTCGTTTACATCAGCTAAGTAATCAACACCTTCAAAGCCAAAACCAAATAGATTTAGGAAATCTGATTTGTAGCCATTCAAGTCGCCGATTGCCGGAAGAGTTGCGGTAGTTGCTTGTTCCCATAATTCCGCAACTTTTGCCTGAATATCTTCAGCCATTTCTAAATCATCTATTCTGATTCTACCTTTTTCGTCAGTCGGAATCGCCTGATTCGTGTAGAGACGTTCCTTAAATAAGCGATTGATTTGCTCGATACAACCTTCGTGAACACCTTTTTCTTTCATTTTTTTGTACAATAATGAAATATATAAAGGAATTACAGGAATTGCCGAACTCGCTTGTGTAACCAAAGCTTTATTCACCGACACATAAGCTTTACCACCGATATTGTTTAATTTATCTGTAATCTTAAACGCCGTAGCTTCCAAATCGTCTTTTGCACGACCGATTGTTCCTTTGCGATAAACGGCTTCGGTCAACGATGGCCCAATATATGAATAAGCAATCGTGAGAGCATTATCCGATAATGCGTCGGCTTCAGTTAGGGCATCAATCCACATTTCCCAATCTTCGCCACCCATTACGGCTACTGTATTTTCGATGTCTTCTTCAGTACATGGTGCAATCGTAATATCAGTTACATTTCCAGTGTGGAAATCGACTGTTTTATTAGTAAAAGCATTACCGATTGGTTTCAAAACTGAACGGTGCAATATACCGGTCACTGGATTAGTTCGTACTGGCGATGCCAAACTATATATAATCAAATCAATTTTGCCCAAATCGGCTTTGATTAATTCGATTGTTTTATTTTTTATTTCTGTAGAAAAGGCATCACCATTGATACTTTTGGCATAAAGACCTGCTTTTTCGGCTTCTTTCTGAAAAGCGACACTATTATACCAACCTGGTGAGGCAGTTTTGCCTGCTGAAGGTGCTTTTTCAAAAAAGACACCTATTGTAGCAGCATTAGAGCCAAATGCACTCGTAATTCTTGAAGCAAGACCAAAACCTGTTGAAGCACCGATAACTAAGACTTTCTTTGCTCCATCAATTAACCCCATTGATTTTGTAAACTCAATTTGATTTAAGATGTTTTTTTCGCAACCTTTTGGGTGGGAAGTCAAACATATAAATCCTCTCATTCGTGGTTCTATAATCATAATTTTATTTTTCTTGTTAGGCTTAAAGGTACGAAGTTTTCTTGTATTTTTTGCATTTATCAACTTTTGCAACCCTCACATTCCCACCAAAATACCCTTCAAAACCGCTTGTGCTGACCATTCACGATTAGCGGCTTGTTGAATCACAACTGATTGATTATCAAGTACTTCATCGCTCACTTTTAGATTTCTACGAACTGGCAAGCAGTGCATGAAAAGTCCATTATTTGTCAAATGCATTTTTTCTTTTGTAATCATCCAAGATGGGTCTTGCGAAAGTACTTGGCCGTAATTTGTATAAGATGACCAGTTTTTGCCGTAAACAAAATCTGCACCTTTGAGGGCTTCGTTTTGGTCATAGATTACTTGGGCATTCCCAACCATTTCGGGAGCTAAATCGTAGCCTTCGGGATGAGTAATTACGAATTCATAGTCAGTTTTATTGACCCATTCTGCAAACGAATTGGCAACGGCTTGAGGCAAAGATTTGAAGTGTGGCAACCAAGTAAGCACGACTTTCGGACGAGCGACTTTCTTAGTTTCCTCGATAGTTATCAAATCAGCCAAAGATTGACAAGGATGACGAGTTGCTGATTCTAAATTGACGATTGGAACACCGGCATACTGCCGAAATTTTTCCATTACTATCTCTCTATAATCAGTATCACGGTCTTTCAAATCAGCAAATGCACGTACCGCAATAATATCGCAGTAGCTTCCTATCACGGCAGCAGCTTCTTTTATGTGTTCGGCTTTATCGCCGTTCATGATTATTCCATCTTCAATTTCGAGTTGCCAACTATCTTGACCGACGTTCATCATCAAGACATTCATTCCCAGATTTTCGGCAGCTTTTTGTGTGCTTAGGCGTGTACGAAGACTTTGATTGAAAAAAAGCAAACCAATGGTTTTGTTTATTCCGAGTGATTGATCAGCGAAACGATTTTCTTTTTGTCTGATACCTTCTTGTACTAATTCTTGCACGTTATCAACATCATGCAGAGAGATAAAATGTTTCATTCTGTCGTTATCCTCCCAGCCCTAAAGGGGAGCTAAAATAAGTTTCAAATGGTATTACATTCTCCTTTAGGGACGAAGAGTGCTTTTATTACTCTTTAGGTGTTTGGGGTGTACAAAATTGCTCTACTTATATTCGATGGTAGCGACCCCATTGTTGTTAGTTTCAAAACTGCAATATTTACGCCAGCTTTGGCACAAGTTTCAATATTTTTTCCTTCTAAAAATGCTGTTAAGAAACCTGACCAATAAGAATCTCCCGCACCTGTGGCATCTACAACCTCGATTTTTTGAGCGGCCATTTCAAAACTTTTCTTTCCGTTTTCATAAGAAATAATACTTCCTCGACTACCCATCGTAAAACAAACTATCCATGCACCCATGCGATGCAAATCGGCAATAGCTTCTTTCGGTTCGATAACTTTGCCGTACAAACGTTCGGCATCGTCTTCGCTCATTTTGGTCAATGCTCCGTGCTTAACATACGCCTCAATTATTTGCATGGCCTCTTCTCGGTCAGGCCAAATCGTTGGGGCATAGTTTAAATCAATACTAAGTTGACAACCTAATTGTACTGCTCTTTCGGCGGCATCAACGATGGTTTTTTGAGCAGGATTTTGACTCAAAGCAAAACAAGTTGTGTGAAAAATGGCACTTTGGCTCAATAATTCGTCTGAAATATGCTTTGGTCGAATCATGCGGTCGGCAGTTCGATAAGCAATAAAATCGGGAGTTCCTTTTGAGCGAGACACAACCACAATGCTAGATGGCTCTTGATTATCAATTACTACGTGACTTATATCAACACCCGTTTCATGGACTTTTTCAACTAAATATTTTCCTAAATTATCATTTCCTACGCACGAAACTATAGCAGTACTATTACCCAAACGAGCCATATTGGCGGCTAAATTTGAGGGGCTTCCGCCCTGAAAACGTTGAAATCTTTCGGCTGTTGAAATATCTTCCGTAATTTCCATTCCAATAAAATCAACCAGCAATTCGCCAACTGCCAAAAGTGCATATTTTCGAGTCATAGGTTGAAGTTTTTGTAAAGATTGTAGTATTTACTAAATAATTAAAAAAATGCGTTATTAATTTTCTTATTTTAGCTAAAATACAGTCAATTTGACTTTAAAGTAAGGCATTATAAGTTAATGTTTTTTGTCATTATGAATAAAGGATAACTCAAAATCAAGAAAATAAGGGCATACATGCTACTATCTATGTCGGAATAAACTGCTCCGACAAGGAACAAAATCGAAATAATAATCAATACAAAAGGAATATAAGGGTAACCAATAACTTTAAAAGGTCGGGGCAAATTTGGTTCTTTTCGGCGAAGCCTGATTACCGAAGCAAAACCAGCGGCATAAGTCATTACGAAAAAGAAAACTGCAATATCAGAAAGACGTTCGCAAGTGTCTTTTCCACTGATTATCAATAATATAGAGCAAATTCCTGTTAAAGGCATTGCAAAAGAGGGAGTACCTCCACTGTTTACTTTTTGGGCAAGTTTGAAGAAAAGACCATCTTTACTCATCGAATAAATTACTCTTGGAGCAAACATAATTTGGGCGTTTAGCATTCCGAGAATTGAAATCATCAAGAAAAAAGTTACGATTTTTCCAGATTTTTCACCAAAAATCAATCTAATTGCATCGGCTGCCGCCAGTTTTGAAGTAGCCAAGGTTTCAATCGGCATGATGTAGAGAATCGCCAAATTGACCAATAAATAGATTATAATCACAACCAACACGCCACTAATCATTGATTTGGGTAGATTTTTGGCAGGATCGGTGTTTTCTTCGGTAAAATATGCGGCCGTGTGCCAGCCATCGAAGGCATAAAACACTTGTTGAAAAGCGATGATTAGTCCCGTCAGTAAAGCTGGTTGAGCAATTCGCTGAGTGGTTGCTACTAAATCTTGCGTTTGTACGTCTCCACCATAAATAAAGCACATGGCAATAAATGCAAAAAGCCCGATTGCTTTTAGGAACGACATAATTTCCTGCGATTTTCCTGCTGATTTTGTACCAAGCGAATGAAAACCCATCAAAATTATTAGAATACTTATTGCCATCCAGCGAATAATCGGCTCTGTATTAGGCCAAACCAAGGCAATATATTCACTCATTGTGTAAGCTCCAAAACCCAACGCTGCAACAGTTCCGAGCCAACTCGTGATGCCCGTTACGAAACCTACGTAGTCGCCAAAAGCTCGGCGGGCATATACATACCAAGCACCCGCACGAGGAACAGAAACACCCAGTTCAATCGTGCAAAGGACGCCCAAGAAAGCATACAAACTCACCAAAGCCCAAACCAACATTATGAGCGGAGGGTCGCCGAGGTTAGCTGCAATTGGGCCAGGTTTCCGTAAAATACCAGTACCGATTGTTCCTCCAACGGTTACGGCAATACCAAAACCCACGCCGAGAAGTTTAAGAAGTTTGTTCGGGTCTTCCTTTTGAATATTTTGATTCATTTAGATGAAGTTTTTTTGTTAGTTTTGAAACGAAGATAATAATTTTAAGTAAAAGTCAAAACCTTACTTTAGAAGAGTAAATAGTACGAAGCGTTTGGAAATATCACTAATGACTTGATAGTCAATATAATAAAGTAGAAATATTTGTGAAGCAGGCAAAAAAATGGTCAGTTTGCTGACCGACCACTCCATCCATTTAAAACTTAATTAAGCATCAAACAATTGTTTTGACTTAAGTTATTAAACAAAACTACAATAATATATTTTTTAGGTAAGTATTAATCTTCGATTTGTTTATGCACTCTTGAAAGGTTGCCAGTTTTATCCGACAACCTCTTAGAGACATTTACATTTCATCATAGGTAATCAATTCTCAAAAGAACATTGCAAATATATGCAAAGTTTCTTGATGATGTGAATAAATGTTTGCATTTAATTGCAATATTTGCACAAATATTTGCAATAAATTATGCTAAAGGAAGAAAGACAACGCTTAATACTTGATAAACTTAACACCGATAAGAAAATCAATTTTGTAGAACTGGGGAAATTCTTGGAAGTCTCCTATGACAGCATTCGTCGAGATATTATCGAATTGGAAGATAAAGGCTTCTTGAAAAAAGTACACGGAGGAGCCGTGGCCAACTCTTATTTATCGGTTTTAGGAACAAAAACAAATGGAGAAAGCAGCAGCGAAGAACTTGTAATTTTATCAAAAAAAGCTCAAAAACTCTTTGAAAATCGTCAAACTATCATCATGGATGGTGGGACGACCAATTTTTTCATGGCTGAACAATTGGCAAAAACGCTCGAACTAACAATTGTTACAAACAGTACACCATTGGCAATGGCTTTGAACGAACACCCAAGAATCGACGTGATTTTTTTGGGTGGAACGTACTTCAAACGTTATCAGATTACGCTCGGAAGTGAGGTTTCTCGCCAACTTGAACACATCAATGCCGACTATTATTTTATGGGTGTAAATGGTGTTCATGCTCAAAAAGGGCTTAGTATTCGCCATTATGAGGAGTCGTTAATCAAGCAACAAATGATGCAAGCTGCCAAAAAAACAGTTTGCTGCACCATTGAAGAGAAGCTAAATGTGCAAGAAACTCATAGAGTTTGCAATTTTCAGCAATTAGATTTGATGATTACGAATCTAAAACCAACCGATGTCGCTCTGAAAGATTTTCAGAAGCAAGGAGTTGAGATTATTTAATTGCCTACTGAAATTGCAGCTGTTTGCAGAAAAGGATGCATAATTTCATCGTTTCACTTCGAAATCTGCGGGAGAAAAACATTATTAACTTAAATCGCAATCAAAATGCAACAGAAATACCTTTTTAGTTTACTTCTTTTTGTAGGCTCGTTCATTACAAAAGCTCAAATTGTCGATGATTCACTTTTAATCGAGGGGCATCATAGAAGTTTTCACTTCTTGAAATCTCCTCAAACAAAAGCTTCTTTGGTGTTTGTGTTGCATGGTTCGGGTGGAAATGGTATCCAAATGCGAGTAAGAGCCAAGTCGTTGGAGGAAAACGCACAAACCGAAAATATTTTATTAGTTTATCCTGATGGTTATAAAAAATATTGGAATGAATGCCGAAAAACAGCCAATTCGGCCGCTAATTTAGAAAATATCAATGAAAATGCTTTCTTTGAGTCGATGATTAGATACTTTGTAGAACGCTATCAAATCAACGGAAATCAGGTTTTTGCAGTAGGGACGTCAGGGGGTGGACACATGGCTTACAAGTTGGCTTTGACAATGCCAGAAAGATTCAGAGCCATTTCGGCACTTATTGCCAATTTGCCCGATACAAATAATATTGATTGCGAAGAAAAACTTAGAGCCATGCCTGTCATGATTGTCAATGGTACAGCCGATAAAACAAATCCGTATGAAGGTGGAGAGGTAATTTCCAATAACATTAGCTTAGGATTGGTTCGCTCAACTGACCGAACATTTGCATATTGGTCTTCACTAGCTGGTTATAAAGGAAAACCTCAAATGCAAAAATTACCTGATACCGACCCAAAAGATGGTAAAACTGTAGAAAAATACACTTTCAAGAAGAAAAGGAAACCCGAAGTTACGCTTTTGAAAGTCATTAACGGTAAGCACGATTACCCAAATGATATTGATGTGCATTTAGAAGCTTGGGA
Source organism: Emticicia agri (assembly GCA_945860265.1). Lineage (GTDB taxonomy): Bacteria > Bacteroidota > Bacteroidia > Cytophagales > Spirosomataceae > Emticicia > Emticicia agri_A. The sequence continues at coordinate 210,089 of CAMAQF010000001.1, read as the reverse complement.
GTTTTTTAAGCGAAGCTTAAAATGATAAATCTGCTTGAAATTGATAAAATCGCTTACATCAGAGTAGAAAATGGGAAAATCCTAAGTACGAGGTCGAAAGGGAAAACGAAATATTATATCGCAGGAGGAAAAAGAGAAAATAATGAAAGTGATGAAGAAACGCTCATTCGAGAAATTAGGGAAGAGTTGAAGGTTTCGATAATTTCGTCAACAATCAATTATTTCGGTACTTTCAAAGCACAGGCCGATAGCCATAATGAAGGAATTATCGTAAAAATGACTTGCTACACAGCAGATTATGAGGGAAATTTAGAGCCTAGTAGCGAAATCGAGGAAATAAAATGGCTTTCTTATGCCGACCGTGAAAACGTTTCGGAAGTGGATAAAGTAATCTTTGATTTCTTGAATTACAATGGAGAATTTCTTTAAAGTTTAGCTAAATTGGTAAATTTAAGCTTTGTACATATCCAACATCCCCCGACTTCGTTAGTCAGGGGATGTATAGTATGTATCTTCCGAGTACAACTTAGCTAACCTGTTTATATAGCCTCTATTATCCTCATAAACACTAAAAATATCCATTTATCATATTTAGTCTTGTTCCAAAAACTTAATTAGACTATTATCGTTATAAAATGGATTGATTTTTATTAACTTAGTATCAGCAATTTTGGCAAAGTATGCCACAGCTGTATGATGCAATATTGGTGTGTGCAACACTTATTTTAGTTTAATTGTAAATTATCCATTTAAAATACACGTATATAATATGAAAAAGTCACTTTTGTTTATTAGGCCATTTTTGAGCATAAGTTTGTTGACGATTTTTACAGCGGCAACACCACTCAATAGCGACCCACCAAGTAAAAACGAAACTATTCTACAATACGTTGGAGCAATGCTAGAACAAGGACATTATAGTCCGAAAAAGATTGATGATAATTTTTCAAAAGAGATTTTTAGCGAATTTTTGAAACGTCTTGACCCAAGTAAACGTATTTTGCTCGAAAAAGACATATCCAAATTGCGTAAGTTTGAAACAACAATTGATGATGAAATTCATGGTTCGCAATTGGTATTTTTTGCTGCGGCTGATGAAATCTACAAAAACAGAATCGTTGAGGCGGAAGCAATTTATAAGAATTATATCGAAAAACCATTTGAGTTTACGAAAAATGATGTTTTGGAATTAGATGCCGATAAATTAGATTTCGCCTCGAATGACTCAGAAAAAAAGGATCGATGGAGAAAATACCTAAAATGGCAGACGCTTGACCGCTACATTGATGCCCAAGAAACGCAAGAAAAAAACAAAGCTAAGAAAGGTTTAATTATGAAATCTGACCAAGAGTTGGAAAAAGAAGCCCGTGCTAAAGTCAAAAAAGCAATGGACAAATATTTTGATCGTTTGCGTAATAAATTCGACGAAAATCAACGCTTTGCGATGTTGGTCAATACAATCACAAACGAAATGGACCCGCACACCGATTTCTTTCCACCAGTGGAAAAACGCTCGTTTGACGAACGTTTGAGTGGTCGTTTCTTCGGCATTGGTGCCTTATTGCAGCAAGAAGATGATAAAGTAAAAATCAAAACGATAACAACTGGTGGCCCAGCTTGGAAGTCAGGCGAGATTCAGACCAATGATTTTATTGTAAAAGTAGCCCAAGCGACTGGCGAAGCCGAAGATATTACGGGTTACACAACTGATGATGCCGTGAAACTTATCAGAGGTGCCGAAGGCACGGAAGTGAAAATTACAGTTCAGAAACCTGATGGTACTTTAAAAACCGTTTCTATGATTCGTGCAGGGTTGAAATTGGATGAAACTTTTGCTCGTAGTGTAATCATCAATAGCGGCAAACACAAAATTGGTTTGATAGATTTACCAGCATTTTATGCCGATTTTCAACGTCCACAGGCGGCTCGTTGCTCGCAAGATGTAGCCAAAGAAGTAGCTCGTCTAAAAGCCGAAGGGGTACAAGGAATTATTCTTGATATCAGAGATAATGGTGGTGGTAGCTTGCAAGAAGTGGTAAATATGGTTGGTCTATTTATCAAAACTGGTCCGGTTGTGCAAATCCGTGACCGTGCTGGTCGCCCTTCGAAAATGGCAGATAATGACGCATCGGTGCTTTTTGGTGGTCCATTAGTGGTGATGGTAAACGAACGCAGTGCTTCTGCTTCTGAGATCTTTGCATCGGCTATTCAAGATTATAAGCGTGGGGTAGTGGTTGGTTCAAGTTCTACTTTTGGTAAAGGAACTGTTCAGCGTGCATTTCCAGTCGGTGGCAATGGTACAGGAAGCGGATCTGGAGATTTAGGTGCTTTACACCTTACTCTACAAAAATATTATAGAGTAGATGGTGGTGCAACGCAACTAAAAGGCGTAGAATCTGATATTGTTTTGCCAGGTTTGTACGAAGCTTATAAAGTACGTGAAAAAGATAGTAAAAATGCTCTCGTATGGGACGAAATGCCAAAAGCATCTTACCAAACTTGGACTTATGCACCTGATTTAGTGGCTTTACAACAAAAAAATCAAGAGCGATTAACAACCAATGGTGTGTTTAAGGAAATAAAAGAAAAGACAAATATTTTGGCAGATAATCGTAAAACGGCACGATCGTTGGAAATTCAAAATTATAAAGCTCAACAAAAAGAAGTGAAGGAGATTTCGACCAAGGTTAGAAATTTAACTCAGCTTAAAGATGATTTATCAGTAGCTAATTTATTAAGTGATTTAGATGCTATCAATTCTGATTCGTTGAAAAAAGATAGAAACGATTTTTGGGTAAAATATTTGAAAAAAGACGTTTATCTCGGCGAAACACTAAATATCATGAACGATGTGATCCAACAAAAAGGAATGGCATTGAAAAATTAGTCTTTAGTCCTCAGTTTGCAATGAACAGTCTTTCTAAAAACAAAAACCTCGCAAGTTTAACTTACGAGGTTTTTGTTTTTTTGAAAACTGCCTATTGAAGACTGAAAACTGCCCACTGAAAACTGTGGACTTTAAAATCTATCTTTTGAAACTTTTAAACCAACTCCAAATTTTCATCATAATTACGCCAAAAATAGCTTCCTGAAAAATCTTGCTAGACATTTTTGACACGCCTTTTGTGCGGTCTGTGAAGATGATTGGTACTTCTGTGATATTAAATTTGTACAAAAAAGCGTTGAATTTCATTTCAATCTGAAAAGCATAGCCTATAAACGTAATTTTATTTAGTGGAATGGTCTTCAATACTTCTTGTCGATAGCAAATAAATCCACCCGTTGGGTCCATGATTTTCATACCCGTAATCATTCGCACATAAACACCCGCAAAATACGACATCAGTACTCTGCCCATCGGCCAGTTAACAACGTTTACACCTTTTATATAGCGAGAGCCGATCGCCACATCATAGCCATCAATTTTGCAAGCTTTGTAGAGTTTTATCAAATCTTCGGGATTGTGTGAGAAATCGGCATCCATTTCATAAATAAACTGATAGCCGTTTTTTAATGCCCACTTAAAACCGTAAATATATGCTGTGCCCAAGCCGAGTTTTCCATTTCTTTCAATAAGGTGTAGATGTTGTGTAAACTCATTTTGTATTTCTTTAACTTTTTTTCCAGTACCATCGGGCGATCCATCATCCAAAATCAGGATATCAAAGGTTTCGCTCAAACTCATGACTTTTCTGATAATCGCTTCTATATTTTCGATTTCATTATAAGTCGGTATAATTACAAGATTTTCTTTCAAAGTATATAGTCAAGTTTAGGATTGCACATTGATATTTACTAACAAGACAATCAATATGCCATTTTCTTCTTTTTCTTCAATTCCTCTAAATTTTTTAGCACATTTCCGTAAAGCTTGGTCATTTGTTCGGGGTTTGTTACATAATAATTGTAACTTGCTCTATAACGTGCTGTGTCGGTTTTATATTTTATCATTATTTGCTGCTCCAAATATTTATAGGCGAGTTTAGTAGAATCATAATCTTTAAACGATAATCGACTCACTTTTGCTTCAGTCAGATGAATTTCGGCTAAAATTTTCGCCATCGTAGCCTCGTCAATCGCATCTTTTGGTCGGCTGGGACGGTTATCACAAGCCATTAATGTCAAAATTATACCTAAAACCAAGAATATTTTTTTTGTCAGCATTTTCACTTTATCTTCGTATCTAAAAATATCTTACTAGAACTGTTTGATTGACTTTAAAAAACAAATTACGGAAAAATCTAACAAAATCCATGCTTTAAATTTTCTTAATTGCTTTAATTATTGAATAAACAGAAATTATAATGTTAGAATCTATCAATTTAAGCTATCATCATTCAAAAATGGAACACTGATGAAGCAGATTCGAAAGATTTACACTGATAAAATGGAGTTTTTTATTTTTAAATCAGTGTAAATCTCTAAAAATCAGTGTCATCTGTGTTGTAATTTTACAATGAATTTTATTGGTCACAATTAGTTTCCATTTTCAATTTTACATTATCAATTATCCATCAAAAAATGGTAGAAAGTATTATTTCAAAACTCAACAAGTATGAGATTAAAATCCGAAAAGCAGTGAATGGTCACATGCATGGAAACTTTCGTTCGGTTTTTAAAGGCTCTGGTGTGGAGTTCAGCGATTTGCGTACCTACCAATACGGCGATGACGTTCGGACAATTGATTGGATTACGACTGCCAAAGGTGACGGTGCTTATGTAAAGATTTTTAAAGAAGAAAAAGAGCAAACCGTATTTTTTATGCTCGATGTGAGTAGCTCGCAGGAAGTAGGAAACAGCGGACGTTTGAAAATAGATACGGCAAAAGAAATTTGTGGTGTTTTGGCACTTTCAGCCATTAAAGAGGCTGGTCACGTAGGACTTTATTGTTTTTCTGATCAAAAGGAATTGTATTTTAAACCCACAAATGGCATGAAACACGGATACGAACTCATCTTGACACTCTTTAAGATGAAGCCAGTTTCGCAGAAAACCGATATTCCATCGGCCATTGGTTTTGCCCTGAATATGCTTCGCCGAAAGAGCGTTGTGATTTTGATTTCTGATTTTTTGGATAAAGATTACGAACATAATCTCAGGGCTCTAGCTCGTAAACACGATTTGGTTGTAGTTCATGTCTATGACCAGAGAGAAATAAAGTTGCCAAGTCTAGGCATTATTCCAGTTTTGGACAAAGAAAGTAAGAAAACAGTTTGGTTAAATACTTCTTCACCATCGTTTAAGCGTGAAATGCGGGACGTTTTTGAAGATAATCAGAAACGTTTAGAAACTTTGTGTAAGCAACAAAATGCCAATTATGTAGCTATTGATTCGGGAAAAGATTATGTGCCGAAATTAATTCAATTATTCAGAGTAAGGAAATAAGCTGTCGATAGAAGACAAAGGTTTAAAAAGATAAAAATGTCAATAAGAATTAAGCAAATAATAAAATCAGTAAACAGTATCTTATTGATAATTAGTTGTTTGTTGGTTATAGGAATCAGCTACGCTCAAAAACCTATCGGGAGGTTTCAAACTGATAGTATTGAACTTGGTCGCCCCATTGATTACGCACTCAGCTATCACCACAATCCGTCGGCAGAGGTTTTTTTCCCTGATACAACCTATAATTTTTATCCATTTGAGATAATTCGTAGAAATATTTTTCAGACTTCAACGACCAATGGGGTCAGTATAGATAGTGTAATTTATACGCTCGTGACTTTTGAAATTACGAAAAATCAAAAATTAGGGCTTCCAATTTATGTACTTTCAAAGCGGGATTGCACGATGGTTTATTCGTTGACCGATTCGGTTTTTTTAAAGGAAATGATAAAAACCAGCGTCGATTCTTTACAATTAAAGACTGATACAAAACTTCTGCTGCTATCGCAGCAGGTTAATTATCCAAAGATTATGACGTATATTTTGGGGATTTTGGGCGTTGTACTTATCATTTATGCGTTGTTTGGTCGCTTTATTCGCAAACAATATACTTTATTTCTTTTTAGCCGCCGTCATGTGGATTTTCTGGCTAATTATAAGAAATTTACTCGCTCAACTTTAGATGATGTGACAATTGGGAAAGCATTAGTTTTGTGGAAAAAACACTTAGAATGGCTTGAAAAACGCCCTTATACTTCTTATACAACCAAAGAAATTGTTTCGAGATTACCAAGTGCACGTTTGGAGGATGCCCTCCGAGAAGTTGATAGTGCTATTTATGGCGGAATTTTATCAACCCAAATGCCATCGGCAATGAATATTTTGCTTGATAAAGCTACCGAATTGTACAAAAATCGTCGAGAAGAATTAGCGGCCAGTTTATAAAAGTAGGACAAGTTTTTAACTTGTCAGTTGGCGAAGAAAGAGTGTCTCCATAAAAATCTATCAAATATTTGAAACTTACCCATTTTTTGATGAACCAGCATATCGAAATCATATTATCTGATAAAACCCTCAACGAACAAGCTTGTTTGGATTTTGTAAAAATCGATGATTCGGGCGGAATCGTAACTTTCGTAGGGACAGTTAGAAACCAAACCAAAGGAAAGCGAGTGCTAAGACTTGATTTTGAAGCTTATGAACCAATGGCAGTTTCGGAGATGAGAAAAATTGCTGAGCAAGCCTTAGAAAAGTTTTCGTTAAAAAAAATAGCAATTTATCATCGAGTTGGAAACCTTGAAATTGGCGAAGTTCCTGTAGTAATTGCGGCTTCGGCGGCACATCGTGGTGCAGCTTTTGATGCGTGCGAGTATGCAATTGATATGCTCAAAGAAACCGTGCCGATTTGGAAAAAAGAGATTTTTGAAGATGGAGAAGTTTGGGTTTCAGCTACGCCTTGATTGATTTTTAAAATGAAAAAAGAAGAAATAAAACAAAAAATTTATGATTTATATGATGAATGTTTAGATAACTTAGGCCAATTTCATCGAAAATTGGAATTTTTTATTATTCCAGCAGAACTCGTACAAATAAAGATTATAACTGATTTGGATGTATCAGACCGTTGGGTGTATATTGATAACTATGGTATTTTACACATACTCAAACAACACGGAAATCCTATTTCAGAAGCTAAGAGGGGGCAGGTTGCGATAGAAAAGGAGGATTTCTTTAAGATGCTTGAAGTTTTTCTTTATTCAGAAGAAATAGTTTTAATAGGAAAGGCAAGCCATACCCAGAAACCTATTTTGCAATTTGTTAGACAGATTGAAGACAAGATTTATGTTTTGAAAGAGATAAGGACGATTACAAGTAAAAAGAAAAATAAATTGAGTTGTTTAGTTTTACATACCATGTATAAAATTAAAGCCAGTAATCGAACCGCCGAAGTGGTTGATTAACGGCTTTAAAAACTACGTGTTATGAAGCACGAAGTAATCCTACTCAATACGTCCAAGACGCTTAGGAAATAAATAAATAGGCTTTTTGGGGTACATATCCAACAAAAATGTGTATTTTTAATCTATTACCTCACCAACATCACCTTCCCCATTATTTCGATTTCATTATTACGTTGGTTTTTTGCTTTGAGTCGGTAAGGATAAATGCCTATTTGAAAGTTTTCGCCGCTCCACGATTCTTTCAGATTCGTCAGAGTCGCGATTAATTTACCTTTTTGGTCATAAATACTAAGGCTTACAAATTTATCATCCTCCCCTAAAATTGAAAAAGAATCATTGAAACCATCATTATTTGGACTAAAACTCTGTGGTATGTAAATTGGAATACTTGTAAAACACGGAATCAGTGAGTTTTTCAAACAGATTTTCTCTGAGATGAATGCAGTTTCATTAGAGTTAAATGTTATTTGATAGCAATTTTGTTGGTTACATTTTATGTCATTGTCGATATAATTTGTGCTTTGTGCTACGCGTTCTATATCATTATTTTTGAGAACCGTAAAATCTTTGATTGTTTCAGGACGAGGTTTTTGCCAGCGTAATTCGTTGGATGTTTCGGTCGCTAAAACTTCCAAATCAATATCACAGATTTCTTTTGAAATATTATTCTGGAAACAATTGCTTTCTAATTTAATGGCGTAACAAACATTTTTAGTAGTATTGCTAAATGTAATTTTTTGTTGACCAATTTCACCTAGTTTTGAAGCAATCAATGAGTTATTTCCCAAGAGACTCACATCTTCGCCCGAAAAATTATTAAAACTAATACTAAAATTTTCAGCACCTGTTTTTTCAAAAACCAATATTTGGGGTTGATTTACCTTTGGAAATTTTATCTCAACAGAGCTATTTATGCTGCAAAATTCAACTTCATAATGTGCTTTTACAATTATTTTCTTATCTGTTTGTGAGGCATAGTTATGCGAAACATTTGAAGTAGGTAGTTTTATTATTTCGAGTGGCGAGGCATCGCCCCAATCAATCATACAATAGTTGTATGGCAGAGAACCTGCTTTTTTATTATCAGCAATTTCTAAACGTACCTTACTATCGCAAATCTTTGGTTTTAGTATTAATTTATTTGTATCGAGTACTGTCACAACTCCGCAAACCCTAAGTTCTTTGCCATCTTCTTTTCTGAACGTAATCTGCATTAGTTTATATGCACCGGGTGCAGTGTAGGTAAATTTAGGTATTTCAGTTGGATTTGTGGGTAAGCCCCCTTTATAATCATAGATAAATTTATGACCGTTGGCTACACTATCGTTTTTACTAATTTCGACCGTGAAAGGTACACAACCAATCATTGTTTTGGCATTAAGTGACCCCGAACCAATATTTGGACCATAGCATTGGTCGTTCGATTGCCCGAAAGATTTAATAGTTATTAAAATCACCAAGACAATATGTAAGATTGATTTTTTCATTCAATAAATAAACTATTCAATTGTCGATTGGTTTTTTATTCGCTCAAATTCTTCTTTAGTATTTATATTAGTTAGCATGCGAAGGTTTGCTGATTTGATGATTTCGGTATCATTATCTTGTAGAAAAACCTTTGGGCTTTTGTTTCCTGCATCAACATATTTGGTGAGTAAATGTAATACTTTTGGTTCATAAATCGTGAAAAGAGGGTCGGGAGCATTGGTTTCGGAGTTCATAAATGCAGTTGCAATTTTATCTTTATTTCGGTGATTTATCAAGACCTCAAAGCTATTTTCATCAATCAAAGGCATATCGCAAGCAACGACCAACCAAGCTGCGTTTGGGTTGAAGTCAAAAGCCGATAAGATTCCTCCCATCGGGCCTAATTTATATTTATCAATAATGTTATTTTCTGAAAATCGCTGTTCGGCTCGACACGAAAAATAGACTTCTGAACAAAATTTTTTTGCCAAACCGAAAAGATGTTCTCGTTGAGGTTTGCCATGATAATCGAGTAAACCTTTATCTGTTCCCATCCTGGAACTTTTTCCGCCGACTAGGATAAGAGCATTCAATTTTCCTCTAATTTAAAATCTTTTTTACCACCAGTTTTTTCAATTAAACGGGTTTCTTTAATAATGATATTGTGCGAAAAAGCCTTACACATATCATAAATCGTCAAAGCTGCTACACTTGCACCAGTCAAGGCTTCCATTTCGATGCCGGTTTTGCCAGTGAGCGAAGCTGTGCACTCAACGATGACTTCTCGTTTTTCATTCAAAAAAATAGTTATTTGGCAGTTTTCGAGTCCAAGTGGGTGGCAGAGTGGAATCAAATCACCTGTTTTCTTGGCGGCCATGACGCCCGCAATGATAGCCGTCTGAAAAACTGGCCCTTTTTTGGTATGAATTTCTTCGTTGGTTAATCTTTCCAAGATAGCATCATCTAAAATCACGATGCTTCGAGCTTTTGCGGTACGTCGGGTAATGGCTTTTTCGCCTACATCAACCATCGAAGGGTTGCCAGCGGCATCTATGTGCGTAAAATTTGTCATTTTTGTGGTGCGAATATCTTGTTCGCTATTGTTTTATTATTCTTGCTAATTTATAAAAAACTTATATTACTGCTAACTGGAAGCGGTCAACGCATGATACGCTCCACAACTCCCAATTCACTAAATTTTATTTCTTCGTTTTCTATCATTTTTCTGATAACATCTTTTACGTAATCTTTGTTGTTAAAAAACTGATAATCAACTATTTGATTGACTGGGGCAGGAATTATTTCCAAAATTTTTTGTCTATATTTCGTATAAATCTCTATCGGAATTGGTTCATCACGTTTTTTTTGTTTTAAGCAATTATCGCAAATACCGCAGTTGAAGTTCGTAAATTCATTTAAATATTCTTGCAAAAACTGCTGACGGCATCGACGGGTGTCATTGGTAAACTGCACAACAGACGCCACCTTTTCTAAATCTTTTTTCTTACGTCGTTGCATTTCTACAACGTTGATAGTCAGATACTTAATGTCTTGACGGGCAGTAAGAAATGTCAGTTGAGGAATACTTTTTTGCTTTTGATAAGTCAGGATTCCCACTTGTTGGAGGTAATCAAGCATTTTTTCGATTTCGCCCGTGCTGCCGAAGAAATATTTGCCAATCGTGGCTTCTGAAATACTGACGTAACTGGTAAATAAATCGCCTCCATAAATTCTGAGGAGTGTCTTGATAAATTTATCGTAACTCGGTGTTTTTATCTGAAACTTATATAATTCGTGGTTATCGACTTTAAAAGAAATCTTCGACGGACTGTAATACGCATCGCTTAATTGAATCAAGCCTTCGTCTTCGAGCACTTTTAGCTCGTTATGCGTATCATGAGCCGAGAAACCAAAATTGTTAATAAACTCCTGAAAATCAAAGTCATAGCTTTCAAAATTCTCGCCGCCAACTGCTAAGTTTTTGTAATTTGCCAAAGCCTGATAAACCCGTTTTAGGTTTTCAACGGGTGGATATTTCTGCTCAGTTTGCATCAAAATATCTTCTAAATCGCCTCTATTATATAGCATTACGGCATAAGCTTTTTGCCCATCTCGGCCAGCACGACCTGATTCTTGGTAATAAGCTTCGAGTGTTTCGGGCAAATCAAGATGTACCACTACTCGCACATCGGGCTTGTCGATACCCATTCCAAAGGCATTGGTCGCCACAATTACACGCACTTGATTATTTATCCATGCTTCTTGTTTCTTGAATCTTTCGGGAGTTGAAAGTCCAGCATGATAAAAATCTGAACGGATTCGACTTTTATTTAACCAATCCGAAAACTCTTTCGTTCGTCGGCGGCTACGCACATACACAATGGCTGTCCCTTGTACTTTTTGTAGAATATCAAACGCTTTTCGTTCCTTACTTTCTTCACAAAATACTGAATATGAGATATTTGGTCGAGCAAAACTTTGTTGAAAAACTTGTACGTTTTTTAGTTCGAGTTTTTCGATAATATCCTGTTGGGCTTCTTTAGTGGCAGTAGCTGTAAGTGCAATTGTTGGAGCATTACCTATAAATTTTCTAAACTCTGGTATTTTCAAATAGGGCGGACGAAAATCATAGCCCCATTGCGAAATACAGTGAGCTTCGTCAATCACGAGCAAGCAAACCTTCATCATTTTGGTGCGTACTTGCATGATTTCGGTTAGAAGGCGTTCGGGCGAAACGTAGAGGAACTTAAAATCTCCGTAAACAAAATTATCGAGGGTGTAATCAATTTCATTGCGGTGCATTCCCGAATAAATTGCAGCTGCTTTTATTCCTCGGCGTTTGAGTTGATCAACTTGGTCTTTCATCAAAGCTACGAGAGGCGTAATGACTATGCAGACGCCCTCCATGGCCATTGCGGGTACTTGAAAACATATAGATTTTCCTCCACCAGTTGGCATCAAGGTCAGTGTATCTTTTTGTGCCAATACCGAGTTGATTATCTCTTCTTGAAAGGGTCGGAAAGAATCATATTGCCAAAATTCTTTTAATATTTCTAATGGGGTCTGCATCGCAAAGAATAAAAACTACGTCTCTAAGTACAAAGATAGGAGCGTGAATCGGAGAAATGGATAAGTACCAATATTTTTGTTTGATTCATTTTGGATACCAAAACATTGGTTTTATCTTTATTTACCAAGAATCATTCAACAAAAGTATTAGTTTTTTCGTTAGAATAAATATCTTGTGAAATAATTGAAGAGCAACCCTATTGTCACAAATTACATATATTTTTGAAATCCTGACAAACAGACGATTAATTTAAGATTTATGAGAAAAATTTACCTTTCTGGCCTATTACTCCTGGTGGTAATTTCAGTTTTTGCCCAAAAAATGGCCAAGCCACACCATGGAGACATAAGCCCACCAAACCCAGATAAAATTGAATTTATGAAGGGAAAGATGATTGTGTGTCCGGGAAACTTTGAAGATGCCAATACGTATGTGCCGATGGCCAAAGTAGTAGAGGACGCCATTAAAGGTCAAAAAGCTCGTAGTACGGCAGTTAAGGCAACTTTTATTGTTACTTACAATGGTTTTTCGCCTGCTGCACAAAAATCATTTCAAGCGGCTGTTGATATTTGGGCAAATCTAATTAGCTCGCCCGTGCCGATTCGTATTACTGCTACTTGGCGTGCAATTGAAAGCGGAACGAGTGGTGGGACAATCTTAGGGCAAGCATCACCCGCTGATTTTACTCGTAATTTTCCTGGGCAATTAAAAGCAGGCACTTGGTATCCAATGGCTTTGGCTGAAAAATTGGCAGGTCAAGAACTTAACTCTCTTAATGAGCCAGATATTACGGCTGAGTTTAATAGTTCAGCACCTTGGTACTTAGGCGTTGCCGCTCCAGGAAACAATCAATTTGACTTTACATCAGTTGTTTTACATGAATTGTGCCATGGTTTAGGCTTCACTGCTTCGCTTCGTGTGAACGGAAATAATGGCTCTTGGGGTTTCGGTACAGGAGCTCCATTTGCTTATGACCAATTTGTTGAGAATGGTAGCACGCAACAATTGATTAGCACAGCCAATTTTGCAAACCCATCGGTACCGTTGAAAGATCAAATGGTGAGTGATAATTTGTTCTTTAATTGTCCTACCGCAACGGCAGCTAATAAAAATGTAAAACCTAAAATTTATGCTCCTAATACTTACCAAGGAGGCTCAAGTATATCGCACGTAAATGATGCTACTTATCCTTCAGGAAATGAAAACTCTCTAATGACCTCTGCCGCAAGTTTGCGAGAAGTAATCAGAGACCCAGGCCCAATCGTAAAAGGTATTTTTGCAGATATGGGTTGGAAAAGTACATCTTTGACACATACAAGAGTAAAAAATATTGAAAACGCCGTCAGTAAAGTAACCATAAAGGCTATTATTACGAGCGATACTACATTGGTCGCAGGAAGTGCGAAGGTATTTTATACCGAAAATGATACCCTTATGACCAATGCCAAGCCAATTAATATGGTGAAAGTTGGTACTACAAACGAATACAAAGCCGATCTGCCAATTACAAAGGCGAGTTCAATTATTCGCTATTATTTGACTGTTGATGATAATTACAAACGTAAAAATACTGCACCAGCCGAAGCTCCAACCAGAGGTTTCTACGGTTTCAGTGTAGGAACGGCTGATACATCGCCACCATTTGTAACAACAGATCCGCCGACGGTTGTGTCAACAACAGGTCTTCCTGACATTTTTGCTAATATCGAAGATAACTTCGAGCATGGTGTTGATACAGTTTATGTTGAATATAAACTTAATGGCGTTGACCAAAAACCATTTGGTATTAAAAAATACAATGTTGCTACCGATGATAAATCTTACTCACAAGGGCGTAATGATGTTTTTGCATATTTAGCTAAAACGCCTTTTGGTTCATTGAAACAAAATGACCGAGTACTTTATAGAATTGTGGCAATAGATAAATCAAAAAATAAAAACAAAACGGTTTTGCCTTCGTATTTGAATACGCCCGGAACTAATGTGACACCAACTGCTGATTACTTTGAATTTGTAGTAAGTAATTTGAAAACCCAAACGCCAGTTCGTGTATACACAAATACCTTTGATGCAATTAACGATGATTTTGCTGGAGTAGGCGGATGGGGAGTTGCAACACCAACAGGTTTTACTAATGGTGCTTTGCACTCGGCTCATCCATATAAAAATGGTGGAAACGAAGATTTACAATCAAATACGATTGCTTTGCTTAGATTACCGATAGAATTGAAACAAGATTTAGATTCTGCTACAATCACTTTTGATGAAGTAGCTTTAGTAGAACCAGGTGAAACAGGCTCTGTATTCGGCGATTCAGATTTTTATGATTATGTTGTTGTTGAAGGGTCTTTTGACGGTGGGCTTTCATGGGTGCCTTTTGAAGATGGTTACGATGCGGCCAAAGACGCTAATTGGACAAAAGCTTTTAATAATTATGTAAATGGAACATTCGTTGGTCCTGATGGAAAATCATATCAATCTTCGGATTCAAGAGGTACGGCTACTTCGGCATTGTATAAGAGCCATACAATCAAGATGTTATCAAGCGGAGATTTTATTGGTGGTGATGTAATTTTGATTCGTTTCAGATTATTTTCTGATGAGCTTACTTATGGTTGGGGTTGGGTGATTGATAACTTAAAAGTACAAGTGCCACCACCACCGCCAATTTTAGCTACTGAGCAGACGTCTGAGAGAGTATTGACACTTTCGCCAAATCCCAGCCCTGATGAGATTCTGATTTCGACAAATTTACAAAAACCTGGTCCAGTGAAAATGGAAGTGATTAGTTCTAAAGGTGTAAAAGTAATGGATAGAGAGTTTTTGGCTGATGTAAGTACTTTCAACCAAAAAATAGATTTGAAAGACCTAACTACTGGTACATACATAGTAAGGCTACACACTGAAAGTGGAATAGTTGTGAAGCGTTTTGTGGTCAATAAATAATAAAACCAATATATTTTAACCGTAGAAGTTCTAAATTTGAGCTTCTACGGTTTTTATTTTTATAATTTTCTGTAAATTGTGGCATACAAATCAAAGTAAAAAATTATGCAAAAAATTTTATTTATATCATTAGTAGCATTGGTTGGCCTTTCTTGCAAAACCAATCAAAACATATCTGGTAAATCTCTGTATGCAAAAATGCTAGACACTTCAAGTGTCTTTTCGCAAAGCATGACGGGTATGGCTCTATATGATTTGAGCGAACAGAAAATAATTTTTGAACGAAATTCTAATCGCTATTTTACTCCAGCATCCAATACTAAATTGTTTACGTTTTATGCTTGTTTGAAAACACTCGGCGATTCGATTCCTGCACTTCGTTACGAAATCAAAAGCGATTCCTTGATTTTTTGGGGAACTGGCGACCCAACTTTCCTCCACCCAGACCTTACAAGTACCAAAACTTTCGATTTTTTGAAATCATATAAACGTAAAAAAAGATTCTATTTTTCTGATGTAAACTTCACTAATCCATATTTTGGAGCTGGCTGGGCTTGGGACGATTTCAGCAGTTATTATACTGTAGAAATGTCGCCCTTGCCAATGTACGGAAATATTGTAAGAACCAAAATCGAAAACGGAGAAGCTAAGCCTCAACCGAGTATTTTTGATAAAAGTTTTTATAAAAAAGAGACTGGTACTGTAATAGAGCGAACGGCAGCCGATAATCAGTTTCTTTTACCAAAAGCTCTTTTGACAAAATCAGGTTATCAACAAGATATTCCGTATAAAACTTCAACGGGCCTGACGCAGCAATTACTTATTGATACGCTTGGGATAAATATAAATTTACTAAAAGAGCCAGTTTCAGCTACGGCGAAAACGCTTTATAGTATGCCGACGGAGCCTGTATATCGATTGATGATGCAAGAAAGCGACAACATGCTAGCTGAGCAGTTATTATTGCTTTGTGGCACAGTTTTGAAAGACTCAATCAATTCTTCTTTTGCCATTAAATCAATCAAAGAAAAATATCTACAAGACCTTCCTGATGCTCCAAAGTGGGTTGATGGTTCGGGGCTTTCTCGTTATAATCTATTTACTCCCCGTTCTATTATTAAACTATTGGAGAAAATTTATGCTGAACTTCCACAAGAAAAATTATTTTCGATTCTTGCTAATGGTGGGAAAAGTGGGACTGTGAAGAATATGTTTAAAACTGATGTCGAACCATTTGTATTTGCAAAATCTGGTTCATTGAGCGGTGTTTATAACCTAAGTGGCTATTTAATTACGAAGAAAGGCAAGATAATCCTTTTTAGCTTGATGAATAATAATTTTACTAAGCCAACAGGCCAAATAAGAAAAGAAGTAGAAAAGATATTGCTGGAGGTAAGAAACAGACAATAAGTTATTGAGAAAGCCTAATGAGTGTGGCACTAGGCTTTCTCAATCGTTATTTTTTAAATTCATTAATTGCTTGTTTGCGAAGTGTTGTGGCTGTTTCATATTCGCCTATATGGCTCCAACCTGGGGGCATAAAGATATATGCAATCTTATTTTTCAATCCTGGTGCTGCGAGGACATCATGCCAAAGACTTATACTTTCACCAAAATAAACATCTACAAACTTACTTGAGTCCATTGGGCGAGTGATGCCGTATTCAACGGGAATTTCTTCTTTTTCTTCTTGATAAGTTCTAAAAATAATATCCCAAATATTGATGATTGAACAAAAATTAGTATCCATATACAAATGATTTCGTCCGTGATGTACACGATGGTGAGAAGGTGTCAAAATGAATTTTTCTAAAAACCCCAGTCGTGCATTTTTCAATGTGCCTTCACTTACGTGCACAAATGCCCCCCAAATGCTATCGATAATCATTATGGCAAAAAGCATAAGTGGCTGCACACCCAAAATCATACAAAACATGGCTGCAAAAAACTCTGAATAAAGGTTTTCTACAAAAAAAGTAGTAAGTGTTACCGACGAATTAAGGTCTTCGGGCGAGTGGTGTACTGAATGAAAACACCACAATAAACGCACTTTATGAGTAAGATAGTGACGAATAAAATTATTAAGTTCATAAACCAAATACCCATAAATAAACCAATACCAAGTTATAGAAGTTTGGATAATAGCATATTTCTGGAATATCCCTATTGTTAGGACAAGCACCGATATACCAATTAGCCTACTCATGATTCGATTTGTCAAAATAATAAGGAAAGTTATTTTATAAACAGAGGCTCGGAATCGATACTGAATCAAAAGCCACACAAATTCAAAAAAAACAATAAATGGTGTTATTGGGGAAAGTAAGGCTAAGAATCCTTCAAAGCTTAGTAAAACCCTAAAATTTCCAGATTGGATAATTTCTATCAAACCATTAATTCTGAAAAATGTAATTAATTCGCTAAGTAATTCTTTTAATAATGACATAATCGAAAAGTTTTATTTTTAAATTATCTTGATAAAAGAGAATAAACAATATGAGGCTAATTTTAATATTATGCAAAGTTGTAAATATTGAACAAATATACTTTGATAAATGTATTCAGTTTAAGAGAAAAATTACTTTAAATATAATTCTTCTTTCAAGAAGAAACCAGTATAGCTACCTTTAACCTTTGCAACTTGCTCAGGAGTGCCTTCTGCTACAATTGCTCCTCCTTTATTTCCACCTTCGGGGCCAACATCAATCACGTGATCGGCAACTTTTATTACATCGAGGTTATGCTCAATAATTAGAACAGTATTCCCTTTGTCGGCCAGTTTTTGCAATACTTCGAGTAATTTCTGAATATCTTTAAAATGAAGCCCAGTTGTTGGCTCATCTAAGATATAAATGGTTTTACCTGTATCTTTCTTTGATAATTCTTCCGATAATTTTACTCGTTGAGCTTCTCCTCCCGAAAGAGTGGTCGCATGTTGCCCAAGTGTAATATACCCCAAGCCAACTTCATTCAAAATCTGAACTTTTCTATTAATTTTTGGAATATTCTCAAAAATCTCAACGGCTTGCTCCACAGTCATGTCCAATACATCAGCAATTGACTTGCCTTTATAACGCACTTCCAATGTTTCACGATTGAAACGTTTTCCTTTACAAGTTTCACAAGCTACGTGTACATCGGGCAAAAACTCCATTTCGATTTTCTTCATGCCCGCACCTTCACAATCTTCGCAACGCCCACCTTTTACGTTAAACGAAAAACGTCCAGGTTTATAAGCTCTTATTTTAGCTTCTGGCAATTCGGCAAAAAGTGTACGAATCTCCGAAAACATTCCTGTATAAGTTGCAGGATTACTACGGGGTGTACGCCCGATTGGACTTTGGTCAACCTCAATTACTTTATCAAGATGTTCGAGTCCCTCGATTGATTTGTGGGCTAATGGCTCTCTTTTTGAATTATAAAAATGTTTGTTAAGCACAGGAAAAAGTGTTTCGTGAATCAACGAAGACTTTCCACTTCCACTCACGCCTGTGATACAAATCATTTTTCCCAAAGGAAGTTTCAGTGTGACATTCTTCAAATTATGTCCAGTTGCTCCTTTGATTATCAGGTATTTACCATTGCCTTTACGTCGCTCTTTCGGCACTTCAATATTAATTCGGCCACTTAAATAATCGGAAGTTGTACTCCGATTTTTGATAAACTCTTGTGGCGTTCCACGTCCAACAATATTTCCACCGTGTCGGCCTGCTCCCGGGCCAATATCCAAAATATAATCTGATTCTAGCATCATGTCTTTGTCGTGTTCTACGACCAAAACAGTATTGCCTAAATCTCGTAAATCTTTCAGTGCTTGAATCAATTTTACGTTGTCTCTTTGGTGTAAACCAATGCTTGGCTCATCCATGATATACAGAACGCCCACCAATTGTGTGCCAATTTGAGTAGCCAAACGAATACGCTGTGATTCTCCACCCGAAAGCGTACGAAGCGGGCGGTTGAGTGTGAGGTAGTCTAAGCCAATACCCATCAGAAAGCCAATTCTTTTTCTAATTTCTTTCAAAATCTCTTTGGCAATAACATTTTGACGATTAGACAAACGAGTTTCCAAATCAGTAAACCATTCTTCTAATTCGCTGATGTCCATTTCAGCCAAATCGGCAACATTATTTTTAGCGATTTTGAAGTTGAGAGATTCTTTTTTTAGTCGCTGACCTTCGCAATCGGGACAAGTTTTTATGACCAAATAATCATGTACCCAATCTTGAATTTTATCATTGTCGGAGTCTTGCTGACGTTTCAAAAAAGTAATTACGCCCTCAAAAGTTGTATTCCACTCTGTACCTGGATATTTCTTTGACGGAACTGGCAGCGGAGTATCGCTTCCATACAGAATTGTTTTTAATGCATCTTCTGGAATCTTTTCAATAGGTGTAGCAATATTCGATTTATAAGCCTTCAGAATTACCTCAATTTGTTTGAAAATCCATAAATCACGGTATTCTCCCAGCGGAGCAATTCCTCCACGAGTAATGCTTAGGCTACGGTCAGGAATGATTGACTCTTCGGTAATTTGTTCGATTGTACCCAGTCCATTGCAAGTCGGACACGCCCCATAAGGAGAGTTGAACGAAAAACTATTTGGCGAAGGGTCTTCATAAGAAATTCCCGATTCGGGGTCAGTGAGATTTTGCGAAAAATATTGCGTTTGATTTTTGTTATCCAAAAGCATCATAGAGCCTTTGCCTTGCTTCAAAGCCGTTCCGACTGATTGACTTAAACGATAACGGTCTTCTATTTTCGGAATAACCCTATCAATAACAATCTCAATGTCGTGTATTTTGTATCGGTCGAGTTGCATTTTTGGGTTTATCTCCAAAACTTCGCCATCGACACGCACCTTGTTATAACCTAATTTGGCAATTTGTACAAAAAGTTCTCGGTAATGACCTTTACGACCTTTAATGATGGGAGCAAGTAACGTAACTTTTTGATTATCAAACTGTTGCAAAATTTGGTCAATGATTTGGTCTTGCGTTTGCTTAACCATTTTATTACCAGTTATATAGCTAAAAGCCTCGCCCGCACGGGCAAATAATAAACGGAGAAAGTCATAGATTTCGGTTGTAGTACCAACCGTTGAGCGAGGATTTTTAGAGGTAGTTTTCTGTTCGATTGAAATTACAGGCGAAAGACCATTAATTTTATCAACGTCAGGACGCTCCATATTACCAATAAAACTACGTGCGTATGCCGAAAAACTCTCCATGTAGCGGCGTTGACCTTCGGCATAAATTGTATCAAAAGCCAAAGATGATTTCCCACTACCCGAAATACCAGTGATAACTACCAGTTTGTTTCGTGGAATACTCACATCAATGTTTTTGAGGTTATGTTCTCTTGCACCAAAAACTTCGATTTGATCGTAGCCAGTTAGGTCAATGTCATTCAGTTTTTTATTGCTCACTATTTTTTTGCTCAGTTTTTCATACAAATATAACTAAAAAACTATGGTGGTGGTTCAGAAAAATAAAAAGCCTAGACCAGTATTTGATAGGTCGAGGCTTTTATATATACACATAGTCTAGAGAATTTCCGTCTTACTTTTTATAATAAAACAGAAGCATCTGCAAATTCACGCACGGCATTGGCAATACCTTCAGGATCGAAGCCACATTCGTGATGAAGTTCAATTTGCTCACCGTGTTCTACAATGCGGTCTGGAATACCCAAGCGTTTCACTTTAGCATTGTAATCATTATCAATCATAAATTCTAAAACTGCAGTTCCCATACCGCCTTGTAGGCATCCGTCTTCTACGGTTATTACTCGGTCAAATTTTTGGAAAACTTCATGAAGCATCGCTTCATCGAGTGGCTTTACAAATCTTAAATCATAATGTGCAGGATTTAAGTCTTCTTTTTCAAGCATTTCGCAGGCTTTTACCGCATAATTACCAATATGCCCAATTGTCAAAATGGCTACTTCTTCACCATCTTTAATTTTATGACCTTTCCCGATTTCAATTTTTTGGAATGGACGTTTCCAATCTGGCATCACACCTTCACCTCTTGGATAACGAATCGTGAAGGCAGTTTTTAGTTTTTGGGTTTCTTCCAGTTGAAAAGTGTACATCAAATTACGCAACTCTTCTTCGTTCATTGGTGAAGCCACAACCATGTGCGGTATACAACGCATAAACGCAATGTCGTATGCTCCATGGTGCGTAGGGCCATCAGCTCCTGCAAAACCTGCTCGGTCGAGACAGAAAATGACAGGAAGTTGCTGCAAACATACATCGTGTATCACTTGGTCGTAGGCACGCTGCATGAAACTTGAGTAGATATTACAATAAACTACCAAGTCACGAGTTGCCATACCAGCTGAAAAAGTAACAGCATGTTGCTCTGCAATACCTACATCAAAAGCACGTTCGGGCATGACTTTCATCATAATATTTAATGAAGAACCCGATGGCATAGCAGGTGTTACACCAACGATTTTATCATTTTTTTCGGCCAATTCTACAATCGTATTACCAAATACATCTTGGTATTTTGGCGGCATTGGCTTGTCATAAACTTTCTTCTGAATTACGCCCGTTACTTTATCAAATAGACCTGGGGCGTGCCATTTAGTCTGTTCTTTTTCGGCCGGAGTGAAGCCTTTTCCTTTAACGGTCAGAAGGTGAAGAATTTTAGGGCCAGGAATATCTTTTAGGTCTTCCAAAATACTTACTAAATGGTCGATGTCATGGCCATCAATTGGCCCGAAATAACGAAGATTCAATGCTTCAAAGAAGTTACTTTGGCTCAATAAAGCACCTTTCATGGCATTTTCTACCTTTGCAACAATTTTTCTGGCACTTTTACCAAATGTACTCATTTTGCCGAGTAGCTGCCAAACCTCGTCTTTTACGTTATTATATGTTTTTGAGGTTGTAATATCTGTCAAATATTCTTTCAAGGCTCCCACATTTGAGTCGATTGCCATGCAGTTATCATTCAAGATAATCAATACATTAGCATCTTTCAAAGCACCTGCGTGGTTCATGCCCTCAAAAGCCATACCTGCTGTCATTGAACCATCGCCAATGATTGCAATGTGCTGACGTTTCGGTTCGCGATTGATGTTTGATGCAACAGCCATTCCGACGGCCGCCGAAATTGAAGTAGATGAATGCCCAACACCGAAAGTATCGTATTCGCTTTCTTTTCTCTTAGGAAAACCTGATAGACCGCCATAAAGACGATTTGTGTGAAAGTTTTCACGTCTTCCGGTTAAGATTTTGTGTCCATAGGCTTGGTGGCCTACATCCCATACGAGTTGGTCATCGGGCGTATTAAAAACATAGTGCAAAGCAACAGTAAGTTCAACGACACCGAGGCTTGAGCTGAAGTGTCCACCATAGACAGAAACCATATCGATGATGTATTGACGGAGTTCATCGGCAACTTGTGGAAGTTTCGTTCGGTCAACGTTTCGTAAATCTGAAGGAATATAGATGTTTTTTAGTATTTCACCGGGCGTTATGAGCATATCTTTTGACCAATAAAGGTTAGATTGTCTTTTTAAAACTTAGTAGAGCTAAAATTGTTCGATTTGAAAAGGAAAATTTACTCATAGGTAAACATTACTTTTTCAATCTTAAAAGGTTTAGCCTTTGAAGTTTGCAATAGATTACAAATGTACAGAAAATTTAGAAATTTTAATCTTTCTTTTGACTTGCTCGGTAGAGTTTTTGCTTTTCTTCTTTTGTTAGACTTTCGTATCCTGATTTGCCTATTTTATCCAAAATAGAATCTACTTCATCTTGGTCAGGGAAATAATTAGCATCAGCGTTTGAATTACTGCCATTTTTGTTCGCAACCGTTGACTCGCTGTATTTTCTTTGCGGAATTTTTACTTTTTGTTTTGGTTTCCAAAGGTTGCTCCACCAATAGCTAACGGCTTCTATCGGACTTCCTAAATCTGTGCCTCGACGTAATAAATAAATGTATGAATAACCAGCTATTGCTCCGCCTAAATGAGAGACTCCACTACTTGGTACTACAAACGATATTATCAAGAAAGCCCCAGCGAGGTATTTGATTTTAATAAGTATAATTCCAAATAAATAAAACTCATATTCGGGAAGCAAAGCAACGGCTGCAAACATCACCGCATAAACCGCCGCTGAAGCACCTAAAATAGTTGGACTAATATTGTTTATCTTAGGCGATAAAGCCAATAAATTATAAACAGCTACGTAAATCAAACCGCTGATTATTCCACCAATCAGATAAATATTTAATAATTTTCTACTTCCGACAAACTCTTGTACCAAAGTTCCAAACCAAAACAACGAAAGCATATTGAACAGTAAATGAAAAAAACCGTCGTGCGTAAAGCAATAGGTAAGGAGAGTCCAAGGTTTGCGGATAAAAGAATTAATTGGAGCAATCAAATCAAAATTATCAGCGATGGTTTTTTTGATTAATCCACCACTAGGGGAAAAAGAAAAGATAAAACCTATTAAAATCAGAGACAAAAAAACTGCAGCATTGATGAGCATGAGTTGCACCAATGTATTTCCTTTCCTAAATGGACTTTTTATGTCGTCTATGAAACTTGCCACTGCTAGTAAAATCTATCCTTTTTTTTGTTCCAGTAATTAATCAATAATATTCCAAAAATCAAGCCACCTATGTGGGCAAAATGTGCAACGCCAGGCATAACGTTGTAGAAACCCGAGAAAATCTCGAAAAGTGCATATAAAGATACTAAATATTTTGCCTTGACAGGTATTGGAAGCGGAAAAATTATCATTTCAGTATTCGGAAATAATCTTGCAAAAGCTCCCAACATTCCAAAAATCGCTCCCGAAGCTCCAACCATAGGAGTACTCATCATCATTGTATATTCGGCAGAATCAAGAGGAAATTGAGAAATTTCGTAAAGACTGATGCCTCCATGAAGTAAACACGCTCCAACTCCTGACACAATATATAAAATCAAAAAACGCTTGCTACCTAAGAAATTTTCTAGCATCGGACCAAACATAAACAAACCAAACATATTACTAAAAATATGACTCGTGCCTGAATGCAGAAACATATACGTAAAAACCTGAATAGGGTTGAAAAGCCCCATTTCTTGTAGCGAAAATGTATGATAACCAAAAATTGTGGCTAAATCAATTCTCAAAAAACTCTGTACTAAATAAACAGCAATATTTGCTATCAATAAGTTACGAACAACAGGTGTAACTTGAAACATATCGTAATTTTGGTTAAAAAAGCTTTTTCGTTAAACTTAAAATTACTGTTTGTGATTCAGTAATTCGGCTAGTTGGTCTAATGACAAAATTGTCATAATTGGTTCACCATTAGGTGTGTAGCTCGGCAAGGCGGTCTCAAAAAGCTGGTGAATCAGCAGGTTTATCTCAATTATTGAGAGTTCACCCATGTATTTCGATGACGAACGCTTCGAAAACGAACGTGCTACGTTTTCTATTCTATCTAACTGTAAATCAGTCTGATTAGTTTTAAATTGTTGTACTAAACCCTCAAAAATCTCTTTTTCGTTTTCTTCTTGTACTTCAGGCGGAACACCATTAATTTTAATAGTATGCTGTCCAAATTCTTCAAACGAAAAGCCCAATGCCTTTATCTCCTCTTGAATTTCTATAACCAACTGATAATCGGATGGTTGTAAATCTAAGGTTTTTGGAAAGAGGAGTTGTTGAGTAAACGATTTTTTATTATTTAAATTGTTATAATATTTTTCGTATAAAATTCGCTCATAAGCCGCTCGCTGGTCGATGAGCATCAATCCACTTTTGGCTTGGGCTATTATAAAACGATTTTGTATCTGAATCGCACTAATTTCTTGTATTTCCGCAATTCTGCGGCTTTCGTCCGAAATAACGTTGGCCTTACTTCCCATAGTCATTTGTTCTGAATCAAACCCCAAAGTTGATTGATTATTAGGTTTAAAGCTCTCTAAACCTTCAAAAAGTTTTCGCCAATTTTCGGGAGTTGAAGATGCGTTATCGCGTTGGCCGGCACCCCGTTGGACGGCACCCCGTTTTTCTCGATAATGATCAACTTGTTGTGGCTGATAAGTGCCTTGCTGTGATGAATTACGAGCATTTTCAAAATCGTTTAAACCCGAAAATGAAGGCTTAACTGGATTTGGCGAATCGCTGAAACGATTGGTATTCGTCAGATTTGCAAAATTTATATCCGAATCAAAATCTATCGTAGGGGTAAGATTATAAACTCCGATGGCTCTTCGGACTGCCGAGCGAATAATGGCATAAACGGCTCGTTCGTCGTCAAATTTTATCTCAGTTTTAGTCGGATGAATATTTATATCAATGTGCGAAGGATTGATTTCGATAAACAACACATAAAATGGGCTGCTACCCTCCGGAATCGTTGACTCAAAAGCACTCAGAACGGCATGGTGTAAATAATTGTGCTTGATAAAACGTTTATTTACAAAGAAAAACTGTTCACCACGCCCTTTTTTTGCTGATTCTGGTTTGCCTAAGTAGCCCGAAATATTCACAAATGGCGTTTCTTCTTCGCAACTTGCCAGTTGTTCTCGGTAAGTTTTTCCGAAAATATCAACAATTCTTCGGCTAAGTTTTCCCGCAGGAAGGTTATAAACTTCTACATCATTATGATAAAGTGTAAAAGTAATTTCTGGGTGAGCCAACGAAACTCTTTGGAATTCATCAAGAATATGTTTCATCTCGACGGGATTCGATTTTAGAAAGTTTCGTCGAGCAGGAACATTAAAAAATAGGTTTTTTACTTGAAAATTCGTGCCTTTTGTGCAGGAAACTGACTCTTGGCTATTTATTTCTGAGCCTTCGATACGAATCATTGTGCCTACTTCGTCAATCATTCGGCGGCTGCGTAATTCTACTTGGGAGATGGCCGCAATAGAAGCCAATGCCTCGCCACGAAAACCCATCGTCAGAATCGAAAAAAGGTCATCAGCGGTGCGAATTTTTGAAGTGGCGTGCCGCTCAAAACTCATACGAGCATCAGTAGCCGACATTCCCATGCCGTCGTCAATTACTTGAATGAGCGTGCGACCAGCATCTTTTACAATCAACTGTATATAATTGGCCTGAGCGTCAATCGAGTTTTCCATAAGCTCTTTCACTACCGACGCTGGTCGTTGCACTACTTCACCTGCCGCAATCTGATTGGCTATCGAGTCGGGTAGTAAATGAATAATATCAAGCATAGATTCAATTATCAATTATCAACGGGCGGCATTCGCTGGGCTGCACTCCGTTTATCAGTCCTTAGCTAAGGATCAACTTCAAAACATTAAAAAAACCAAAACTGTTCTCTTAGTACAAATTTGTCGCTTTTCGAGGGGAAATCATTGAATAATCTGATTTTTTTTACGGGAAACCCTAAAATAGACTTTTAAGGTTAGGGAAGCCGAAATATATTTTAGCCATTTATGGAATAAGAAAGCATTATGTGGAGTTTTCATTGAACTATTCTAATACAATGTCTTGTTTCTTAATAAAATTAAACCTTTCTCAAAAATGAATAAAATCGTAAAAATTATTTTGATTATTGCGGTCGTTTTGGTGATTGCTTTCTTTGGTTTGAAAAGTTTTACCAAAAGTAAAAGCCCAGCCGAAACCACTAATTTCGACCAAAATGGATTGACCGTACAAGTTGATTACAGCCGACCTTATAAAAAAGGGCGTGAGATTTTCGGAAAACTATTACCTTATGGCCAAGTTTGGCGTACAGGTGCAAACGAAGCCACGATTTTTGATGTAAAACAAGATATTAAAATAGGCGATAAAACTCTAAAAGCAGGGAAATATACACTTTGGACGATTCCGAATGCTGATAAATGGACTGTAATTTTAAACAGTGAAATTGGACAATGGGGAACCACTTATGATGAGAAAAAAGATGTAGTGCGTGTGGAAGTGCCTGTTGGAAAATCAGCCGAATTAATAGAACAATTTAAAATTGATTTTGCCGCTGCGGCTACTGGTGCAGAAATGATTTTGCGTTGGGATAATACTGAAGTAAAAGTACCGATTAGTTTGTAAATATGCGGTAAATATAAAAACTCTCGTAAAAATTTTATGAGAGTTTTTATTTGCCCGAAATTTTACAAAAATAGGTTCATCGCTCAAGAAAATAGCATAAAGATAAAACGGATGCAAGCAACGCAGATTTTAACTGATTTTAAGAAAATGGAAATAGTAGATGAACTTTTGAATACAATTGAAGAATGAACTTCAAAAGCTGCGAAATTATTGCAATTAATAATCATGTATAAAGTTGTTTAATACTTTATTTCATATCATAACTAATCTCCTGACTATCAAGTAGTTTTGTAATTCGTTCGCTTGGCGAAAATGCTATAATCAATTCTTTTTTCGGGCGTTCGTCTTCTTCATCACTCCATTCCCAGTCTTCGCAAGTGGCATCGAGCAAATCAAGCAAAGTTGGTAATTTATCAGGATTTCGTTCTTTTTCTACGAATGACTCTGAATTTGTGATATAAATCGCAATTTTAGTCTGCTCAAACCACGACAAATCATTAAGCATTTCGTCGAACGAATCGAGATTAAAACCAAAGTATTCGGGAAAATTAAGAGCTTTGGCAACTTCTTCGTAGAACCCCCTTAATGTATGTGCTTTTGACCCATCAATCTTTGCGATATAATAGCCGTTTAGTGATTCTAAATTATTGCTTATAAGGAAATTAGCCATTGATTTTAAATTAAAATAATATTTTATGGCGAACAATTGGTTTATGCCACAATTATTCGATTTCGATAAAACTTTTATAGTGATTTTTGGTAAAATACGCTTTACTATTTGAGCCAGTTACAAGTCGTTCAGTTCCTCTGTTTCTACCTTTCTGCTTTGGATTAACATCCCATTCTTGGTAATTTATTCGGCGACCGTTTTCATCTTTTTGCGGAAGTTGTTTTTCATAATTTCCAAATTTACGTCCACCAACGTAGCCATCGGGTGCAGTACCATTTTCTTTAACATACTTAAGCACTTCATAAACTTTCTGCGGAATCTTATTTTGTTTATTTGTCTGATAATCATTGTCTTTCTTATCAGTTTTTCTCTTAGTCTTGGTCTCCTTTTCTTTTTTCTCCGTTTGTTGAGCAGATGGCACAGTGGATTTAAAAGACTCTTGTTTGCTTGCTTGGCGACAACCCAAAAGAGTTTGGCTTGTAAGCAGTAGCATTAAAAGTATGTTTTTCAAAATTGTATTCATGAGACTATTCTATATTTAATTCAACGAAAATGCGGGTACTTTCATCACGATTGCATTATTGAACATTAGTTCGGTAATAGTGGGTTGCATAAAATCAATCAATGGAAATTCTCCGATAATTCGCATTACTTCCAATTCGTCATCGGCATTGACTACACACCAAAGGCGGTCACGCTCCATCGAGAGTGCATAAGATTGTATTTTCCCATCTTCCAAAAGCTGATTTACCATCATCCTTTGTTGTGGAATTTTTATAATTAATTTCTCTGGAAATGGGTTTGGCAAATCAAACTCTACCATAAATTGGCTCATAAATCTCTCGTGGGCTTGTTGTTTAATTCAATCAATTGAAATACAAATGGTTTATAATCAGTAATTTGAAGGTAATTGAACTTGTTTTTATGATAAATTTCTACACTAATATAAACAAGTTTTCTAAAAAAACGTTTACTTTGTATAACTTATCTCAAAAGGGGTGCCTTAATATAACGGGCTGAGATTATACCCATTGAACCTGTACACGGATAATGCCGCCGCAGGGAAATAGAGTGCATTTAGGAAAGTCATGACTTTCGGAAATGTACTTAAATTTAATGAATTTAAAATTTTGTCTAACCAAAAACAGCAAGCCAACGGAATCTCCGTGCGACTTATGCAGTTTCGACAGGATTTTGCTCCTTTTTCCTGTTGTTAAAACTTTCAAAAACAATGAAAAAATTAACAACGTTTCAATTATCAATTATCAATTATCAACGATTTGACGTATTAATCAGAAAATTTATTATTTCTCTGATAATAGGTAATTGTTCATTGATAATTGTAAATGCTCAAGATTCTACTTCAATTCGACAACTCAATGATGTGGTTGTAAATGCTACTCGTGCCAATCAAAAAACGGGTATGGCTTTTACGAATGTTTATCGAAAAGACATCAAAAAAGTTAATTTGGGGCAAGATATGCCATTTTTGCTCAATCAATTGCCTTCGGTAGTTGTGAGTTCGGATGCCGGTGCGGGCGTGGGCTATACTGGTATTCGTATTCGGGGCACCGACCCGACGCGTATCAACGTAACGCTAAATGGCGTGCCTTATAATGATTCTGAGTCGCAAGGAACATATTGGGTGAATATGCCCGATTTTGCTTCGTCCGCACAAAGTATTCAGGTGCAACGCGGAGTAGGAACTTCGACCAACGGTGCAGGGGCATTTGGGGCAAGTATTAATATCAATACTTTGGGTTATGAGCAAGATGCTTACGGAGAAACTAATTTTACTGTTGGGTCATTTAATACCCTTAAAACAAATGTTTTGGCAAGTACAGGCTTGTTGAATGGTCACTTCGTGGTTGATGCTCGTTTGTCGAAACTGAGTTCTGACGGCTATATCGATCGTGCTTCTTCTGACCTAAAATCGTTTTATGTTTCGGCAGGGTATTATGGTAAATATAACTTTGTACGTTTTAATGCTTTTTCTGGAAAAGAAAAAACCTATCAGGCTTGGGAAGGTGTGCCAGAAAGTTTATTAAAAACTAATCGTACTTTCAATTTTTACACTTATGATAACCAAGTCGATGATTATCAGCAAGACCATTATCAGTTGATTTCTTCGTTTA
Source organism: Emticicia agri (assembly GCA_945860265.1). GTDB lineage: Bacteria > Bacteroidota > Bacteroidia > Cytophagales > Spirosomataceae > Emticicia > Emticicia agri_A. Next base: position 180,412 of record CAMAQF010000001.1, on the reverse strand, counting down.
AATTAAATAATAATTGGGCATTCAATCCGATACTTCATTATACCAAAGGAAGAGGTTTTTATGAGCAATTTAAGCCAGAAGATAAATATTTAAATTATGGTTTGCCAAATGTCGTGATAGGTACAACGACGCTTAAGCAAACAGATATTATTCGTCGTAAATGGTTGAATAATGATTTTTATGGAGCAACATATTCGCTTGATTATCAATCTAATAAAAAGTTTTCAGCAAATATTGGCGGTGCTTGGAATAAATACGATGGCGACCATTTTGGTGAAATTATTTGGGCTAAAAATGCTTCAACGGCCGATTTACGTTATCGTTGGTACGAAAGTAATGCTTTAAAAACAGATTTTAATATCTACACAAAGGGCTATTATCAAATGTCAGAAGCATTGAATTTCTTTGCTGATTTACAGTATAGAACCGTAGATTATACTATGAAAGGTACTGGAGATAAACGCCAAGATATTACACAAAAGTCTGCGGGCGGGTTTTCGCACTATCAATTTTTTAATCCGAAATTTGGTATGAACTATCAAGTAAACAAAAACACTTCGGTGTACGCGTCGTATGCGGTTGGAAATAAGGAGCCAAGCCGTCAAGATTTTGTGGATAATGCTCCTAAAGCACCTTTGGCCGAAAATCTACAAGATTTAGAAGTTGGTTATCGTTTGGCAGGAACAAAATTGAGTTTTGATGCTAATTTCTATTACATGAATTACAAAAATCAATTAGTACTTACGGGACAAATAAATGGAGTAGGAGAGGCGATTAGGGTAAATGTTCCTAAAAGTTATCGTGCTGGTTTAGAATTATCGGCAACTGTCAAGTTAGCTGAAAAATGGAAATTGGTAGCTAATACTACTTTAAGCCAAAATAAAATTAAGGATTTTACAGAAACCGTGGTCAACTACGACGGCGATGCTGATAAAATTAATAAGTTTGCTAAAACCGACATTTCGTTCTCGCCAAACATGATTTCTGGCGGACAAATTTTTTATGCACCCACCAAAAACGTGGAGTTAGCATTGATGACTAAATACGTAAGTAAGCAATATTTGGATAATACAGCCGACGATAACCGAAGTCTTAATGCGTTTTTTGTGAATGATATTAGAGCGAGTTATTCGCTGAAACCTAAGTTTGTCAAAGAGTTGACTTTCAGTTTACTAGTCAATAATATTTTTAATCACTTGTATGAATCAAATGGCTATACTTATAGCTATATCTACGATAATCAAGTAACTACCGAAAACTTCTACTATCCACAAGCAGGTACAAACTTTTTGTTGGCAGTGAAAGTGAGACTTTAATATTATAGCGTCGGCATAGCTCAAAGCTATGCCGACGTTTTTTATATGAAGTTAAATCCAGCCACCTGCACGATATTCTCGCTTTATGAAAGCATTTGCTTCATCAAAATTGGTGATTTTCATATTTTTGCCATCCCACAAAAGTTTTTTTCTTCCGATAAATTTATCTTTAGAATTTCTCATCAAAAACGAACGAACGGCCAAATTTCCCATCAAAACTGTTTCGGTCAAAGGCCCAGATTGGTCGAACGACGAACTTGTATAAGTTCCAAAACCCGATTTACAGGCTTTTACCCATTGTTGTTGATGGCCATTTGTGTCGCCATCAACTAAGGCACGTTTTGGGTCTGGAAACTTCACATCTTGCAGTTTTCCATTGGCAAATAGCTTTGGATTATTGCCAAAAAGCTCACAAGCTAAGATTCCTTTTGTGCCAATAAACATGATTCCACCGTCAATATTGGCGAAAACCTTTTCATAATCGCAACCTTCAGGAAGTTTTGGGCGAATACCACCATCATACCACGAAAGGCTCAATTCTTTATAGTTTTTGCTGGTTGGATTAGGAAATTTAAGGTGAATTGCCGACGACGGTGGACAACTATCATCAAAAAATGCTTCTTTGAAAAAATCGGCATAGACTTGCCCGACCGAACATTCAACTGAACTTGGATAACCTAATTTGAGTGTACGGAAAGGTACATCAATAAAATGACAGCCCATGTCGCCCAAAGCACCCGTACCGAAATCCCAATAACCACGCCAGCGGAATGGCATATAAGCTTCGTGGTAATCTCGCATTGGGGCAGTACCGAGCCATAAATTCCAGTCAACTTCGTTCGGAATTGGTTGTTTTTCTCTTTTATCTTTTGGCGATTGTACCCCTTGCGGCCAAACAGGGCGATTTGTCCAAACTTCTACTGTGTGAACTTCGCCAATCATGCCATTTTGCACAATTGCTTCGGTAACTCTTGTTCCTTTTCCGCTACTTCCTTGGTTGCCCATTTGTGTAACGACCTTGTATTTCATCGCACCTTCAGTCATTTGGCGTGCTTCCCAAATATCGTGGGTCAATGGTTTTTCGCAATAAACGTGCTTGCCAAGTTGCATAGCCGACATCGCAATTGGGTAGTGCATGTGGTCGGGCGTAGTCACGATTACGGCATCAATATTTTTGCCTTCCGACTCCAACATTTTTCGGTAATCTCTGAAATACGGAGCATTCGGAAATTTCGCTCGAAACTTGGCCGATTGTCTATCATCAACATCGCAAAGAGCTACGATATTATCAGAACCATTATTATAAGCCTGCGGAATATTAAAATCGGCTTTCCCGCCACAGCCAACGGCCGCAATATTGAGTTTATCACTCGGTGCAACGAAGCCTTTGCCCAACACATGACGAGGCACAATCATAAAGCCTGCGGAGGCCAAAGTGCTGGTTTTGAGGAAATTACGGCGTGAGTTTTGTTGTTTTTTATCGTAAGTGTTGTTCATATTGATAGAAGGTTGAATTTTTACGAAATGTAGAGAAAAATTGGGGAGGAAAAAAGGAACGTAATTTATTTGTTTAATCAAAAGCTACTCGTTTTTGCCAAACTATATATTCTGCATTTTTTGACCTATATTTGCACTCAAACCAACATTCATTTTATAGAAAAAATCTAAAAAAACGACATATAAATTTTTGCGTTTAGCTTAAAAATCCTACCTCTGAAAAGTCGAAAATTACAGTAAACAGGGAGTAAAGCAATAAACGCCTACGGTCATCGTGGGCGTTGTTTTACTTTATGTAACAGGCTTTGATTTTTTAGAGACAAAAGAGTAAATTTCCGATTGTTAAAGTAAATCAAAAAGCAGTTAAAATTATAAGTGGGGCAACGCCGCTTTCTGGAGGTGATGATTATACAAAACGGGAGCTTGGAGTTCCTTTTATTAGAAGCGGAGAAATAAACGAGCTTAATGAGATTGATTTTGAAAATTGTCTTTATATAAAAAGAGAAGTTCATGAAAAAATGCTCAAAAGTTCACAATTAAAATTCAACGATACTTTAATTGCAATTGTTGGGGCAACAATTGGACAGGTCACAATTTATGAATCTGATAAAGAAGCAAATATTAATCAAGCCTTAGCTCTCGTTCGATTTGGTGAAGATGTTTTACCAGAATTCTTTAAATCAATCCAATTTTATTCAGCAGGTAAGGGCGTTTTAGATAGACTAAAAAGACCAGTTGCCCGTGCAAATATTAATTTAGACGAAATAGGTACTACTACTTTTCCGCTCCCTGCACTCTAAATTCAAGAAAAGATTGTTACAGAAATCACAAACATCAGACAACAAGCAAAAAACCTACAAAACGAAGCAAAAGCCGCCATCGAAGAAGCCAAGAAAAGAGTAGAAGCAACGATTTTAGGTTGAATTTTTGAAATGTAGAAATTTATTTTGACACAGCAAATTTTTATTAATACCTTTAAAGTAAAAATATATTTTTAAAATGGTCCAAACATTAGATGCACATATTGTCACTAATCTGAATATTCGGGGAGGAAAACCTCATATTGCAGGGCATCGCATTACAGTAGCTGATATTGTTGTATGGCACGAAATGAAGGGGTTTTCGGCAGATGAAATCGCTACACAATATCACATTAGCCTTGTTGATGTATATGCAGCATTGGCATACTATTTTGATAATCAGCACCTTATCGAAATCTCAATGAATGATTCTGAAAGATTTATTGAGATTTTGAAAGAACAGAATCCTTCAAAGTTGAAGCTAAAACTGAATGGCGAATAATATTAAATTCTATACCGATGAACATGTCCATCCAGCCGTAATTGAAGGACTTCGTCGTAGAGGAATTGATGTTTTGAGTTGCAATGATGCAAATATGCTTGCTGCCTCTGATGAACAACATCTGGCATTAGCTATTAAAGAAAATAGGGTAATTTTTACTCAAGATGATGATTTTCTTAAATTTCATGCCCAACAAGTTTTCCATAAAGGCATTGTTTATGCACATCAACGTACTTCAATTGGTCAAATTATTCAAGGCTTGATGCTCATTTCGCAAGTTTTAAATGGTTCAGATATGGAAAATCATCTTGAATTTATTTAGAGCTTTTACATTAGTTTTATTTTGATAGTGACATGTAGAAAATCTACCTTACAAAAAAGGCGTAATTTCCACAGAAATTACGCCTTTTAATATTTTGTAGGACAGGTTTCTAACCTGTCTGTTTTTAGTTACTACGATTGACAGGTTGCAAACCTGTCCTACGATTTACACAGTTTGTTTCTCCAAATTGAATAAATCATTCAAAACATCAATTAGTGTTTCTGCTTCGCCACGTTTACAGGCTGCTTTTAGCTGAATTACTGGCAATTTGATTATTTTTTGCATCATACTCGAAGTAATTTTGTCCATCTTTTCTACTTCTTCGGCCGAAAGGTCTTTCACAAAACGAGCCATTTCTTCTTTTCTGATTTGTTCTAAAGCCCCTTTCAATTTCTGAATCGTTGGCGAAACAATCATTTCATGGGACCAATTATCAAACTCTCCAATTGCATCGCTGATAATGCTAAATACTTGCGGGATCGCTTCCATGCGGCGTTGAATAGCCTCATTAGCCCTACGCTGGATTTGGTCCAAATCATACGCAACAACTCCCGTAACTTCCTCAATATCAGTCGCAATGCTATTTGGTAACGAAAGGTCAATCAAATATTTTACGGCGAGCGTTTTATCTTTAAGTGTTTCTTTCGTAATAATTGGCGACTCGCAACGTACTGACGAAATAACAATATCAGCTTCTAAAATATTCTGATTAACGAGTTGATAATCAGCTACTTCAAAGCCTAATACGTTAGCCAGTTTTTGTGCTTTTTCTAAAGTACGATTTGTAATCGTGATATTTTTATAACCTTTATCGGCCAAAGTTCTACAAATATCTTCACCGATTTCGCCCAAACCAACTACCAAAACTTTTGGATTGCTCAAAAGTGGCAAGAAAGTTTCCATTACTTCTACGGTTGCGTAAGAAGTAGATGCCGCTCCATCATGGAACGAAGTTTCTTGAACGATTTTTTTGTTTGTAAAGAAAATAGTGTGAAGTAAACGATGCAAAAACGGCCCCGCCATTTGTACATCCGCCGACCATTGGTAAGCGTGTTTTACTTGGTTCGGTATCTGCAAATCGCCAATTACCTGCGAGTGCAAGCCAATTGAAACTTCAAACAAATATCTTACGGCTTCGTTATGGTCATGAATTATTTCAAATAAAGGCAGAATTTCGTATGAGCTAAGTACTTTTTGGCTGGCGATTAAGCGAATAATTTCTTCACCTAAATTATTTTCTGAAACATAATAAACCTCAGTGCGATTGCAAGTAGAAAGCACAAGCACTTCCGATACCTCAAACGATTCACGAATCTTAAGCATCAATACTTTAGATTCTTCTTCGTTAAGTGCAATTTGTCCTCTTAACTTTAAGGAGGCTTTTTTATGCGAAATTGTTATTGCTTTAAATAATCCGTGCATATTATATAAAATAGTTTGCAAATTTACGGTCAGAATCATTACGAACGATAAGATTTCTGTCAGTTTTTTTTATTTAGAATTGTTCTAAATTAATTTAATGTTTATTTCGTGTTTAACTTAAAAAAATACAAAAATTCAAAAGCATTTTAAAAACAGTTTTTTAGTTAATCTGTGTGATGGTTCAAAATTATTGTATGTATTTAATTGAAAGAAATACTTTAAAAGACAAGTTTTGGCTTATTTGACAAGCTTTTACTAGTTACTTAGTTATAATTACTTACGACAATAAGCGTTAAATAGTTTGCCCAAAGCTAAATAAATAAATGAAATATGTTTAATTTAGAATACTTCTAAATAGTTTTACTAAATTGTGATTTGATATTGAGCGTTTTTATTCAAGGTAAATTTAAGATTTATGGCAAAAAGAGAAGTTTTTGTAAATATTTATGAGCAAATTACAGGTTGGCGGTTTGTGGCGATAGCGGTTTTGCTTACAATTGGAATTGGCGTTTTATATTATTTTAATCAACTCGCTCAACAAGTAGAAGAGCGAGAGAAAAGATACGTTACTTTATACGCTGCAAGTATTAAAGCGTTTATCGAAATGAGTTTGGAAAATACTTGTGACTATACGTTTGTGCAAGAAGTTTTAGATGCAAACGAAACTATTCCTGCTATTATTGTTCAGAATGGTGTACCTATTGCTAATATAAATATTTCAGAATTTAAAGACTCAACCCGAACTTGGAAGCAAAAGGAACAAGAAACTATTTTATATACCAAAATTTCGGAAATGGCTAACGAACACCCACCTTTTGAATTTTCGATAGGGAAGGATAAAACATCACTTTTTTATAGTAATTCGTTGGTAGCCAAACAATTACGTTTTTTTCCATATATTTTATTGGGCACATTCTTGATTTTTGGTTCGTTGGCATTTATCGCTTACAGTTCTTCTCGCAAAGCCGAACAAAACAGAGTTTGGGTAGGGTTGGCCAAAGAAACCGCTCATCAACTAGGTACACCGATTTCGGCCTTGATGGCTTGGGTGGAGGTACTTCGCTCTGAACCGAACTTTGATGGGAGCATTGGGGATGAAATGGAAAAGGATGTTAAGCGTCTTGAAACTATCACTACTCGTTTTTCCAATATTGGTTCGGTACCGCAGATGAGTGAAGAAGAAATCGCTCCTTTGGTGCAACAGACACTTGCTTATTTAGGGCGTCGAATTTCTACAAAAGTAAAAGTACATTTCGAAAGTAAAGTATTTGATAATGTGAAAGTTAGCTTAAATAAAAACTTAATGGAATGGGTTGTGGAAAATCTGTGCAAGAATGCCGTAGATGCGATGGGTGGAATCGGGGAATTATTTGTTACGATTACGCCAACTGGAAAAAAAACGATTGCGATTGATATACGAGACACAGGAAAAGGGATCTCTAAAATGAATGTTCGGAAGGTTTTCAAACCAGGTTTTAGTACAAAAAAACGAGGTTGGGGTTTAGGACTTACTTTAGCGAAACGTATTATCGAAAACTACCACCAAGGCAAACTTTTTGTGAAAGAAACCCAAGTTGATAAAGGTACAACATTTAGGATTTTGTTGGATACAGTTTAAATAAATGGAGGCACAACTAACTCAGATGTACCTCCAATTTTTTTTATTTTTTGCGTTTATCTAGCCCATAACCTTTCAAAATACCACGAGCTAGGGCTGATTTATGTACTTCATCTGCTCCATCATAGATTCGGGCTGCACGTTCGTGAGCATACCAGTACGAAAGCAAAATATCGCTCGTCATTCCTAATGCACCATGCGTTTGAATTGCTCGGTCGATTACTCGGAGCATCATATTGGCAGTAAAAAATTTAATCATCGATATTTCATCACGCACGGCAGCTGCTCCTTGTTCGTCGATATTTTTTGCCGTGCGAAGCACCAAAAGGCGGGCAGCTTCAATTTCGGCTCTACTTTCGGCAATAAATCCTTGAATAAATTGCATTTCGCCCAGCATCACTCCTTCGGCCATTTCTCTTGATGCGGCATAGCGACACATTAAATCAAAACTACGCTCGGCAATACCGATAAAACGCATACAGTGGTGAATGCGACCTGGCCCGAGGCGTTCTTGTGCCAGTAAAAAACCTGCACCTTCCATACCGATTAGATTGGCTTGTGGAACTCGCACATTTTCATAAATTACCTCAGCGTGGCTTGCCCAGCTATCGCCTGCATGTCCCATGATTGGAATATTTCTTATAAATTTGTAACCTTCAGTATCAAGCGGTACGATAATCTGACTTGCTCGCTTGTGCGGAGCCGCATCAGGGTTTGTCACGGCCATAACAACTGCAAAAGCAGCACCATCGGCCGAAGACGTAAACCATTTATGTCCATTAATAATATAATCATCACCATCTTTTACGGCCGTTGTTCCCATTCGAGTAGGATTTGAGCCAGCAAATTCGGGTTCGGTCATTGAGAAACAACTTCTAATTTCGCCATCCATCAAAGGCTTTAAATATTTGTCTTTGAGGTGTTTAGGAGCATATTTGTGCATCAATTCAGTATTGCCAATGTCTGGAGCTTGTGTATTAAACACAAAATGCCCAAAAGGCGAACTTGCCAGTACCTCACTGATTTGTCCAAATTCACAGAGCGTAAGTCCAAGGCCGCCGTCTTCTTCGGGTAGATGCAAACCCCAAAGGCCAGCATTTTTTACTAAAGCTCTTTTTTCTTGTAAAATTGGTTCAACAAACGAGAAGTTATGGGCAAGGTTCTCTGTAGTTTCGAGTGGATATAGTTCGTTTTCTACAAAAGCCTTGATTTTTGGCAATAAATCTTTCAGTTTTTCGGTTATAAATAGAGTTTCCATTCTTATTTGTTTTTAATCAGACTACCGAAGCGGTTGGTTTCATAAATATTGCTTAAAGTTAGTTTTACAATTTTGATGATACAATATATTATGGCTTTTCTTAAAAAATAGTTTAAATTTGACGTTTACAATAGTGTAAAAACCGCGTATATTATTCAAAACACCACTATTTATAGCCGATTATTAATGACCAAACGACTATTTTTTATTTACCTTCTCCTTTTACAGAGTATTCATTATCAATCTTTTGCTAATGATTCTTTGGTCGTTCGTCAGATAAAAATAGTTGGTAATCTCCGCACAAAAGAAAAGATTATTTTTAGAGATATGGCTATAAAAGTAGGTGATATTCTTAAAAAAGCTAAACTGTCCCATTTTTTTGAAGCCGACCGTAAGAAAATCTTAAATAATAATCTCTTTGTTACGGTAAAAGTTACTTCGGAAGAAGTTGATAATCAGCAAATTGATGTAATTGTAGAAGTAAAAGAACGACTCTATTTAGTTGTACTACCAGTATTTTATTTAGCCGACCGCAATTTTAACGAATGGTGGTTCGAACGTGGACATGATTTGAACCGTACAATTTATGGCCTTTACGGGAAACATTCAAACCTTACGGGCAATAACGACCAACTAAAAATCAGGGCGGAAGCAGGTTTTATTCCCAATTTTGAGATTTCTTACAGCACGCCTTATCTTGATAAAACCCTGCAAACAACTTTTTCGGTTGGTGGATATTACGGCATTAACAAAACGATGGTTTATAGAAGTTCGCAAGATAAATTTCAATTTTTTGATAGTGAAAAACGCCAACGTGAACGCCTTAATTTGTATGCAGTTCTTGCTCGCCGAACAGGCTTTTTTCAAAATCAATATCTACAAATTACTTATAACAAAACTCAAATTGCCGATACTATTGCTCGCCTAAATCCTAATTATTTTCTAGATGGACGAACCCAACAGAAATATCTTTTAATTAGTTATTCTTACGTTTTTGACCGTCGAGACAATCGCCAATATGCTCTTAAAGGATATCGACTAAGCTTTGATGCTATCAAATATGGGCTTTCGGCACATGACGATATCAATCAATTTGTTTTAAGCGGGACAGTTAGCCAATACTTTTCTTTAGGCCGAAACTTTTACGGAAATTATAGTCTTAGAGCTAAGTCATCTTTTCCTGAAAAACAACCTTTTTTACAAACCCAAGGATTGGGCTATAGAAATGATTTGGTTAGAGGCTACGAACTTTATGTAATTGATGGCCGAAGTTATGGTTTATTAAAGACAAATATGAAGTATCGAATGTTTGATAAAATCTTTGATTTGAGCCATTATCTGAAGGTGAAACAATTTAATGCTTTACCTGTTGCAGCATACATAAATACTTTTTTTGATGTTGGATATGTAAAAAATAGCTTTCCCGAGCTAAATAATACTAAATTTGCAAATAAATGGTTATTTGGTGGAGGGGTCGGACTTGATATAGTGACTTGGTACAATGTAGTAGGTCGATTAAATTATTCTATTAACGGAGTGGGTGAAAAAAGGATATTTTTCAATCTCTCTCGTGAATTCTAATACCAATCCACTCACTAAAATTTTGTGATTTCACAATATACCTTTAATTCATAAAATATGAAAATTTACTATTTAATTTTATCTTTGTTTATTATTGAGTGCAATAGCTCAGAAAAAGCTGAAACAGTGCAAGTTTTAAGCCCTCCCTCAGCAAAGAACGCTTCTACAAGTAACGTTCAGAAACTCCTGCATACAATTATGGGTACGGGCGAAGGTATGCTCCGAGGCATTGATTTTGGCGATGATATTAGCAATGTTAAAAAGAAAGAAAAAGCCGAACTTTTTGAAGAAGAAGAATCTCATATTGGCTACTCCTTTGACAGTGATAATCTTGAAACTATTGATATTCTCTACCAAAAGGACAAACAAAATCGTGTTTCAGGTATCGAATTAGATATTTATATGAATACTGAAGTCTCGAACGATAGTCTTAAAAATGAATTGACAAAACAATTTACTTCTCTTTACGGTCAGCCACTGGCTAATGCCGAAACACCTACTTGGGAAATAAAATCTAAAGGTAAGGTAAGTATAAAGGTTGTAAAAAATAAACTTGATAGAGGCTTAGAAGTTAAATTTATACAAATTTCAAAGCCTATTTGATAAGGTGATATTTATAGAGGAAAACGCTTGGTAAAATAATTATGTTTAGCGTTTATTTTGTTTTTAATAACTGATTATTAGGAATTTATAATTTTTTTAAGTAAAAAAGGTTAATATAAATAAATTAGAATAAATTTTGACAATACTTGTTATAAAGGTTGTTCCCAATAACAAAAACCAGCCTAACCCAAATCATGAAAATCAAGAAAAAAATTACTTTCAGCATTCTGTTGATGGGATGCTTAGCATTAAGCAGTTGTGAAGGGCCAGAAGGTCCACAAGGTGTAAAAGGTGACCCAGGGCCACAAGGAATACCAGGACTCAAAGGTGAAACAGGTACAGTTGGAGCAACAGGGCCGACTGGTCCGGCAGGACCACAAGGGGCGACTGGGGCAACAGGTGCAACGGGTGCTACAGGTGCAACTGGCCCAAAAGGAGACCCAGGTTCTGGAGCGACAGGAACAACGGGAGTATCGGGAACAGGTGGAATAATCAATGTCATCTATTCTGATTGGTTTACTCCCTCTTTTGAAGATTGGCAGAAAATCAACGAAAAAAATTATTTATTTAGAATTAATGATGTAAAAATTACACAAGATATTATTGATAAAGGGGTCGTATTGGCATATAGCCGAATATTTTTAAATGGCCCGACCTATCTATTGCCAATGATGCTCGAAACAAATTCTGGCTTAACTATCTATAATATATCGGTGGCTTTAGGAAGGATAAATTTCACATTTAATGAATTACTCGATATTCAAGGAAAACCAACTACTGGCTTAGTTTATCGTTATGTTATTATTCCTGGAGGGGTAAAATCACGAGCTAATGTTGACTATACAAATTTTGATGAGGTGGCCAAAGCCTTCGGCATTCCGAAATAAAACATAGTGTTTCAAAAAAATATTTAAAATTTCTTTGGAGCTAAATTACAGAAACGACGCTCAAAGGGCGTCTTTTTTGTTGAATTCACAATTCAAAGCACTCTGTAAACGTTTTTTAGTTACCCATTCTTTATTCGTAATGAAGGATATAAGTAATGAGGCAATATTAATTGACAAATTGAAATGATGTAACTTATTATTAGTTAGTATTTTATCGTGGCGGAGAATCGTCGCAACGGCGAATCGTCGCTGCTGCGAAATTTCTCTTATCTCTAACCAATGCGGAAAACCGTTTCATGTCTTTTGTCTCAGGACTTTATAAATTCATTGTCTTATTTTTTATTTCCCTTAAAAGAATTTTCGCAGCGATGCAATCACGCAAATCAAATCCAAAGTTTTAAAAGTCAACTAAATTAGCCGAACCCTATCAAAAATTGGGTATGAAAACTGCTGTTTCGCAAGCACAGTCAAAAGGCTTTGCAAATAAAGCCAAATAATGAATATGCGAAGAAATTGATGGCAGTTTTGAGGTAGAAAACTACTGTTTTATGTCTAACTCTTTTGGTCTTCTTTTTCGGCCTAAAGTCATCATTACTACGCCAGCCAAGATTATTGCTGATGCCAACATTGAGCGAGAAGTAAGACGTTCATCTAAGAAAATCCAACCTAAGAAAATTGCTACCACTGGGTTTACATACGCATATGTGGCTATTAACTGCGGCGGAGCATGATTTATCAACCAAACGTAGGCAGTATACCCCACATAAGAGCCAATTAGTACGAGATAAATCATCGCCAAATATGTTTCTGTAGTCATATTCTGAAAGGCTTGAAATTGGTTCTTCTCAAAAATAATGCTCATTATTAAAGAAAAACAACCACCTACTACCATCTGAATAGCCGTTGATTGCAGCGAATCCGGTAATACTATATAAGGAGATTTGAGCGAGCCAAAAGCCCAAGCAATTGAACCAAGAAAAACAATTAATGCTGCCAAAACAGGAACTTCTTGCTGGCCAATTTGTTGAAAAGGATTAAGTAAAACGGCCATTCCAACTAAGCCCAAAACCAAACCAATTATACCAATCATGGAAGGTTTTTCCTTACTAAAAAACAAAAAATCAAGCAAAATCATCCATGCAGGCAATGTTGCTGCCAAAAGAGCTACCAAACCAGAAGGTATCTTCATGAGTGCATAAGCTACTGCACAATTGCCTATACCACTGAGCAGCACACCGATAAATGCTGCATTACGAGTTTCTTGTAGCGTAGGCATTCCTTGTCCTCTGAGTAGCGTAAACGCAAATAAAAGCGAGCCACCAATCAAAAACCGTGTACATGAAATTAGCATCGGAGGCAAAGTATGAAGAGCGATTTTGACACCCAAGTAAGTAGAACCCCAAACGACATAGACGATTCCGAGAGCAATAAGTATTTTTGTTTTTTGAGACATCAAGGAGCTTTAACTAATCAAGATTGGATAAACATTAAATATTTTTCAAGCATAGCTATTACCAAAATAACTTACTTACATCAATATTCAGCAGTCAATTGAAAGATAGCAAAGTTACAATTTTATCAGCAATAAATGATTGGTATAGTCGGACATCGTTTGTCAGGTAGGTTCAGATTTGTAAGCATACTATTTCTAAGCACATCCGATTAGTACTAAATTTTACCCAATTTATGAGTAAGCTAAATCAAAGAAGCCTTGTTGGAATGATATATTGAGCTCTTATGCCCGTTTCGTTGTAAGTAAAACCTTGAACAGATGAGGCGGCAGAATTTGACCGCATAAAATAGAGCATTGCCCAAAGTCGCTTATTAAAACGCCACCCTGCTTTTATATCAAAACGATAAATATTCTGAAACTTTTCGTTACTTATTTTTTGAACTCCTCCCGCAACAGTAATCTGATACAGTTTTTTTGCTTTGGGCTCATTAACGTTTTCGGATGCAGCAAATAGTTCGTATCCTTTAAAAATATTGGGACTAAAATAAACTTTAGGTACTTGTTTTTTGAAACTAAAAATACTTAAATTAATTCCTGCTTTGAGGATAGGAGATTGTAATAAGTCATAATAAACCGATAAAAATAATAAATTTCTTTGATTATCATCCGAAATGCGGGTATTTATCATTTGAGAGTAAAGTCCCACTTTAAATGGCAAACTTAGATTATAATTTGCTTGAATGTTATCCATTCTAATATTTCTATCAATGAGGCTTGCCGTAAAAGATTGCATTTCGTTATAAAACTTTAATTCTAAAATTTGGTACTTTCCAATATTTAGTTCCAAACCAGCATCGCCAATGATTCGGTTATATTTGAGTGTTGAAACCAAAGTGGCTTCTGCAAACAATTTGATTGCACCAGATATTCGATAGCTCGCACCTGTACTTATTTGCTGGATACTGGATAAAGTACTATTAGATTCTTTTAAGTTTTGTGCTGAACGCTGATAGTAAGTAGACCATATCTTTATAAGAGCGTGAGGGTCAAGGCTTATTTTTGCACGATAATTTTGAGATACATTTCCGCCATTATCTTTACTAAAAAAAACGTGTGTAAAAATTGTAGGGTCATGAGCTATGTGTAGTTTTTCCAAAAACTGGAGGGCATCTCTCTGATTAGGGAAGTATTCCAAGGTTTTTCTTACATACTTAAACGACTCATTATCAAGTCCTTGTGCATGGCTAACATCTGCATAACCTAAATTTCCATCGAATGAAGATGGAACCAACGACAGTAATTTTTGATAATATTTTGATGCTTTCGTAAATTCTTTGCTCCAAATATTAATTCGTCCGTATGCCGAAATCACATCCACATCATTCGGATACGCCGTTCTGAGTTTTTCAAGCTGCACAAATGCAGATTTAAAGTCTTTCTTCCATGCATAAGCATTCACCAAACCCAAATATGCCTTTAAAGTATTGGTAGAATCAGCCGTTTCTACGGCTTTTTTCGCCCAAAATAAAGCACTATCATTATTTTTTAATTTATTTGTAACCATTGATAAGCCTAAATAGCCGTCGGTTTTTTTGGATGGTAAACCAACCAAAATCTCATGAATACTTTTCGCCTCAATATACCGTTCGGCAGTCATCAAAACCTGGGCTATATTGACCAAAGCATCAATATCTTTGCTATTTTCTGCCATAATTAGATTGTACAGAGCAATAGCTTCATCAAATTTTCCATCATTGGCCAAAATTCCACCTCTACCCAACCTCATAAACTTTCGACTCATCATTGCATTTGCGTTATTTGGGCTTACTTTCAACGCTTTCTCTACATAATTTAATGCTTCAATGTATTTTTTAGATTCTGAAAAAGCATTTGCGTAGCCCAAAAGTGCAGCAAAACTCGTCGTATCACGCCTAACCAAATCATCATACAAAGCGAGAGCCTTCACAAAATCTTTGCTCCACATTTGAGCCTCTGCCATATTTATGTCGATTTCGTAGTTGTTCGGAAATCTTGTCTGAAGCTTTTTAAGAACGTCTTTAGCTATGTCGGTTTTACCCGAAAGCCCAACGCCACGAGCGTAGCAAATAAGTGCTGTTTGGTTGAGTGAGTCTTTTTTTAGATAATCATGAAAAAAAATTGCCGCGTCGGCAAACTTTCCAGTTTCAAGCATTCGGAAGCCCTTATCCATTGCTGATTGTGAATACACCATCATTGGCAAAATAAGTAGAGTCAACAATAAACTAGGAAGTTTCATCTGATAATTGGTTATGACTGTTTTTGTAAACCCAAGACACAATGATTGTACTTATGAGAAAGGCACTAATTGAAATGACAATAATCTGTCCAAAAGGTTTTTCGCTTGGTACGCCTATTAAATATCGAACAATGATTATTAAAAGAGAACAGCTCATTATTCTAAGCCAATATCCTGTTTTAGCTTTTTTCGTAATAATATCTTTCACATTTTTTTGTGGGGTCATATAAACAGCAAGCAAAAATCCTGCCATGCCGATGATTGAGCTAAGCCCTTGCAAAAATTGATACAACTTGATTTTTATTGAAAAAATGTTTAAATCTGATTCAAGAAAATCAAAATATATAGGAGAAATATAATTCGGTTCATGCGTAAAATTATCCCAAGCAAAATGCGTAAAAATGCCAATAAGTATAGAAATAATAACTTTAAACAGGGATTTTTTGAAAAATAGCCACCAATTTTCATTTACACGATTAAAAAAACGTTGAAAAAGAAAAGTGGGAAGGTGTAAAATCAATGCTTTTTTTGTCCATTGATGAAAAATTAATACCAATAAAAGGGCAAGGGGCAAATCAAACAAAAATACTCCCCAAAAAGTATGACTCCATACGGCGTAAAGGGTAACTCTGAAGAAAAATTCGAAATCTGGCACCATACTACCCATAAATAAACCCGAAAAAGATAGATACTTACCACAGAACTTTCTGAATGGATAAATAGCAAGTGTATGCGAAAGTGTAAATGGCATTATCTGATTTTTTATATATCGAATTGATATTCTTGAGGGTATAATTTTTTAAAGTTGACTTTTCCATTAATACTTCTATTAAAAGAATTTAAGACTAAAATATTTTAAACAAATATCTTAAAGTTTTTGAAATAAGTAATAAAATGATTTTAATTGATTTATTTATCTATAGCTAAATCGTTGTCTATCAGCTTATTACCTTTCTGTGGACTTGTCCAATATTTACCGTTCTATAAAATCTTATGGCTAAACGGATATAATAAATGTCTAAAATGTATGTATTGTTGTTTCCTAATTTTGTCCGAATTCAAGGATTTGTATTAAATCTCATAGCAATGTTAGAAAAATCTCATCCTATTGGTGTGATTTTTCAAAATTAATTATGAACTTTTTAGATAAAAAAAGGCAAACTTTTACGTACTATTTATAGGAGTTATCGTCCAAATAATGTTAGCATGTAGCTTATTGTGAGTTAGTTTAGTCAGAAAAAAAAGGCACATCTCTTTCGGGAGTGATTTTTTCACTTATTTTAAACTTTAAGTACTACGACACAATAAATGATATAAAGTATTCGAGACGGTTCTCCTCAGCGATAAAATACTGAATATCAATAAATTAACTATTTTATTTTTTTGATTATTTTCGTATTAGTACTTAATTGAAGTTTTTTTTATCTCTTGATGTCAATATTAAAGGAACGTATGACGGTTACATATTTAGCACTTATTTGCAAGTTAAGGGTATAAATTTACCTCCTTTGTTGGTGACTTTTATTGTGAATTCAAATGATATTTTTGTCTTTTCTGATAACTCAAAAGACTATTTTGTGTAATCAAACTCGTGGATGTGGAGTTTTAATTTGGTTTGTTCTCAATAAACCATTCACTCAACACAAAGCAAAATAGCCATACCCTTTGGATGGGATTATTTTTTTAAATCGGAAAGTAAATCTGCTTCAAATTAGCTTCGGATCTTTATAGACTTAATAATAATACTCCTAAGCGTTTATTAAATGTTGTCTTCAAATCTCATTTAATGTCTACAATAAAACGATAATGTTTAGTAAAAGACCTTTATAGGATATTTATGACGTCATTATTAGCAATTAAGCATAATTGCATATTGCATCCAATACTTTTTAATTTAAGAGATTTTTATTTATGTATAATTAAAAAAAGTAAAATTAAGCAAATTATAGAACCCATGCCAAATTATTGGTTCATCTAAGAAATTTATAAAAATCTTAATGGTAAGAAAATACTTTGAGTAAATATGCTCAAAATGAAAAATGAAAAGCCTTTTTGGCTATAAAACTGGTATCGTTATTGACATGTCGATGCCAAAATCTTTTAAATGCCAATTTATTTATTCATGAATATTTCAGTATCAATTAGTACTGAGAAAGCTAAATTTTATATCCAATAATTGTAAAGAGCTAGTAAAAATGCTCAAATTGGTAAGGAAAAGCCTTTTTTTTACCTTTTGAGGACTGAAGATTGCTGTGTTTTATATACTGATTATTTACTTTTTCAGTAATGAGACATAAGGAATTAGATACGTAATGTGAGAAGTTTCGCTGAAGCGACTATTCGCCGCAGCCTTAAAAATTTGATTATTAACAAATTAATAAATATGGTTTTGACGATTATTTTCGTCTTAGTAATCAAATTATTCAAATAGGGATTTGAAAAAAATTAAAAAAATGCTAATACTTGCCGCTGATGACCAGCCAATGATTTTGAAATCAATTGAATATAAGCTCATTGAGGTTGGTTTCGAGGTACTCAGTGCCAGCAATGGCCAAGAGGCAATTGATTTTTTTGATTCTCATCAACCCGATCTGGCTATCATTGACCTTAATATGCCTATCAAATCTGGTTATGAGGTAATTGATTATATCCGAACGGCACTCTCTTCAAATATACCGATTATAATTATGTCGGGCGAAAACGAAGAGAAAACAATTGTTGAAGTTTTCAATATGGGTGTAAATGATTATATAGAAAAACCCGTAAGAATAAATGAAGTAATCGTAAGAGTTAAACGCTTGTTGAATATAAAAATTAACGTTAACGAACTACAACAAAAAGGAGTAGTAAAGTCGGGCTTATTGATAAAAAATGGCATCGGTGTTGTTATTCCATGCTATAACGAGGAGAAAAGGCTCAAAACAAAAGAATTTGCAAATTTTGTTAGCAATAATCATGGGTATCATATTTGTTTTGTAAATGATGGAAGCAAAGATAAAACTCTTGAAGTCTTGAAAGAATTTCAACAAGGTAAAGAAGGATATATTTCTATTTACGATTGTGAAAAAAACGGTGGAAAAGCCGAAGCGGTTCGTCTAGGTATTCTATATTTAGTGAATGATAAATCACTCGATTATATTGGTTTCCTAGATGCCGATTTATCGACCGATTTTGCTGATTTTGATGATTTGGCCAAAACATTATCTGCGTCTGATTATAAACTTGTGGCAGGTTCGAGAATCAATCGAATGGGTGCAAACATTATTAAACAATCTTCGAGAGACATAATCAGTAAGATTATCAATAAAATAATTCGTACTATTTTGCGACTGGAAATACAGGATACTCAATGCGGAGCAAAAATCATGAAACGTGAAGTGGCCGAAAATATGTTTAATACGCCATTTCTTACTAGCTGGTTGTTTGATGTTGAGATATTTTTGAGAATGAAAAAGTATTATGGAGCCGAAATCGTTAAGAAACTTATCTGTGAACAACCGCTTAAAAGATGGGTACACGAATGTGGCTCGAAGTTTTCATTTAAGGATTCTATAAAAATTTTAGGGCAACTATCAGAAATAGCCAGAAAATACTAAAACATCAAAACACATGGAATTTATTGAACTTGATGGAGATTTTACGACTGAACGGGCATTGGTTTATAAAGAAAAATTGAATGACTTGGCAAGGAAATATTCGAATTTAACAATTGATGCCCGAAAAGTAAGTGCAACCGATATTGTAGGTGTGAATGCACTGGCCACAACTCAAAAAATAATAACCGATAAAGGAGGATCAATGATTGTGAAGCTCAATAAAAATAGTGAACTTCAACGATTATTACACATTACTAAATTTACAGCTATCATTTGGCTGCAACTGTAATGAACGACGAAAAGAAACTTGTAACGAGCGGAAGTTTTTTATTCGTAAGCACGCTTGTTGTAAGTGCGGGAAATTATTCCATAAACCTTGTACTTGGAAGATGGCTAGGACCAAGCGATTTTTCGGAGGCGAGCTTGATTATAACGTTTATGTTGATGGTTTCTTTTTTTGCATTGGCTTTTCAGCTTACTGCCGCAAAGTATATAGCTACATTTGAAGGTGATACAAATCTACAATTAAAAGGAGCTTTTATTGGTTGGTTGATCAAAAAAGCTCTATTCGTTGGCTTTATCTTAATGCTTTTCGTACTGATTTTATCATTTTTTTTGCAAGATTTCTTTCAAACAAGCTCCTATTTTCCATTCATTATCTTTGGACTTGGGCTTCCAGTTTATCTTCTAATGAGTGTAAACCGTGGCGTTTTACAAGGCTTACTCAACTACAAAAAATTAGCATTTAATTATCAATATGAAATGTGGGTAAGGCTTTTTGTAAGTATTGCCTTAGTTTATGCAGGGTACGGTGTGAATGGTGTGGCGATTGGACTGATAGTTTCTTTTTTGGTAACTTGGTGGTTTTCGAAAGTTCATTATTCTAAATTATCCCCAAAAATTAACATTGAATATAAAAGTATCACCAAATTTTTACTAACTATATTGGCCTATGAGTGCAGTCAAATACTAATCAACAATAGCGATATTCTATTAGTCAAACACTTTTATCAACCTTTTGAAGCTGGGCTATATGCTGCCTTGGCACTCATCGGTAGAATTGTTTATTTTGGTACTTGGACGGTAGTTACCATGCTTTTTCCAATAGTAATAAAACTTGAAAAAGAAGGAAAAAGCCACATAAAGTATTTCTTTGGTGGACTCGGATTGGTTGCTACATTGGCAGCTGCAATCGTAGGGTTTTGTTATTTTTACCCAGAAATTTTAGTTTCTATTTTATTTGGAAAAGAATATTTAACTATTGCTCCATTGCTATGGCAATATGCAGTTGCAACGGCACTCTTTGCTTGTTCAAATGTTTTTGTTTATTATCATCTTAGTCTTGACCAGCATCAGCCTGTCTGGATTACCATCATTGCCGGAATCGCTCAGATTGCACTTATTTCAAACTATCATCAAAGTTTTAAACAAGTAATTCATGTACAAATATTATTGATGTTAGTTTTGTTTGTCACGATGGTATGTTTTCATTTTTTCAAGAAGCGTTGAAAGTGTAAATAATACCAATCGATGAGGTCTTCCATTGGCAAAGAAGCGGCGGCAAAATAGTTTTGGCGTCCGAGACGAATCCTATATTCATCATCTTCCAAAACTTTTTGAATGGCGTTTGCTAAACTTTCGACATCGTTTGGTTCGAAAAATTCTCCGCCGTACCCTTCTTCCTTTACCAACATCGCCAAGTCGCCGAGATTTGGCATTATGGCGGGCTTTCCATAGCTACCAGCCTGGTGCAATACACCTGAGCTGCCGGTTGTGGAGGTATATGGAAAAACAACTAAGGCACTTTCGTTGAAAATTCGTGGTACGTCTTCTTCGGCTACATAACCCGTAAATCTAAGGTTTTCTACATTAGAAAACTGCTTTTCTATGCTTTTCAAATATCCTGGAGTATTGGGGCTGTCAGTGCCTGCAACTACTATTTCTATCGAAAGTTTGGTTCGTTTTCTTATTAATTCTACGGATTCAATCATAGTTTCTACCTTTTTGTAGGTGCCAAACTTACCAAATGCCATTACCTGAAAAGGTTTTACTACTTGACTAAAATCGGGCATTGGTGGTATTTCAAAACTTCCATGTGGAATCAATACTACATTTTTAGCCTTATATTTTTCTTCCAAAATTTCTACGTATTTGGGTATAGTTACCGCCAATAAGTCTGCCGATAAGATAAACCGTGTGAGCAATGACCCTATAAAGTTGTATATCTTAACTAAGATTTTATTTTGAGTAATACCAGCGGCATTCAGATCTACCTGCTCTAAAATATTATGCAACAACACAACCGATGGATAACCCGAAAGTTTAGTGAGCAGCGGCGTAAGCAAGCCTAAGGCTGCAGGTATTTTTTTATCACCAAATGTAAGAAACTGAATATTGTATAAAACTACGTCGGGCTTTGATCTACGAACTGCCGCTAAGATTTTGAGTGGGTTTGTCCATCGATTAAAGTTCCAAACTTGCTCTTCAATTATGGGCACTGAGGCATTCGGAAAATTGTATTTTTGTCCATCGGGCAGTTCATCAGAAATTAGTATTATTTTTTCGTAGTCATCGGGCTTGGCTCTAAAATGTTTTACCATATAATAGCCATACTCATTGAGTGTACGTTTGCCGGGTGGGTAGCTCGAAATTATAGCTACTTTAAGTCGCTTATGCCTCATTTCAGTATTTTGTTAAATAAACTAAAAATAAAATTTCGCTTTATAAAAGCAGCTACCAAAAATAAAAAAATAATTATATAGAGGAATGAGTAATGTGGAAATGATTCAATGAAAGATTTTTTAATTATTTGTTCAGGGTGAATAATAATATTTCCAATCTTTTTCAATGATCCATCCGCACCGATAATGCCAAAATATTTTTGATTGTTGCGTTGCCAAGGTCTCCAACCAGCAATATCAGACGAAACCGATGTAAAGTCGTATAAAGTCCAATAGATTGATGGTATATTTCCTTTTTGTTTTAAGACTTCCTGAATATCTCTAAAATATTCGGCCTGCTGAGTTTCGGTCTGATTATAAGGAAACACTTTGCTCCTGTAAGACGATAAGCCAAATTCACTTAAAACGAGTGGTTTATTATTGACTTTTTTTCTTAAACTATCAATTGCTTCTCCAAGTTTTGTTGCTTCTTTATAATAGTGAAATGACACGAAGTCAAATTCGTCGGCTAAATAATCGGCATTTTCTGGATATGCCCACCCAACAGTAATCGGGTGTATTGAATCATATTTTTTGGCTTTTTTAATAATAAACTTTAACCATTCCTTTACTTCTTCTCGATTTTGATAGAAAAAGTCAAGGTCTGCTTCATTTTTCAAATCCCAGGCCAATAGGGCAGGGTGGTTTTTGAATGTAGTGAGCAGTGTTTCGAGTTGGCGGTCGGTGGCAGGAAAATTGAGCAATGAGTAATTTGAATTGAAATCAAATAGCGTAACAATTAATGAAAGGTTATTTGCCGTAGCTGTATTTAATACATTCTCAAGTCTTTGAATCATTTCGGGCACAACGTTGCCTTTTCCAAATTGCTCAAAATTTACAAAAATTCGTATAGTATTAAACCCTAATTTCTTGATTAGTTTAAAATCTTTTTGAGTAGTAACAGAATTATAGGTTATCCAGAAATCTTTCCAAGGGGTATCTCTGGGATAATAGTTGATACCTTTAATGCTTTTGAGTTTTTCTAAAAAAAAAGCTTTTCGATTAGTGCTATCAGCTATGAGCGTATCGGGAATGGTGTTAGGTGGCATTCGCACCACGTGTTTGATTCGCCAATATCCATCATCCAACTGCATCAAAGTATTAAAGTCAGCGTATTCTACTTTCGAGGCCAATAATCGACCTTCTTTGTTTTTTACACGCTCTCGACTTTCAACAAAACGGTCAGTAAATGACACCAATTGCCCATCGGCTGAATAAAAGTGTAGTTTTAAATTATGATTAATTTCGGCTCTTTCGATACTCGTCTCAGAACTAGCTACTAAGTTAATTTGGGCAAATATTTTCGGACGAGCAGCAAGGGTATAATATTCTTTGATTCCATCAGGTTTGGCGGTAAGTAAACTCAAATTGCGTTGATACAACGCTCTCACGTAGTCTTTCGCAATTATATTTCTATTAGAACTTTCCATCGGGCGGCCAGTATCGGTGTCATCATTTAACCAGATAACCTTTGGTGTATATTCTGATGGTAATTCTGGTGGAATATTCAGTAAATCCGCTCGATTGCCACCTTTACTCAGAAATACCAATACCTTCCCTACGCCACCAGTAACGACGGCCAATAATAGGATTATCCCTAAGAAAAAAATCACCTTAAAAAATTTACGGTCTTTTATCATTTTTGTTTTTATCCTTAACCTCTAATTGAATATTAATACGTTTTTCAATACCTGCGAACCTAATAGTCATTTCGCCAATTGGATGTTGTTCTTGTTTGAGATTAAATTTTGCATATCCCTCAATTACCAAGGCTTTAAGGTTTTCCTGTCGTGGATTTAGTACTACTTCCACTTCAGCACCATCGGCTATGTATTGGCCCATCGCACCAATAAATGGGCCAATCTTTAGTACTTCGGTTTGCTTATTATAACTGATCTTAAAATCTTTTATAGTTTCTTGAAATTGAATATTTAATTGATTGCTTTCAACATCGCCGTAGATATTTGCAGAAATCTGCATTGTGCCAGCTATATTAGGGTTTTGAATCATCAACCTTGCAATGCCACCAATTGTGTATGAGGTAAGTTGCCGATATGAACCATCAGTGTCTTTAATATTTATGGAGACCAACGTTCCATTGCTTACAACGTTTTCAAACTTATCTTTAATAATGCCAGTTTTTAATTTAAAATATTGACGAGCATCGGCATAAGGATATAACTCGTCGTTTTCAATATTAAAGGGCCTTGGATATCCAGGAATCTCAAGTAACTCTTTTTCTTTTCCAGCGGCATTTGCTGCCTTCATACTTATAATTGTTTTACCAACTTTTTGTTGACTATATATTTTTTTGAAGGAAACTAAGTGCTTTGTCGGAATATCGTAGGCTTCAGAATTCCCATTTGGGCGTTTAAAGCTAAAATGCACTGGTGTGTTTTCATAAACTGGATTGATAAATTTATCTGTAGGAATAGCCGTAATCATAGACCAATGTTCACCTCCATCGGCAATAATTGATTTAGAACCCAAAAATGTTTCCAGTGGCTCGAATGCTTGAAGCGGTTTTATGAAAATTTGTGTTTCGGCGATTATGTTTTTGTTGTAAAATAAACTAATATCAAGTAAGCCCGATTGCATCATTACAGAATCTGGAATATAGAACTCATTTTTGGAAAGGTCTAACCACCATGTTCCCCACGATGAGTTTAATAATAGTTGGCAGTTTGGAGTATGTTGGGGTAATTTTATTGAAAGTTTACTGCCCGCATATAAGGAATTAGGTAAGTTAAATTGAAAAAAAAATTGACTATCTGATGAAGTAGAAATGATGACTTTTCTTTGAAAAAACAAAAAATAAGCAATCACAATTCCAACCAAAAAGATTGGAAATAATCCCCAAAGATATTTTTTGTTTTTAAGATACATCAATAAATGGTTGGGTTGCCGATGAAAGCATCTACCCGAATACTTACGCTTTCTAAATTTTTTAGTAAAATATGATTTTCAAGCATCTTCGTTTGGGCTGGTACATGGAATGAGCTATTCGGTAATCCGTTTACATAAAAATCATCATCTGTACCTATATAAACATCCTTATAATTTTTAGGAATACTTCGTTCAATAACAAAACCTCTCATGCGTTGTTGTCTTATACTATATCTTAAAAAATGTGTATCTACCCATTTTACTTTATTGTTTTTATCATAAAAGGCTATCAAAAGTTTAGGTATACTTACCTCTTCCGTGCCATAATTTAGCACATCACCCACTATTTTGGTGCCATCTTCTTTTACACTTTGCACACCGACCGACCGATAAACATCATTTTTATTCACCACCGCTTTTACCATTAATTTGAATATTTTAGGAGGAATCTTAAAATCAAATTTAGTAAACTCTTTTGGATTAAATTTGGCTGGGTCTAAATCATCTTTTTTTACCCAAGCAGTTTCTTCAAATTCAATTCTGAATGGTATTGTTTCTTTCGGCATGATTCGATGTATGGTCACATACTTAGCATTATAGCTTACCAAACGGCGTTTATATTCGTCAAATAAATTAGCTTGGATAGTAATATGAGCAGGCTGATTATCAATATTTTGAAGCTCTCCAACCACAACATAAGTACTGTCAAGTTTTATCATTCGGGCACTCAATATTTTTAATTCAGGGCGGTCGATAAAATCTTCATGAGCAGTTGGCTCGACTCCTGCTTTCCTTTTTCCATGACCGAATATACTCAAAAACGCCTCATCAATAAATGTATCGGGAGGAGTTGTTGGGTCAAACTTTGGTTGCTCAATATACCATTTGCCATTATATCTTACTGCTTTGTGAATATTTTCTGTAATATACTGCTCAACAGGGGTAATCCACTCCGCAGTTGCCTTTAATTCATAGGTTTCATCGTCTATTTTGGTTTCTACAATGTATAAGTTATCTAATTTAGCGTATGAAGCTAAAATCCCATCTTCTACTGAAAGTTTGATAAAATAATCTTCAAATGATGAACGAGTTTTGGGGTTAAAATATCCGTGAGCTGTTGTGAAATACTTAAAGTCAACGGCATCATAATAAGCGGTTAGGACTTTTGTTGGAGAATCGTTGGGCGAACTTAATAATAATCTGACAAATACAGTAATAATAATTGTTGAGAGGGTAAATATCCAAATACCCATTAAAATAAACAATCGTGTTTTGATAGTGGGTAGGGTTAGGAAATCCTTTTCGTAGCCGTCTTCATACTTGCTTTTTTTCTGAAAACGAGCATACCAAACAAAAAGTAAATTAATGCTAAAGGCCAATAATAAGGCTAATAAAGGCATTATTCCCCAGTAAATTTTTACAAATTTTGGTAGGTTTTTTTCAGGCAACACTGAAGGTAATGGTGGGATATCTTGTTTTTGCCAAACCATTATCCCATTTTCGAGTCTTTGAATACGTTCCCATCCTGAAAAATATAAGATAGGATCGTAGAACTTATCGTTTGAAAAAACGAATTTCAAATAATATTTTTCTGGTATTGTTAGAAACTGTTGCAGCGAACCTAAACCTTGAATTCCCTTGAATTTTGAGTTTTCGAGGCGTTCGAGTGGTCGAGTAGTCATTTCGGGTAGCCTTCTGGCAGAATGGTAATTGCCATCAACCGACTGTGAAACTGTTTGAGCCGAGAGCCATGCCATTTGGTCGCCAAACCCTAAAGTCAAAAATCTCCATTTATCATGCTGGTCTCTCTCCAAAAACTGAATAATAGGCTTTGTATCAATTGTAGAGGGCTGTAAAGGTCTAAATGTGCTTAAATTTATAATAAATATGACCAATGTAATGCAGCCTAAAGTTATAAAGCTCCAAATTAAATGATATGGCCAGATACCAATTTGTAAACGTAAATAGTCCCTAAAGTCTCCTTCGATCAGGCGATAGAAAAACTCTCCAATGAAAGGAATAGCAATAATTGAAGCCCAAAAAGTAAACCTATCAAGTGTGAGAATATTAAAGGCATCCTCGCCAAGCATTAACTTTGGAATAGGCGTTGTTCCGCCCGTGCCAAATAAAAGTAGGAGTGTAAAAGATAAGCCAATAAAAATATTTCGTTTTGTCAAAACTCTCGAAAATATGTAAGGAAGCAAGAGTAGGTCTATACCAAGTGGAATTAAAAAAAACATTAGCCCAGACGATGGAACTTCTATAAATGAGTCACGCGAGCCATGTGGGATTGATACCTGAGTGATGGGGTCGGTTTTTGACCAATAAAAATAAGGAAACACAAACATCATCACAATGGGTATTGCCAAACCGAATAGCATAATTTGTTTACGTTTTAGCCAAGTTTCTTTGAGGAAATCTAAAATTGTAATTTTTAAGGGCAAAGATCCATGTTTCAGAACTTCTCGCATTGAGAGACTTAGCCCCCAGTTATTTTGATTTTCAACCTTATTTTTTTCGATTCGACTGTCAAGTACGGCTAAACCAATGACAGGAGCCACAAAAAAAACCATTCCAAAAATAGTAGTTACATGATGAGATGTGACACCTACAGCCATAATCGACAAAGCGGTTGCTAGGCGATAATGCTTTCCATAGCGAATCCATCTATATATTTCGGGAAGGGCATTTAATAGACACGAAATGCCCATTAAGGTTGGTACTTGTCCAAACAAATGTAAGGTTTCAATAATTGATGATACAAAACAAGTAAAAATAGCAGCATATCCAGCAGCTCTTGGGGTTGTCCAAAGCTTAGAGAAGCGATAAGCCCCAACTATTAGCAATTGTACGGTACAAATTGCCAATAATACGAAACCGATCCTTAAACCAAATACAAAAGATAACAATGCCGTAAGCTGATGTACTAAAGGAGGATAGCTAGTTACGTTAAAGCCTGTGTACCATCGATTGTCCCAAGGCTCAAACCATGAGCGGGCATAATGGTCGGCGAAGAATATATGTACAAAAGAATCGTAAGTTTCATCGAATGTAAAAAAAAAGATAGTACCATGGAAAACTAATCCCACGGATAAAGCAATTAATAAAAGTTTATCCGATTTTTGAAGCATTTGAATACAATCAATAATATTATTATCAAAACCATAATATTATCATATAGATTTGATAAAATTCCATCAAATCTTATTCTTGACAACAAAAAATAACACAACTTCAGTGCCTAAATCATTACCATAAAAGACAAACTTTTATAATAATACATAAAGATAAAAAATGAATAATTTGAAATCTAATTCGATACCTTGTTTAGAAGTTAAGTAATGTATATTACTACGATTCACTAAACGCAAGTAGGGCAAGTTCCCTGTATCAACATATTTACTTCGGTACGTTTATAGCCTTCTGGCAAGTTAATGGAAGGAATATGCAAACTTTCGATGCAAGTAGTATTATTACACACTAAGCATTTGAAATGTACGTGGTCATGATGATGGTTTTCATGGCTACACTCCGATACTTTACAGATGGCGTATTTTGTACCACCCTCGTCATCTAAAACTTTATGTACAATACCTTTTTCGACAAAAGTTTTGAGCGTACGATAGATTGTAACACGATCGAAGCGTTGCCCAAATAGTGCTTCCAAATCTCCATGCGAAAGTGCGTGGTTATTATTTTGGAAAGATTGCAAAATATCTGCCCGACAGCCAGTGTGGCGAAGGTCATATTCTTTAAGTGTATCTTTAAAAGGATTCATATTTGTCTACGTTTATTCGACTAAAAAATTTACGTTATCAAACTGTAATTTCACCAAGTTTGCATAAATTCCACCTTCGGGGCTATTTTCTGCTTTCAAAATCAATTCATCGTGACTTCCCGATTCGGCGATTTCACCATCTTTCAAAACATAAATTGTATCAACATTTCTAATCGTAGCCAATCTGTGAGCAATGATGATAGTCGTGCGGTTTTTCATCAATTCATCGAGGGCGTCTTGCACTAATTTTTCTGATTCAGAATCTAAAGCACTTGTGGCTTCGTCAAGAATCAAAATCGAAGGGTCTTTCAAAATCGCACGGGCAATAGCTACACGCTGGCGTTGTCCTCCCGAAAGTTTCACGCCACGTTCACCTACAACTGTCTCAAATTTATCAGGGAAAGATTCAATAAACTCATAAGCATTTGCTTTTTGGGCAGCATCCAGTACTTCTTGGTGAGTGGCATTAGGTTTTCCGTAGGCAATGTTCTCGTAGATAGTTCCGCCAAAAAGCATTACTTCTTGTGGTACAATTGCAATATTACTTCGAAGCTCGGTTACGTCTTGCGTAGCAATGTTTTGTCCGTCGATGGTTATTTTGCCATTTTTAAGTGGGTAAAGTTTCATTAATAGCTGTACAATGGTTGATTTTCCTGCTCCGCTATGACCAACGATAGCTATTTTTTCACCCGATTTGATTGTAAGCGATAATTCTTTCAAAACTGTTACATCGGGACGAGAAGGATACGCAAAACCCACTTTATCGAATATGATATTTCCATCAGCTTTCTTGAATACTAGTTTTTTACTTACATCAACCTCTGATTCTTCGTCCAAAATCTCCAGAATTCTCTCTGAAGCTCCAACCGTGCGTTGAATTTGAGCATACATATCGCCCAAGCCACCAACCGAACCACCAATAAAACCAGTATAAAGTATAAAAGTAAATAAATCTTGAAAGGCAAGTTCGCCTGTTAATACTAAATTTCCACCATACCAAACAACACCCACAACGCCACCAAATAAAACCGATATAATAAACGAAATAAAACCACCTCTGAATGTTGCTGCTTTTAGGGCATAATCAACTACTCTTTGGATAGAAGTATCATAGCGATTTACTTCCAAACGCTCATTTGTAAATGCTTTTACAACATTGACAGATTGAAGTGTTTCTTCTACGATGATGTTTGTTTGAGCCAATTCGTCTTGTACTTTTTTAGAATTTTTTCTAATAAATTTCCCAAAAACAATGGCCGCTAATACCAAAAATGGAAATGTAGAAAGCATAAAAAGTGTGAGTTTTCCCGAAAGCATAGAAATCAGTACTACTCCGCCAACAAGCGTAAAAACTTGGCGGAATAATTCGGCGAGCGTTATAGAAAGTACATCTTGAAGCTGAGTAACATCTGATGTGATGCGGCTCATGTGTTCGCCAACTCGGCTTTTTTCAAAAAACGAAATCGGCAAAGTGATAATTTTTGTATAAAGTTCTTTACGTAAATCACGCATCGAACGCTCCGAAACTCTTGAAAAAGTATAAACTCGTAGAAATGAAAACGCCGCTTGCATGATTAGCAAAGCAACAAAAAGAAATGTTACTTCGTTGAGAGTGAGGTTATTAGTTGAACTAAAAATGTTCTGGAACTTTTGAATTCCAATGTTTCCGCCCATCATATTTGGCGTTTGCACAGCGGCTGATAGTTTTTTAGGCGAAACAATGGCTCCAACCATTTGCCCCATCAACAAAGGCACACTCATGGAGGTTATTTGCGACAAAACTAAGAATATAAAACCGATGGCAAATGTACCTTTATAGGGTAATGTAAATCTAAAAATCTTTAATGCTTTCTTGAAACCTTCTTTTGTAACTTTTTTTTTATCTACTTCCGAAACACCCGCTCCAAAACTACTACTTCTTTTTGCCATGATTATTTACCTTACAACGGTCGTTAAATGCTATCCTTAAAATAAATTTTGTCTTCGATAAAAAATAATATTGCCAACTGTGTACTTTATTACTGCCAACTTTTTAATCTTCCAATTGTCCTTTGTATTTCGATTTCTCGAAAATGTCACGGGCATTTGAGTTTTTCATCAAATCCATCAACGAAATTGAAGGGTTTTCGGTTCGGTAACGGCTCACAATTCGCCATCCGAGCCATTGAGCGATGCGGCCAGGGCAATCGTTTCCTATTTCTTGCACCTTCGGACGGTCGCCGAGGTATTTTTCTTTGGTGCGAGCATTGGTTTCGTAAAGTAATTTATTATCAATAAAATACCCCCAAACCAAATCTTGTGAATTCCAAATTTTGGTCATGTTTGAGTCCGGGTACGCAATCACGAGCGAGTCGGCTACATCAGGCAATATCGCACGAGTAAACTCATAGCTTTTTCCGTAGTAAACCATATCACTCAAAAGCGAATGGTCATTAGGGTCGATTGAATTGTACTTTTTTGATAAAATTGTCAGTATCGACGGTACGATATAGGGCTTATCAAACCTTTGAAGAAGATATTGAGGATATTGCGGTCGGTATTTTGCTTTCGGTCCAAGGAACGTTTCAAGAGGTATTACAATCATATCGTTAGATACCACTAGCTCCAAATCAAGTGCCGTAAAAGTAGTGATAATTTGTGGCTCTTTAAAATCGGGATAATAGTATTTAATATGCTTGTAAGCAGTTTCTAGCTGATTTTTCAAATCACTAAGATTTCCAAATGATTTCTTTGTGTCTTCGTAAAATGCCTGAGTATCCGAGTTATTATGAATCAAATACAACCTATTAATGAGTGCAGTATCTTGGGGATAAGTCTGATAAAACTGATTGACAAACTTAGTGTTTTTCAATAAAAATTCTTTTATCTGTTCTTTGGTTTTTAATCGCATCATTGCCTCATCAAATCTCATAATATCAACTTTTACTAAGATATCAGAAGTATCTATAGTTTCAGAGTTTTGACATGAGATCAAGAAAAAAAAGCCCACTATTAAGCCAATAGCAGTAGAGCCAACGAAAAGTAATTTCATAAATAGTTAAATGTTTTTTTTAAAACGCACAAAAATAGATAAATATTTGGCTCGAATGATCTAATTTTAAGGGTTGCAATTCAAACACAATTTTATAGGAGGCTTGATTGATAAAATTAGGTAAATTACAAAACATTTTTTTACGTAGACTTTTTTTTGTCAATATTTAAGGACTGAACATAGTTTCAGAAGCAAAAAGCTATATTTGGCATAAACTTGTTAAAATAAGCTAATATATCAATTGGATTTTCTTGATAATCTATATTAATCTGCTTATTTTTGCACCTCAATTTTTTTGAAGGAAATTAAAAAACAATTATCAGACATTTAAAAAATCCTAAAAGTCCAGTAATTAATAAAAAAAACAAATGGCTTTAATAAACAAAATTCGTGAGCGTTCAGGTGTTGCAGTCGTAGTTATCGCAGTTGCACTCATTTTATTCATTGTCGGAGGAGATTTATTCGGAGGAAATGGTAAAAGTGGCTTGTTTAGTAGTAATGATAATAAAATTGGTGAAATCGCAGGTACCAGTATTGACTACCAAGCATTTCAAGTAAAATTAGATGTAGCTCGTGCTAATTATGAGCAACAAGCTGGAAGAGCTTTGCAAGAGCAAGAAATTCAGCAATTACGCAGCCAAGTTTGGGAACAAATGATTTTTGACATTACTTATAAAACTGAATTCGAGAAACTCGGTTTGAAAGTTACACCAGATGAGCTTCGTGAGATGGTTCAAGGTACTAAAACCCTTAGCCCAATCATTAAACAACAATTTACTGACCCACAAACTGGACAGTATGATCGTAATCGTCACATTGAATTTATCAATGCTGCCGCTGCCAATCAATTGCCTGCTCCACAAAAAGCAGCTTGGGACCAAATTAAAGAACAGGCAATTCAACAACGTTTGTTGGAGAAATATAACGCTTTGCTTTCTTCATCGTCATTTATAACAGGTGACGAAGCAAAAAGAGAGTACGATGCAACAGCGACCAAAGCAGATGCCCGTTATTTATATGTACCTTTCACAAGTATAATCGACACCACTATCAAAGTTACCGATAGCCAATTGTCAGATTATTTGAGTAAGCACAAAAAAGAATATAAAGGTTACGATAGCCGCTCACTTGATTACGTGGTGTATCAAGTAATGCCAACCAAAGATGATAGTGCAGCTTTATATGAAGACATCAAGAGTTTTGCCAAAGGTTTAGCTGCTGCTAAAGATGCGAAAGCTTATGCTGCTCTTAACTCAGATAGCCGTGTGCCTTATGAGCGTAGTGCCAACGAATTGACGCCTACATTAAAAGTTGCTTTATCTACCGCCATTCAAGGTGCAGTGATTGGGCCATTCAAAGAAGACAATACTTATTCGATTTACAAATATGAAGGTAATGCTATTGACTCACTTTACTCTGCTCGTGCAAGTCATATCTTAATCCGTGCCGATAAAACGGCTCCAGATTCGGTAAAAGTAATTGCTCGTGCTAAAGCACAAGATATATTAAGTCAATTAAATCAAGGAGCTGATTTCGCTACATTGGCTCGTGCAAACAGCCAAGATGGTTCGGCTCAACAAGGTGGAGATTTAGGCACATTCAAAAATAACGGTGCGATGGTAAAACCATTTGAATCTGCGGTTTTTGCAATGGGTGGTGTTGGTTTAGTACCTAACGTAGTTGAAACAGACTTTGGTTTCCACATTATTAAAGTAACTGAAGGAAAATCAAACACTAAGTATAAAATTGCTACCATCAGCCGTGAATTGCAAGCGAGCGAAAGTACAAGAAATGCAATTTATCAAAAAGCCGAAACATTGCGTGCAAGTAATAATTCTAGAGATGCATTTGAAGCGGCAGTTAAGAAAGATGGTAAATTGTTTATCTTGAAAGCCGATAAGATTTTCCCAGAAGCATCTACATTCAATACTATCCAAAATGCTCGTGAAGTTGTGTTATGGGCATTTAATAATGATACAAGTGTGGGCGAAGTTTCTGACCGTGTATTTGAAGTGGGTGATAATTTTATCATTGCGGCTGTAACTGCTAAAACTGAAAAAGATAGCCCTAAAGCAGATGATTTTAAAGATGCGATTACTGCTAAAGTCCGTAATGAAGTGAAAGCAGAGCAAATCTTGAAAAAACTTGGAACTCCTTCTGGTCCTTTAGAGCAAGCAGCTCAAAAATATGGTGCCGGTGCTTTGGTTGAAACTGCAACTGAAATTAACCTAATGGCAGGAATGTTGACATCTCCAGGGATCGACCCGATAGCAATTGGAAAAATCTTCGGTTTACAAACTGGTAAACGTTCTAAACCGTTCGTTGGTGAAAACGGTGTATTTGTAGTCGAAACAACAAAACTTGTAAAAGCTCCTGAAATTGCTGATTATACACAGTACAAAAACCAAATCACACAACGTAATGGAGGGTATGGTGCTTCGTACATGGCAAATCAAGCTATCCGTGACAATGCAAATATCAAAGATAACAGAGCTAAATTCTTCTGATAAATATTAAAAGATATAATTTAAAAAAGGAGAAATATCGAAAGGTATTTCTCCTTTTTTTGTGGTCTCATTCATAAATTATTCCTTATAGTCATATTTTAGTCCTAATAAAATTTAACAATTTAAAGATTAAATATGACTTTTGAAGTAACAAATTGGGACGCATAGTCTGCTGCAGAAGTTTGTAGTTTTAAATTTTAACTTTTAAATTTTAGAAATTATGCAAAGTTTAGTGTTAGAAAATTATGGTACGGTTGAAATGGATTCAACTGAGTTGGTGAGTGTTGATGGGGGACTTTTCCCATCTTTTAGTATAAATTTCATATATACTGAAATCAAAGAAGCTTTTAAAGATATTTTGCAAGGTTACGAACATTGTAGTTGTAAAATTAATAAGTAAAATTACTTAGCTGAGTTGTTTTTTAAAAGAATTTTGTAAAACATAAATAAAGTATCTGTAATGGAAAATAAAATAGTAGGTTTAGAAGAATTATCATTTGAAGAATTGGTTTTCAAAAATGGTGGACAAGCTCCTGGTGGTGATAAGTATAACGTTGGAAATTTGTTTGGCTGCGGAATTGCAGTAGCTGAAAACTGGGTTGCTGGGAAATGGGATTCATCTATGTCAAATTTTATGAATAAGCCTTCCTCTTTTTGATGAATTTTATTGAGAAGACAAGCATTGTTTTCTCGATAATTTAATAAAAGGTTATGATAGAGCTGATAAGCGATTTAATTTTGTTTTGCAAGAAACCATTTACAACTGTAAATGATAAAGTTTTATTATTTAAAACTAAATTATTACACATGCTTTTATTATTGACTTTAAATTTTATTTTGATATTTCCATTTTTTTGTTTCCTATTTATCAACAAAAATTATATTCCAGCCAATACTTATACTCACACAAGTACAGAAACAAAAATATTCTTTTCACTGATATTTGCTCCTATTATTGAAGAGATTGTATTTAGATTTCCGCTTCAAAAAGCCAAGTGGTCTTATTATTTTTTAATTTGTATATTTATTGTTTGCACTGTTCTATTACTCAACAAAACCATCATTTATTTTGATATTACAATTTTTGTCATTATTTTAATACTCATGCTTGTTTTTAAATTTATGGATTTACCAGAGAAATTAGTAAAATTTTGACATAATAATTATACCTATCTTTTATATTTCATTACATTAATTTTTGGAGCTATTCATTTAACTAATTTTAGTCTTTACCCTTTGGATAACCTGTGGATACTTCCCGTATTATTTATACCACAAACAATCTGTGGTTTTCTATTTGGTTATATTAGGTTAAAATATGGTATGATATGGTGTATTTTACAGCATAGCCTTTACAATACAGTAGTATTTTGTATTGATAATTTCACTACATTATTTTAATTTACTAGTTGAGATGACTTCTGGAGAACAATTACTTATTGAGGGAGGTCATAACTGATGGTGGACAACCAAAGCCAGGTAGTGATTTTTGGTGGGCTATCGCTTGGGAAGCAGTCAAGTATGCCTGGGGAAAAACGGACGAGGTAGTTGGAAATAAAGGCTGGTCAGGAGCCTATCATGATATAATGAGTTCATCAAACCACGGTGGAATTAGATGATTGAAAAACAGGAAAAAAATCCCAAACTTTTAGCAGTTTGGGATTTTACAATATTCAGTTTAAAGTTTACTGTACTTCTAAAAACATTTCTCTTGTTTTTGAAACAGCCTACTTTTAAAACTAACCTCAAAAGTTTTAAAGATAACCTCTCAGATATTTTATTCTATTTCATTTTTATTATTATTGTCACGTTTGTTTTTTTAGGTCTAATTTATTTAAGTGTTGTTTCAGGGTTCAATAGATTTCCTATAAATAAATCCTCTAATTAAGCATATTCATTATCCACCCTATTTTTTGGGTTACTCCTATCTCCAGTAATTGAAGAATTTATTTTTAGGTTTCCATTATTCTTATACTATGATTCAAAAAAAATTAAAGTTGCACATTATTTTTCTTCAGTTGTTTTCTCATTAATTCATATTTTCAAGTTTGACTTTGACGATTACCTAATTTTAAACTGTTGTCTCATTTTGACCCCGATATTTTTTGGGGGATTAATGCTTGGCTATATAAGAGTAATATATGGATTAAAGTTTTCAATTTTATTACACATTTTGCATAATTTTTGGCTATTAATCTTTGGGTTTCTTTTTAGTTATTCCTGAAATTTCGTTGTTTTAAACCTAGTTAGGCGAAGTTTTTCATAAGTTCATCTGATTTTTAAACCGTAGTGGAGCTATCAGTCGAGTTGCCGCAGTGGAACTTTTAACCGTTTTCAAAATGGCAATTTGAAGCAAATCCATCACAAAATGAGAAAACTAACATTATTATTTCAAGATTTTATCTTTTTCGTTAAGAAACCTTCAAACTCTTATGCAATCTTAAATTGATTCAATCTCATTTTTGTAGAAGTGAAAAATATTTCCTAATGACACTGATTAGATTAACAGTTATTTATTCTTGATAACGGTCAATAGCCAAGCCCAACAAATGACTTACGTTAAAAATGGCATAGTTTCGTTAAACGATGAAGTAATTAAACGACCACGAGAATTAAAAAAGATTCTTGAAAAACAAAAGTCCCAAGAACTCATGAAAGCCTACAAAAAATATATCTGGCGGAAACATTCTGCCGAATTCTTTACTGCTGTCGCAGGATTTAGTTTTGACGGTAGAAGATGAGTTCGGTCCAAATCCAAAAATTAACTGGTCTTTTGCGGGTATTAGTGCTGCAGCTGCAATCAATGCTGGATTTTTCCATCGCCCCGCCAATCGAGCCTTGAAAGAAATCGTTTATATTTATAACGAAGAGTTTTACTTTCAGCCAATTAGGAGAAAGTAACACTCATAAATTATTCCTCAAATTCATAAAATAGGTATTGTTTGCTTCATAACAGTTCGCTACTCACCTTCAAATTATGTACAAAACGAAAATCTTTGAGATTGTAAGAGCGTAATTCGATTTCGTAGAAACGTGCCGTAGCCGCAATAATCATATCGGGTATTTTGGCTTGGTGAGATAGTTTATAGGCAGAAAGTAGTTGTGTAGCATCTTTCATGATTTCTTGCTGAATGGGCAATAGTAAAAATTGTTGCAAATCTTTCTTAATTTTTTCGAGTTCTTTGCCGTTCAATGCACCCTGTAATAGTTCCATTTCGATGATAGAATTAATACAAAGATTGTCTTTACCAATTTGTTCAATAAAATCGACAACTTCTGGCTTTCGGCGAGTATAGTCAATCAAGATACAAGTATCAACCAAGATTATTTCCATTCTTCAGTACGGAGTTTGCGTACATAATCAGCACTACTTTCGATATTCGAGAATGGTTTGGCATCAATTTCTTTATTTGGATGAATGCCATAATCAATCTTTTGTGCAAAATCACGGGCATTGATTTTCTTAAGCTTATGCTCTTGAAAACTCACTTTCAAATATTTCAAAATACCTTTCAAAGCTTTCTTTTGCTCCGTATTTACTTCCAATATTAATGTTGTCATTGGTCTATTTATTTTTAGCAAATATAAATTAATTTCGATGCTTCTACAAATTCATAAATTATTCCTCACAGTCATAAACTTTAGTATTTGAGTGTCGCTTTTTTTTGCATTTTTGTAGCATGCAAAAACAACTTTTTCCATCCGATATTATTCAAAGCACCGTTGAGGCTTATTTACCCAAAGTGGCGGTTAGAAGTCAGTTGATTTATACACTTATTCTACTGTCAATTTTTGGTATTTTGGTAAGTTTACCTTTTATTTTTATTGACATTTCGGTGCAATGCAACGGAATCATCAGGACAGTTTCGGAAAAAACCGAGATAAAATCGTTGATTTCGGGTACTGTGAAAGCCGTAAATGTATCGGAGAATCAAAATGTCACGCAAAACAGTACACTTTTTGTGGTGGCTACCGATGATATTGATACAAAACTCAATGCAAATGATTTCCAAAAACAAGAAAAAAATGATTTTGTCAATGATTTAGATGTACTTACTCAAATCGGGAAAAATAATATTTTTGGAAATCATTATACCCAAACCCCCATCTATGCCCAACAACTTAATACCTTTCGTAGCCAATTGCAAGAAAATATCTTTCACCAACAGAAAATCAAGAAAGAATTAGATGCCGACCGATATTTATATAAAGAAAAAGTGATTGCTCCCCCCCGTTAGCCGAAGTGTTCTGTAAGTTCGGCTGATTTTTAAATCAGTCGTTGTGTTAGCCGTTCTCAGAACGGCAGTAGAGAAAATGCAATCTTCCAATTCATAAATTATTCCTCAAATTCATAAAATAATTAAGCATACATTAGCTTTCCTTTTGGTTGAGGAATAAGAATACCATCTACTTTTGCTACTTCAAGCCACAAATTAATAGCCTCTTGGGCGTTAGTTAAGGCTTCTTGATGCGTTTCGCCGTGTGCCATCAATGATTTGAGTTCTGGTACTTCGGCAATAAAGCAATCGTCTTCATTACTCCAATATATTATTACTTCATATTTCATCTTGTGTAAGTTTGTATTTAAGTATAATTTCTCTTATTTGTCTAACTTGATAAGGTTTTGCCTTCCCTCCTTTTGAGTTTTGTATGTTTATGAGGTCTGTAATACCTTCTTTTTTGTATAAGGTATGGCTTCCTGCACCCTTTCTTTCCAAAAAACCTAAAATAAAAAGTAAACGCTTTAATTCGTCCATCGGAAAATTATTATCAGCATTTCCCGTCAGTACTTTTAAAATCAATTTATCTGTTTTACTCATTTTTAC
Organism: Emticicia agri; assembly: GCA_945860265.1. Taxonomy (GTDB): domain Bacteria; phylum Bacteroidota; class Bacteroidia; order Cytophagales; family Spirosomataceae; genus Emticicia; species Emticicia agri_A. Next base: position 141,534 of record CAMAQF010000001.1, on the reverse strand, counting down.
CTATTTTACATCTTGGGGCTACAACTTCTGCCTAATACTGACCTATTTATTTTTAGCAAATATAAATTAATTTCGATGCTTCTCCAAATTCATAAATTATTCCTCACAGTCATAAACTTTAGTATTTGAGTGTCGCTTTTTTTTGCATTTTTGTACGATGCAAAAACAACTTTTTCCATCCGATATTATTCAAAGCACCATTGAGGCTTATTTACCCAAAGTGGAGGTTAGAAGTCAGTTGATTTATACTCTTATTCTACTGTCTATTTTTGGTATTTTGGTAAGTTTACCTTTTATTTTTATTGACATATCGGTTCAGAGCAACGGAATCATCAGGACAGTTTCGGAAAAAACCGAGATAAAATTGCTGATTTCGGGTACTGTGAAAGCCGTAAATGTATCAGAGAATCAAAATGTCAGGCAAAACAGTACACTTTTTGTGGTAGCTACCGATGATATTGATACTAAACTCAATTCAAATGATTTTCAAAAGCAAGAAAAAAATGATTTTATCAATGATTTAGATGTGCTAACCCAAATCGGGAAAAACAATATTTTTGGAAATCATTCTACCCAAACCCCCATCTATACCCAACAACTCAATACTTTTCGTAGCCAATTGCAAGAAAATATCTTTCACCAACAGAAAATCAAGAAAGAATTAGATGCCGACCGATATTTATATAAAGAAAAAGTGATTGCTCGCCGAGAACTCAACGCTAAAGAATACGAAATGAACCGCTTGGTGGCTGAATTTGAATCAATTTTCCAGCGGCAGTTGAGCCAATGGCAAGCTGAACTAAACAAACATCGTTTTGATTTGAAACAACTCCAAAGTGAAGCCAAGCAACTCACACAGCAGAAAACATATTATGAAATAAAAGCCCCAATTGGTGGCAATATTCAGCAAATTGTGGGTAAATATGAGGGCAGTTACGTGCAAACAGGCGAAATGCTGGGTATTATTTCGCCCGATTCGAGCCTCATTGCGGAGTGCTACGTTAGCCCAAACGACATCGGACTTTTAAGAAAAAACATGTCCGTGAGTTTTCAGATTGATGCTTTCAATTATAACGAATGGGGCTTGGTGCAAGGTAAAATCATTGACATCGCCCGTGATTTTGTGGTAATCAACGAAAAGCCGATTTTCATAGTAAAATGCCAATTGGACAAAAAAACCCTGCAACTCAAAAATGGTTATGCTGCACCTCTGAAAAAAGGCTTAACGCTCTGGGCTAGATTTGTAGTAGCCAAACGCAGTCTTTATAAACTATTGTATGACAAAACCGATGATTGGCTAAATCCGAAGGTGCAAAATCATTTATAAACATCAATAACTGCCTGTAAAGCTCCTAATAGTGTTGGTAAGTTTTGTATCGAGTAAAGTTCCATGTCAATCGTAATAATACTATTTTCGAGTTTTAGTAGTTGCCATTCGATGCCAGTAGTTACACAACCGTAGATAGTATCAATGGAATTTCCATCGTTTTGGTTATAAATTCTTGCTCCAAGCATTTGTGCTACACATTGCCCAAAGGCGTTAATAATATCATCTTTTTTAGCTTCAACTAAGCAAAAAATAGGTGATTCGACCGAAATTAATTGTGGACTTTTGGTAAGTATAAAATCACATTCGCCGTTTAAGCCCTGCGAAGCGTCGGCATCTAAGTTTGCACCCGAATAAACAGAGAAAATTTTATTGTTTCGCTGGCGAAGCTCGGTTAGAATCGGAGAAACTAAAAGTTCGGAACGTTCTTTATCGCTAATAAGGGCAGCATCTTCATTATACTTTAATGTTTGTAGTAGCCAATCGCTTGGGTTTTGGTCAATAGTATTAGAAAATAATGTTTTCCTTTCCTCTGAAAGGTTAAATCGTTTTCTTACCTCTCTCAAACTAAAATTGCTATACGACATTTTTTAATTGTTTTATTGACAAATATAAGTTTTTTTGAGCAAAATCAAGGTGTTTTTATCTGTTAGTGTGTCAATTTTTCCATCACATTGATATTTAATTCATTTTAAGCTCATCTATTAAATTTTCTACTTTTTCTTCCAATTCTTTGATACGCTCATCGGATGGTGCATACAAATGGGTTGTGCCTTGATTGACCCTAACGCCATTCACAGTTCCTATATTTATTTTACCATCCTAGCCCAAAAGCTGTTCTAAGTTTAGTTGATAAAGTTCGGCGAGTTTTTGAAGGTATTTGAGGCTGATGTTGCCAATATCACCATTTTATAATTTGGCGTAGCCCGATTGTGTGATACCAAGTATGGAAGCATCGTAATCTTGTTTGTAATTATGGAGTTCGCTGAGCGTTCGGAATTTTGTGGTGATATTATTCATTGTTGCAGCGGTTGTTTTGTGAATAAAAGTGTTAGTACTGCAAATAAACAAAAAAACGGAGAAAGTTAATTTAAACCAAGCAAAAAAATTTTTAAATGGTACATTCATAAATTATTCCTCACAGGAATAATTTAGTCCTAATAAAATTTGACAATTAAAAGATTAAATATGACTTTTGAACCAACAAACAGCTGCAGAAGTTTGGAGTATTAAATTTTAACTTTTAAATTTTAGAAATTATGCAAACGTTGGAATTAAATGGTTTACAAGAATTGAACCAAGAAGAGTTAAAGATTATTGATGGTGGGGAAATTGTTAACGGATATTCAGATGCAAGTGCTAGAAGTGCGGGAAAAGCACTTTATACATTTTTTGTCTCTTTCGGGGAGGGTATAACAGATGCATTAAAAAATTGCAAATGCTAATTTTTAGATATTTACAGTTTGCCTTTAGTGTAAAAAACTATTTATTAACAATTTAATTGAATTTTAAAATGAAAAATTTAGTAGAATGTAATCTTAGTGATTTTAACGTAAATGAATTGTCTCTCAACGAATTGGAATTAATTAATGGAGGTGGGGATGGTTCGATTGCTGACAGAGTGGGCTGGACAGTAGGAGTAATAGTTGGTTCAACTATTTGTGCTGCCAAATGTGTATTAACATGGGTTATGCAAGCGAAAGCTGGCGATTTACTTAAATAAGCACTAATGTTTTTTTTTAATTTTAATATACACTTGAAAAACATATTCCATAGAATAGTATTTAATGCAAAAATAGCCTTTAAATACTATTCTATGAATATTTCTTTTCTATGTTTATGGGCTTTTTTATCAATTTGGGTAGATTGGTTAGTAAGAAGTAATTATGGAGTTTCTATTTGGCAAAATAATTTAGGTATAAAAGCTGTCATCAAACAAAAAGGGTTGTGGCAAACATTACTTTTTATTGGTTTTCACATGCCAATATTAGAAGAAATATCATTTCGGCTATGGCTCAGTTTCAAGAAATATCATATGATAATAGGTTTTTTTTTCTTGTTGTACATTATCAGTGGTTTATTAGATACGTATTGTGAGTCTATTTTCAGAGTTCCCTTCATAGCTGTACTTACGGGTATATTTTGGTTGTTTATGAAAGATATAAGCAATGAAAGTATGGTTAGATTTAGTAGTAAAAACCTAAATTATGCAAAACTCCTATCTATCGCTTTATTTGGGTTTATGCACATAGCCAACTACACACCGCTAGATGTTAAAATCTTATTTGTATATCCTTTCCTTATTATTCCCCAATTAATAGCAGGGTATTATTTAACGAAGATAAGATTAGAACTTGGTTTCATGTGGTCAGTTAGTATTCATATCTTAAATAATTTACTATCTTTTATGTTAAATATAGCTGTATAAACTCAGTTAGTCGAAGTGTAACCAAGTTCCGCTGATTTTAAAACCGTATTGGAACTATCAGTCGCTGTATTAGCCACAATGGAATTCCCGTTTTTAAAACGGCAGTAGAGAATGAGCAAAAAATCATTCAAAACGATTATTTTTAATACCGTTCTGAGAACGGTAAATTAACAGACTGAATTCAGCCTAACTAAAACTACTAATATGAAGGCAAACAGGGGTTTTATGATAAAAAATTTGAATAAGTGCCACTTTTAATCTTGTAATGACACTTATTCAAAAACTGCTTATTTCACAATAAAAGTTTTTTTCTCAACTCCAACACCTTTCAATGTTAATGATTTCCAATGTTTTGGAAGTTTTGTTTTTAGTTGGATAATACCTGCATCGGTAAAATCAAGTCCGCCCCAACCGTTGATGAGTGTTTGTAAATATCCACCTGCACCAGTCGAAAAGTATGGATTTGTGCCGCCAGCAGTTTCGGCCAAAACTCCAAATGGAGGAACTTCGTTGGGTTTATAACTATCCATGTATTGTTTATAAGCCGTTTCGGTATTTCCCAAACGAACATTTAAAATAGAAAAAACACCGTGTGCCATTGCTGGACTTTGTCCTTTTCTTCCTGGCAGATTATCAGCTAAAACTTTCCAATAAAAATCTAAATCCTTCTTGATGATCAGCGGGTCAGTGATTTGCTTCATCGGATACGAAAGTAAATTTACATCACCTTGCTTGATAGGCTCGCCGTTATAAGATGCGTGTTCACGAGTTGTTCCATCAGGAAATTTCAAAATTATGAGTCCATCTTGAACTTCTTTCCATTTTGGATTTTCGGGTAGTCCGAGTTCTTTGGCGGCTTGGATTGCATAACCTAATACTTCTTTGGCCATTCCATTTGTATAGGCGTTGTCGTCCACATTTTCGGCCCATTCATCAGCACATACAACATTAATAATGTGATATTTTCCATCATTTCCTTTCTCTACACGGCTCACCCAAAAATCGGCAACCTCTTTCAGCATCGGGTAGGCTCGGTCTTTTAACCAAATTTTGTCTTTCGTGACTTGATAATATTTCCAGAAAGCAAAGCCTACATCACCCGTGATATGGTGCTGAAATGGCCCCGTTAATGCCCAAACAGGTGTAGATTCTTGCCCCGAATCATCTGATTCCCAAGGGAACATTGCACCTTGATAACCATGTGCTTTGGCATTATATTTGGCTGCTTGCAAACGCTCAAAACGATATTCGAGTAGTGATTTCGCCAATTCGGGTTTCATCGCCAATAGCGGAGGTAACATCCAAATTTCAGTATCCCAAAAAACGTGGCCATTATAACCTAAACCCGATAAACCCATCGGTGAAAGACTATAGGCGTGTCCTTCACGACAAAACGAATACGGATTATACAAAGAAAAACGTGCCGCACGTTGAGCTTCATCGTCACCTTCAATGATGATGTCTGACTCCCAAAGTTTTGCCCATGCTTCTTTGTGTTTTTTGACCAAACGCTCTCTTTTTTCGAGTGCCGCAAAAATTGTCAAACGCTCGGCTTCATTGTGTGGGTCGCTTACGTGGGCGGTCGAAATGACCGAACCAACTACCGAAAATTTGTAGGTTTCACCCGCTTTTAGCTTTTTCGTAAACTTCATTCGGTGCATTCCATTGTCCCATTCTTCATGAATCAACTGCGGTTCTTTTCCTCGTTCTTCTTCAAACAAAAAAGAATTTGATGCTGCAATTATGTGTTTTCCAGTAGGAGTTTTTGCCACTGAAGTCATCAACGGAATCAGTGAATGCGGTCGGTCGATGGTATGAAAGAAATTCTGTACATCACGCAGCATATCGGGCGTTTGCATGATGCTGATGGGCGTAAATTCAATATCTTGTTTGGCAGTGATTTCCATTTCAATCAATGCTGAATGTGGTAAATGGCGTAGTGCAAGTACATTTGATTTGACGGCTGCCTTACTTCCCATATCGAAAGTAGTAGTAAAAATGGCATTTTGCATATACATCGTTTGTACGAAATTGCTAATATATTTTCGGTTAATCATTTGATTATCAATGATTAACTCCATGTTAGCAAATTCAAATGCCTTCATGATATTGGCAACACGCCCACGACCGTAAGTGTCGAAAGTGCCATTAAGTACAATTTCCTTTACTTTTAGTGGGTCGGGTGAAGACGTAATTCCGACCATACCATTGGCCACAGTTACACCATAATAATTATTGGGGTCGAAGTTTTTGGCTGAAATTTGCCATTGTGCAAGCGTTTGTGTGAATACACTCATAAAAAGCAGCAGTTTGCAAATGTGCTGCCACGGATTTGTCTGTCTCATAGGTCAAGATTTATTTAATCAAGTATAAATATAGTATTTTTTTAGGTGAAGAAGAATAATACGCTATTTTAAGAAACATTTTAACTATTTTTATCATTAAATATAAGGTCACTTTTAAAATAGCTATTTATGAAAAAAATTATTGCATTTACTTTATTATCGATTCTCTATCTATCGTGTGATAGCTCACAAAAAAAAGCAAATAAAGATTCTTTACAAGTTGCAAAGTTGGCCATTGAAGAAGTTCCGGCCAATGATTCATTAATAATTGATTTGTTGGATTTAAGGGATAGAGGTTTATTGAAAGTTACCCAAATTGTTTCGATTAAGCCTGACCCAGTATATCATAAAAATAAGCGATTTAATGCTTTGCCATTGAAAGATATTTTAGAAAAATATTCATCAATAAAAAGAATGAATGCGGCTGATTTGAAAGTGGTTTTTGAGTGTGAGGACGGCTACAAACCCGAAATGCCTTTAGAAATATTACTTTCGGCAAAAGCGTTTTTGGCTGTAAGTGATGTCGATGCTCTAAAGGGTCGTGATTGGGAAATTCTCTTGAAAAATGGCCAAGAATCAAAAATGGAGCCTTTTTATGTAGTTTATGAAGGTGTCTCGGGTGATGATGTAAGTTATAAATGGCCATACAATTTAGTAAAAATACATCTTGCTCCGCTACACGAAAACGATGAGGCTCTCAAACCAAAAAATAAATCTACTTTGGCTGGCTATGAATTATTTAAAAATCGCTGTCAAACTTGCCACGCAATCAATAAAATCGGTGGAAAAATGGGGCCAGAACTAAACTATCCGAAAAGCGTAACCGAATATTGGAAAACTGATGATTTGAAGGCTTTTATTCAGAATCCTGCGAGTTATAGATACAATGTAAAAATGCCAACGCTTGGCATAAAACCTGAAGAAGCGACCGCAGTTGTGAAGTATTTAAGTTATATGAGCGAGCATAAATTGAAGGAAATTAAAAATTAGCATTTTATGATTAAAGGCTGTTGATTGAGGATGTGATTACCTCAAAACTCAAAACTCAAAAATCTTTAATATTTAATCCGTGCTAAAGTAGCCGACGCTCGATAGCTTTATTAAATATTTTGGCTTAAAAACGGTAATTTAAGCCGTAATTTAAGCCAAACATTTTTAAACGCATTTGTAAAGCTGTTGAGTTATTAATACCCGAAAACAGGGAATGCTGATAATAGCTTCCTAAATTTAACTGCCAATGTTTACTTATAAGGTAGCTTGCTCTTACACCACCTAAACTACTCAGATTCAAAGGCTTATAAATATTGCTTGATGTATTAAAAGTGCTTTTTTCTTGAACGATACTATTATCATTTATGATAGTATTTTGCAAGAAAATATCAGTTGAAACACCCGCTAAAATGTTTAGAGCAAGCTTTTTCGATAAACCGATTTCATAACCAACCTGCATCGGAATAATCAAATATTCATATCGATTTCCAAATTGCGAGGCATCCGCTATTACTGTATTGACTTGACCATTGGCAATTTTTAACCCTTGATTTGATGAATTTTGTGTCAAATAATTGGCAAAAAAAGTATTTACATAGCCATTCTGCTGGAAAGAATAAGTATTACTATTCAAAGTTGAATTTCCACGTAAATATCTGATTCCACTTTCAAAATTCCATTTTTTTGAAATTTTATAGCCCATCGCTACTCCTGCATTAATGCCAATTCCCGACTTAATTGTATTTTGCGGTGGAGAAACCATAATCTTAGGTTTCGGCTCGCTTACAGATGGAGAAGGCCCCAAAATTGGTCGGTTGGAAGCAGTGGCAAAAGCATCTGCTTGTGCCATTGCAACGGTATTTAGTCCGCCTAGTTTCATATTAGGGTCAAAAGGCGAAACTCCCGATTGAACACCCATCCAAAATTTAGAATCGTCTGATGCCACAACTGGTGCTTCGGTTACTTGTGCTTCAAATACCAATTTATTTCTCTTCAAAGTATAGCGGCTTCCTAAATATTGGTAGTTACGATATTTCAATAAAGTTAAATCTACAATTGCTTCATTGTCATTTTTAGCGACTGAAATACTTCTATTAGTTTGATTATCAAGTGTTTGTATATTATAACTACCCAATGGTTGATTGTTGCTTACAGGTTCATTTGTACCCTTATCAATAGAGTTAGCAAAACGTGCCGCAGCTAAGGCTGTCAACTGATTGTTTATTGTAGATGTCTTTGGGTTAGAAACACGTTTATTTATATCTGTTTCGGACAAAGCAAATGTTTGCTTTGTGGCATTATTTTCAGTTGAAAGATTTAGTTCGGCAGAACTCGGTATTGCTAAAGCAAAATTATCAATCTTGGAATCAGATTTATTTTTTTGAGCATTGATATTTTTAGAATTTGATGATTTTTTATTAATAACAGCCAATGGTTTTTTCAATTCTTTTTGATTGAAAAATAGGATTCCTCCCAAAGCCAAAACTAAAGTTGCAGCCACACCAGCAAGCATAGCTGATGGACGAAAGAAAAATAAGAAAGGACGGCGTTTATTTCGCTCTAAATCTTGCTCAATTCGCTCCCACATATCGCTTGGGGGAACAAGAGAAGCATCATTAAGTGCCTTTTGCCATTCTTTTTCAAAATTATTTGGCTTCTGTGAGTCCATTTGTTTCTACGAAAACAGTTTTGTATTTTTTGCTTAAATGATTTACTTCATTGCTTTGAGGCTTATTCCCATCGCTTTTAATTTAGCTTGTAATAAATTTCTGGCCCTTGAATATTGCGACTTTGATGTACCTTCTGCAACACTTAGCATGGCCGCGATTTCGTTGTGTTGATAGCCTTCAATGGCGTGTAAGTTAAAAATTGTTCGACAGCCATCGGGTAAACTCTGCACTATTTCCATTAATTGCTTAAACTCAAAATTCGAAAGCGTAAATTCATCTAGCTCCACTTCATCGCAAATCAACTGGCTATCAGTGTGTTGCATATAATTTGGCTGACTTTGTAAGTGCTTCAAGGCCGTATTGACCACTATTTTTCTGAGCCATGCTTCGATCGGACAATCAAATCGGAAACTATTTATTTTCTGGTAAATCTTTATAAACGAATCTTGCAAAACATCTTCGGCATCGCTTCTATTTTTCATATAACGCAAAGCAGTAGCAAACAACTTACTTGCAAATCGCTCGTAAAGTTGCCGTTGGGCTGATCGTTCTTGGCGAATACAAGCCTTTATTAACTCTTGTTCGCTATACATGAAAAAGGCAAATATTATGCTTCAACCAAATAGATTTTATAGGGCACTAACAATAAGACCCTATTTTTATTAAAATGGTTGGATTTGGTTGAAAATATTTAAAAAGTAATATAAGTCTTTATTTTTCTCCTAAAAAAAATCAAAAAAAGCCCCTCAAAATTGAGAGGCTAAGTCCTTATAAATTTTCTTATCGGGTAAGAAAAGCAGGTGCAATTATATCATTGAAAATAACCGAAGTGCTTACTTTTAAATTTCTTTTGTCGATGCTGCTTAAGTAATTTGATTCGGTCGGAAATTTCAACCCGTAGGCAGAATCGCCGTATTTGGTATAATCTTCCGTAATTACTTCACCTGTGTTCAGAGTAAGTTTTTTTCTTGTTAAAAGTCCCGTAATCTCATCAAAATAGAGATTGTATTTTACTACTTTGCCACTTAATTCTACATGAGTTGTTTTGGCTCCATTGATGGTTTCGCTACCAACCATCGTTGCGATGTAGCCTTTTTCTTCATAATCAAGAAATGGTAGAATATTCTCTTTCAATTCTCTACGCATATTCTCTTGCTCTTTCTCACTCAATGTATTTGTTTCGTATTGCGTTATTTTATCGGAACTACCAAGAGGTACTTTTCTCCAACCTTCTGCACCTTTTATGCCAAATATAAATGTACGTTTCAAGATAGTTTTTGCTTTATAGAGAGCTGCTTCACTAAATGAGCCTTTTAACTCAACATCATAATTAGCCGCCGAATTTCCTTGATAAGCTTGCTTAATTGAATAAGTAGAGACGCTATCCCAAAGAGCCTTTCCGCCCGTTGCGTCTAGGTGATTTTTGAAAATATCGTCGGCGGTTTGGGCAAAAGTACATAGACTTATGATCATAAAAGCGACGATTTTAATTGCTGTGTTTTTCATCGTAAGGATTTTTATTTGTTGTGATTAAAAACGTTTTTTTTGAAGAATTTGTATAATTATATTTGAAAATTTCTTTTATAAAATAGCAAAACCTGCAAAGCGACTAATTTTAAACCTTGCAAGTTTTAGATGGTTTATTATGAAGCCTTATTTACCGGCTTCCTTTGCCCATGTATCTTTCAAACCAACGGTTTTATTGAAAACCAATTTATCGGTTGTCGAATCAGCATCCAAACAGAAATATCCTTTACGTAAGAATTGATAAGGTGTGTTTAGAGTTGCATTTTTGAGTGCAGGCTCGACTTTTGCCGTAGTCACTTGTAACGACTCTGGATTTAGATATTCTTTGAAATCGCCATCTTCACGGCTTGGGTCTTCTGTTTTAAAGAGTCGATCATAAATTCGAACCTCAGCATCGACGGCTTGTGCTTCCGAAACCCAGTGAATTGTTCCTTTTACATTAATACCCGAAGTATCGTTTCCGCTTCGTGAGTTTTCAATGTATGAACAATGAATTTCAACGATTTCCCCGTTCTCATCTTTTATAATATCATCACATTTGATAATATAAGCATTTTTCAAACGCACCATTAAACCTGGCCCTAAACGGAAATATTTTTTCGTTGGATTTTCCATGAAATCATCTTTTTCAATCAAAATTTCACGGCTAAATGGCATAATTCTTGAACCGCTTTCGTGGTCTTCGGGGTTATTTTCAGCCTTTAATTCTTCAACTTGTCTGTCTGGATAATTCGTAATAATGAGTTTTATTGGGTCAAGCACGGCCATTACACGAGTGGCAATTTTATTGAGGTGTTCACGCACACAAAACTCCAATAAACTTACGTCAATCAAATTATCACGCTTGGCGATACCTATACGGTCGCAAAACTCACGAATCGATTGAGCAGAATAACCTCGGCGACGCATCCCCGAAATAGTCGGCATACGAGGGTCGTCCCAGCCTGTTACGAAGTTATCGGTAACTAATTTTAAAAGTTTTCTTTTACTCGTAATTGCATAAGAAAGGTTCAAACGAGCAAATTCGTACTGTTTTGAAGGGAAAATTTCTAAACTTTCGATACACCAATCGTAAAGCTCACGGTGAGGCACGAACTCCAGTGTGCAGATTGAATGCGTAATCTGCTCAATCGAATCAGATTGTCCATGAGCAAAATCATACATGGGATAAATGCACCACTTATCACCAGTTCGGTGATGGGTCGCTATTTTTATGCGATAAATGATTGGGTCACGCATGAGCATATTAGTAGAAGCCATATTGATTTTGGCTCTCAAAACTCTTGTGCCTTCAGCAAAATCGCCATTTTTCATTCGAGTAAATAGATCAAAATTTTCTTCGATACTACGCTCATCACGATAAGAGCTATTAATGCCCGCCAAGGTTGGGGTACCTTTCATAACAGCCATTTCTTCGGATGTACTATCATCGACGTAAGCCAAACCTTTTTTGATAAGATTTAAGGCAAATTCGTATAGTTGGTCGAAATAATCAGACGCATAAAGTTCTTCTGCCCACTCAAAACCGAGCCATTTTACATCGGCTTTGATAGACTCAACGTATTCGGTTTCTTCAGTTACTGGGTTGGTATCATCAAATCGAAGGTTTGTTTTTCCACCGTATTTCTGGGCAACTCCAAAATTCAAACAGATTGATTTAGCATGACCAATATGTAAGTAGCCGTTTGGCTCAGGAGGAAAACGGGTCAAAATTCGACCGTTGTTTTTACCTGCTGCGAGGTCATCTTCGATAATTTGTTCAATAAAATTTAATGGTTTTTCAGTCGCTTCTGCCATGATTCTGTAAGTGGTGATATTGCTATTTTGCGAATTTAACTATTTTTTAAGTTTAAAGTTGGGAAGTATCCATTTAACGCAAGATTTTATTGAATTAATGAAATAAAAAATTAAAAATATTATGTTTTTGTAGAATATGTTTTGCAACCTGTCAACATCAGATAATGAGTAAAAACTATTTCTACATATCGACAGGTTGCAAACCTGTCCTACATTTCTGACATTTACATCAAAAAACATTTCTTTACATGATTCTCATTGCAGATAGCGGCTCAACCAAAACCGATTGGCGAATTTTAGACCAAAACAAAGTAGTTACTCAAACTCAGACCGTCGGATTTAATCCATACTACCAAGATGCCAATTCGATTGCCAACGAACTAAAGATTAACCTTTTACCACTCTGCACAAAAGAAATAAAACAAGTTTTTTATTACGGAACGGGTGTGACTAATGAAGAAAAAGCTGAGGTGATAAAAAACGCAATCTTACAAGTTTTCCCGACTTGTGAGCAAATTGAAGCTCAAAGCGATGTGGTAGGTGCGGCTCGAGCAGTGTGTGGAAAAACAGCAGGAATTGCCTGTATTCTCGGAACTGGCTCAAATTCCATCTATTTTGATGGCGAAAAAACTGGTTTTCAAGTACCACCGTTGGGTTTTTGGTTGGGCGACGAAGGCAGTGGCGGGCATTTAGGTAAAATCCTGATATTGACTTATTTACACAAAGAAATGCCGCTCGAAATAAGAACAAAATTTGAAGAAAAATATGGAACGATGGATAGGCTGACGGTTCTCGAAAATGCCTATCATAAACCTTTCCCGAATCGTTATTTTGCTACGTTTTCAAGGTTTTTGTTTGATAATATCGAAGATGATTTTTGTGGAAATTTAGTAGAAAATTGTTTCTTGCAATTTTTTGAAAGATATATTCTTAAATACCCAATGTGCTACGAAACCAATGTGAATTTTGTGGGTTCGGTGGCTTTTTACTACAAAGATGTTTTGATAAAAGTAGCTAAAACGAAACATCTTATCGTTGGCAGAATACTAAAAACACCTGTAGATGGTTTGGTAGAATATTGCTTAAATAATTAAATAAAGATGTTTTTGGATAATTCTTAGTCAGCTATGCTAAGATAATATAGAGATAATTAAAAGGAGATATTGAGATAATTTTACAGCACTTATTTTGTAATTCAAAAAACAAAATCACAAATGCTTAAAAATTTATTCATCAAATCACTACTATTGTGTTGTATTCTGATAAACAACAGAGTGGCTGCACAAACGACGCAAGCCTCAATTTCTGGGGTAATTTCTGATAATCAACGCCAACTCCTTCCGGGAGCTTCGGTTAAAGTTCGTAATGAATCAACGGGTTTTACAACAGGAACACTCACAAATGCCCTTGGAGAGTATATTTTTAAGGAACTTCCTTTGGGTGGGCCGTATTCTGTAAATGTTACATTTATAGGCTATGGTGAGCAAAAGCGTACAGGTTATGCACTCAACCAAGGTGATGCCATAAAAGTAAACATTAGTATGGCTGAAAGCGTACAAACGCTTGAAGTAGTGGAGGTTGTAGCATCTGGCTTGAAAAACAAGGTGGAAAATATCGGAGCTGCTACTGCAGTCTCAGCAAGGTCAATTACTAAACTTCCAGTAAATGGTCGTAATTTTACTACCTTATTAGACCTCTCTCCACTTGCAAGAGGTGGAAGTATTTCGGGGCAGTTAGGTTCTTCAACAAACTACACAATTGATGGTATGAACGCCAAGAATCCAACATCGGCGGGTTCGACGACAAGCCGAAGCGGTGCACCATATTCTATTTCGATTGAGGCTGTTCGTGAATTTAAAGTAGTAACAAATCAATATGATATCACGTACGGACGTAGCGGAGGTGGTACGGTTAGTGCAGTAACAAAAGCAGGTACTAATACATTGAGCGGAAGTGCATTTACTTTTGGTCGTGCAAATTGGCTTGCAAGTCCTTATGATATTAGAGGAAATAAACGTTTCAATAATTACTCAACCTATCAATATGGTTTCTCACTTGGCGGGCCAATCATCAAAGACAAACTTCATTTTTTTGCTGCTTGGGATCATCAACAAGATCTACGTTCGTTGGTTATAGCAAATATTCAGTCGGCTGATGATGAAAGTCGTTTCAACGTAACTAACGCAACACTTGATAAATTTGTAGGTATTGCACGTAGTAAATATGGTGTTGCAAATACTCCACAATACGGAGCGTTTGATAAAAATCGTGGTTCTGATGCAGGTTTTGGTCGTATCGACTGGCAAATCAATGGCAATAATTTATTGACTATCAGAAATAATTATACGAATGATAGAAACAAGTTAGGATTAACAGATAATACATCAATTAACTTGTATGAATCAACAGGTAATGACTTTAACGTTGACAATAGCTTTTTAGCTACACTTCGTACTACGGCTGGCCCAAGAATAACAAACGAATTAAAATTACAGCACCTTTATACGTATCAAAATAGTGCACCAGGAGACCAATTGCCATCTTCTAATATTCCAAGAGCAATTGTCGAAAATGTAACTTCTACAATCGCTGGTGCCGTGCGTTCAACTAACATTCAGATTGGTGGACACCGTTTTGCCCAAGAAAATTTCAAAAACAATGTTTTGCAACTGGTTGATAATTTCTACTATAGCACTAATAAAATAAATTACACTTTTGGTGCAGATTTGATGTACACAAATGGTATATCGCAATATGGAAGTGAAGTAAATGGACGTTTTCAATATTTGGGTTTAACTGCCTTTGAAAATAATCAGCCTTACCGTTATTTCAGAGAAGTACCATTGGTTGCAGACCCACGAGTGACGAGTAATATCTGGAATTTAGGTCTTTACGGTCAAATGCAAACTAAACTCGCATTGGGTTTAGATATGACAGCTGGTATTCGTTTAGATTATTCAAAATATCCTGAAGCTAAGTTTAATCAATTGGTTTTCGATGAATTAGGAATCCGTACTGATAATAAACTTCGTGCGTTTATTGTTCAGCCACGTATCCAATTATCTTGGGATATTAACGACAAACACAAAGATTTTATTCGTTTAGGTGCTGGTGTATTTTCGTCTGACCTCAACAACTATGTGGTTATTAATAACTTATATTTTGATGGTAACAATACTGCTACGGTCGATGTTAGAGCTCCCAACCTTCCAGTAGCTGATTTTAATGCTTATAGAAATAATCCGGCTTCGATTCCGACTTTAGCTGCTTTCCAATCAGCAACAATCAATACAAATGGTAAAGATGCGAGTGTGCCTGTTGTCTATAAGGCAAACCTATCATACAGTCATTTTATTAATGATAAATTTAGAGTGGGTATTACTGGTTTTGCAACTTTGGCTCGTAATAACTATGTATATGTTGACAGAAACATGGCAACAACTCCGTTTTTTACATTGGCTAATGAGGCAAATCGTGGAGTATATGTGCCACTTAGCACAATGCCAAGTAATGGCTCGGGCGATTGGTTACAGGGGCGTATTAGCAAAAAAGTTGGTCGTGTGCTTGAATTAAATAGTACTGGAAAAGTAAATCAGTTTGCAGTAGTGCTTGATGGTACTTATCAGTATTTCAAAGATGGTGAAATTACGATGAGTTATACTTATAATGATGTTAAAGATAATACTTCATTCAACGGAAATGTGGCCAATACTTCTACTTTAGTTTTACCAGTAAAAGACGACCCACGTGATTTATCAAAAATGACTTATTCAGATAATCAGTTCCGTCATAAAGTTGTATTTTATGGTACTTTACCAACGTTTTATGGTGTTAGTGTAGGTTTACGTTATTCGGGTATTGGTGGAACTCGTTATACATTATTATCAGGAGCAAATAGTAATGCTGATTTCGTGGCAGGACAAAACGATTTAGCGTATATTTTTGACATTAACGACTCAAGCGTTCCTCAAAATGTGCGTACAGGTTTACAAGCAGTTCTTGATAATCCAAATGCAAGTCAAAGTATCAAAGATTATATCAGTAAATATATGGGACAAATGGCCATGCGTAATGGTGGTATCAACGGTTTCTTCGGAACATTTGATATGAGACTCAGCAAACGTTTCAAGATTCACAAATCGCAGGGCGTTGAGTTATCGGCTGATATTTTCAACTTAGGTAATTTATTCAAGAAAACTTGGGGATCAAACAAATCGCTTGGTTCGCAAGCACTCTACGCAACGGGCGTACCTGCAAGCGGAACAACTGCTGCTCTTCCGAATTTTGATGCTGCAAATAAGAGATTCAATTATCGTGTAAATACTGCGGGTATCGTTACACCTTCTGGTGAACCATATTTAGTACAGTTAGGTCTGAGATATAGCTTTTAAACCCTAACATCACAATTGCCACAAAAAGCATTCCTTCGGGGGTGCTTTTGTGTTTTAAAACGAATACCTAATCTGTGCTTTCACTTCGCTGCGATTCGGAGCATTGATTTGGTCTGTGCCGCTGCCAATTTTGCTTGCATTATTGAGTTGTGTACGAGCATAACGTACCCACAAATCAAGGTTTCGGGTGAGGCCATAACGAGCAATCAGATAAGTACGAAAACCTTTTCCCGAATAAGCTGGCAACGAAACGGCATAAAGGACGTCATTTTCATAAACATAGATTCTCGAATCATAATCATCAGTATTATAATAAGCGATTCTGCCTTTTAGTTGTAGCTTTCTTATTGAGCCTTCGAGGTCTTGCATAATTGCATAACCCTTTGATTGTGAGCGAGTTGCGTACTGATAAGTATTCAACTGCACGCGGGTCTGAGTCTTGAAAACCCGATTAACCGAATATTCAAAATTTGCTAAAATACTTTGTCGCATTACATTAACCACAACGTCGGTCACAGTTGCATTATTCGGCAAGTTTTTACCTTTATGTTCTTCGTGATATTGAACAAAGAACAAGGTTTTTTTATTTGGCTGATATGTCATTCGGAGTAAATAATCAAAGCCATCAGAAGGAGCATCAACCAAATATCTGAGCCACGGAAACTGAAATCGGTCATAGAAAGCACTGAAAGTTAAACCCTTTTTGGGAGAATATTTCAGTCCCCAATAAATACCTCGTTCGTTGATATTTCTACTTCCTTCGCTTAATCCATTGGCATAAAAACTATGAAAATTTTTATCGAAGTTTCGGATATTTACTGCCCATTCGACTTGTCGGCTGAGGGCTGCCACAAAACCACCAATTGCCCCAATTCCGCCGCTACTTGAGCCAGCCGCTTCACCAAAGAAATTGAAGTTTTGCCAAGTATAAGTAAAGTTCGTGCCAACTACTAAATTCTGTTTCCCCGAAAATTCAAATTTATTATACAAAGACGGACTTCGTTGAAGCGAAGCATCAAATTGGGTATTGAGTAAAGTTGCTCCGATTTGACCATTTTTTAGCTGAAAAGTGGCATTTACACCAATATTTTGTTCATTTAATTGATTTTTTCGAGCTAATTCACTTTCAGTTCTGTGGTAACCGCCCGTTAGAACCGAGCTAAAATAATCTTCCCTTTCGCCACTATCATCACTGATATTTGCATCTCGTTTGTTATATGAATAAAAGCCTGTTAAGTCTATTTTGCCGAATTGATAGGTGGCTGCTGCCCCTCTGAAATACCCTCCTTCGAGCAACGAACCATAAGGACGAACACCCAAGTTGCTTCGGCGGGTAGTGGCGATAGCTTCGCTACTTTTACCCAATGAAAACCCAGCCGACATGATTAAACCTTGCCCGAATTGTGCTTGATAATCGCCCAAAACTAAGTTCTTGAGGTTGCCTTTATTGCGGAGTTGAAAATGAAAAGTATAATAATCGAGATAGTTTTTCTCGCCAGCGTCCTTTTCTATAATAAACCCTACTTGAAAATCTTTTGGGTGGCTTAGGCGATACCGTGCATAAAGTTGTTGCTGTGAACCGAGATATTTTCCTTCTTCAAAACCTCTTGATTTTTCTAATACTTGACTATTTCTAAGCACAAAATAATGGTCAGTAGCATTCATTAGTCGATTTTTTAAATCTCCGACCGAAAACTTATATTTTATATCAACAAAAGGTAAGAGTTTTTTAATCGTCTCAAAATCAAGATTCTGCACGGCTTGGAGTTCGTAAATGCTCAAAAAATCACCGTTTTGCTCTCGATGGTCAAGAATACTTTTAATCTGAATCTGTGAAAGTACGTAGAGAGAAGCTAAATCTTCGGCAGTGGCAGTGTTTAGATTAAGTGGATTTTGGTAAAGTTGATAAAGTGACTCATAGAGGTCTTCGTAGTTAATATTTTCTTGCTGAACGGGAAAAACTCGCTGAATAAATTCATCTAAATTAATATCCGTTCGAGGATGATTTTGGGCGAAAGATGTAGTTGAAATAAAAAAGACAGAAAATAAAAAAATCCCTCTTTTAAGGGGGTAGGGGGATGCAAAAGGTATGATGGAATTCTCAAAATCTATTTCACGATTTGAAATAAATAGATTTTTTTTCAAATATTTCTTTGCAGCAGCTAAAAGTCTAATCATTGTTGTTGGTTTCGTATAAGCAAATATAAAGTTTTGTTTTTAGGTAGCAAGTAATTGTGAAAAAATCTTTGCCTTCCTATTGCCAATAAACCATCAACTGTGTACTTTCAAAATTATTTTTTCTCTAGCTTCACATCAAAAAGGTCGCCCGAGCGGAAGAAAATAATAGTTGCAAAAACGAGTGTCATCACGCCTCCAAAAAGCACTGAAGGAACCGCTCCAAAAAATTTTGCTGCTACTCCCGACTCAAAAGCCCCTAGTTCGTTAGAGCAACTCACAAAAATACCATTTACGCCGCTCACACGCCCACGCATTTCGTCGGGTGGAAGCACTTGCAAGATGGTCTGACGCACAATTACACTGATACTATCAAAAGCCCCAGTTAGGAATAATGCTCCTGCCGATAGCCAAAAGTTGGTAGAAAGTGCAAAAACAATGGTTGCAACGCCAAAACCAACCACACCAATGAGCATATTTCGCCAGGCTTGGCGAGTAGGTGGAAAATAGGCAGTTCCGAGCATTGTTAATACTGCACCAACTCCTGGAGCCGCTCTCAAAATCCCTAAACCCTCAGCCCCAACGTGTAGTACATCTTTGGCAAAAACAGGTAAAATAGCAATCACTCCACCAAAAAGTACCGAAAACATATCAAGCAAAATAGCATAAAATAAAATTCGGTTTTTACGAACGAAGTCGATTCCTTCTTTCAAACTTTGAAATATATTTTGATGAGTAATCGAATGCTGAATAGGCTTTTTGGAAATCAAACATACTAGAACAAAAGCAATTCCGAGTAAGACTATCACCAAAATAAGCGTATTGGACAAGCCCAACCAACTATACAAAAAACCAGCCGATGCTGGCCCCAAAATCATACCTGATTGCCAAAATTGACTACTCCACGAAGCCGAATTTGGATAATGTTCTGCAGGTACTAAATAAGGCTTGAGCGATGACCAAGACGGGCCATAAAACCCACGAGCAATGCCCAATATAAAGACCGTCAGGTAGATAAAAAATTTAATTTGGGAGATACCAAAGGAATGATTGGCTGAAGGAGAAGTAACCCAAAGCAGTAAGAACGAACACAGGACAATTACACCATAACAAATCTGAATGATACGTTTTTTATCGCTACGATCTGCAAAATATCCACCAAAAAGTGCTAATGAAATATAAGGAATCGCTTCAAAAAGCCCAATTAAGCCCAAAGAAAGTGGGTCATGTGTGATTTCATATAAATAAAAACTTATGACAACTTCTTGTACCAAAATCGCAACTGTAAACAGAAACTGAGCCAAGATAAAATATCTAAATGCAGGAAAACGGAGGGCTGCGTAAGGGTCTTTGGTTTGCTTCATTGATTTCAAAAAATAGTTCTTCTCCTTTGGGAGAGGCTGGGGGGGATGAGGGTACTAATGTAAAAACAACAGTTTTTTTTGGTTTTGAAGTTCCTTAATTTATCAAATTAGCGAACTATGTGTTTTACACCTGTTATTTGCGATAAAATGTGTCACACTGTGGACTGTTGACTGAAAACTGTGGACTATTCTACAACTGTGGAATCTGAATCCCGGTAATTTTTCTATAAAGGTCAATCGCAAACAAATCGGTCATACCCGTTATAAAATCAACTACCGCAAGGATATTCAGATAAACATCGCCACCTTTTTTGATACCATAATGGCTGGGAATCAACTGCAATAATTTCTTTGATTTAGCTGTTTCGGGCTTCAAAACTGCCGAAACAAATTCTTTCAGCAATCCCCCAATAATATGAAAACCCGCAATTTCGATTTCAATGACCGACTTATCGTTATAGATTTTCTTTACTGAAACTTCATCGATTTTATTGATTAAAGAGGTGGTTTCCTTATCCAAAAGGTCAATCAAAGGCTTATTGAGTGAGCCATCGAGTAGTTGGTCTTCGTATTCAAAGAAAATTTCAGTGCATTTTGCCACTAATTTTCCAATGAGCAAGGCTCGCAAAAAGGCTAGTTTTTGCTTATCGTCTTCAATAGTATCCACTTTTTCTCTAATACTCTTTTTTCCTTCTTGAATTTCAAAAAAAGGTTCGAGCAAATCACGTGCTTCTTGAATCGAAATAATATTTAGTCGATGTGCATCTTCGAGGTCAATTATTCGATAACAAATATCGTCGGCTGCTTCAACCAAAAACACAAACGGATGGCGAGCAAAAACAGTCTTTTTTACATTCAAAGCATTGATGCCCATTTCAGTAGCGATGCTTTTATAAAATTCAACTTCGGCATCAAAAAAGCCAGATTTCTTTGCCGAAATAAAACTTTTCTTCTTAAAGCCACTGGTCGAATCGGAAGGATATTTAATGATTGAAGCTAAAGTTGCGTAAGTCAGGTTCAGATTATTTTGATTGAAAATAGTTGTCAAAATCCTAAACGCATTGGCATTTCCTTCAAAAAACTTGAAATCATTAAATTGATTTTCGCTTAAATTTTCAGTCAGAAATTTAAGTTGTTCACCCTCTAGTTCTCTAAAATAAGTACAAATCGCTTCTTCGCCCGAATGTCCGAAAGGCGGATTGCCTATATCATGAGCAATACAAGCCGTCATCACCACGGCCGAAAGCTCAAATTTGTAAAATTCGATGGCTTCCTGATTAAGTTCTTTTTCGTATTTTTCAAGAATTTTTTCTCCGATTGCTTTTCCGAGCGAACGCCCAACTGAAGCAACTTCTAAGCTATGAGTCAGACGATTATGCACAAAGACTGCTCCTGGCAATGGAAAAACTTGGGTCTTGTTTTGTAATCGGCGAAACTGCGACGAAAAAATTAATCTGTCGTAGTCTCGCATATAGTCAGTACGAAAGTTTTCGAGAACGTTGCGGTGTTCGGCACCAAGTCGTTTATTAGAAAAAAGAGTCTGCCAATTCATTTTTAGGGTAGTGAAATTTGGTCGCAAGATAACCAATGGGCGAATGAATGATTGAGTGAATGGGTGAATATTTTTAAAATAATTATAAAAAATTATACAAAAACAAGATAAAGTATTTCTTTTTTAATAAAAACAAAATTTTATCTAATGATAAGTTTAGATTTGCAATATGTTAAGAAACTTTGAAACTAACTTAATATTCACTCATCCAATCATTCATTCATTCAGTTTTGAAAGTAGTAATTATTAAATATAATGCAGGCAATGTTCAGTCGGTCATGTATGCCCTTGAGCGTATTGGGGCTACCTATGAGCTTTCTGACAATATTGATGTGATTCGCTCTGCCGAACGAATTATTTTTCCAGGCGTAGGAGAGGCTTCAACTGCCATGAAAAGCTTAAGAGAAAACGGCTTAGATAAAATCATTCCAACGCTTAAACAACCATTTTTAGGAACTTGCGTTGGAATGCAACTTCTCTGCCAATCATCAGAAGAAAATAACACCGAATGTTTGGGTGTTTTCGATATTCCAATCTTAAAATTTCCAAGGGTAAAAGGCTTTAAAGTGCCACAAACGGGTTGGAATAATATTACTGCCGAGTTGCCAAATCTTCTTTTAAAAGGTTTGCGTGAAAGTGAATATGTATATTATAACCACGGATATTATGCTCCGTTATGCGATTATACGGTGGCAAAAACGGATTATATTTTGGAATATTCGGCAATGTTGCAGCGAGATAATTTCTTTGCTGCACAGTTTCACTCTGAAATCAGTGGTGACGTAGGCGAACAGATTTTTAAGAATTTTTTGGAGATTTAATGTCAGTATCTTTAGCAAGAAAAAGTATATCTTTGTAAAAAAACAGAAAATATGATCATATATAATGCTTACGACCAAATATCAGATTTAATAGTCTCTATTGACCCATCAAAAGTTCGTGCATTGAAAGCGAATGAGGAAATGCAAGTTCGTTTATAAGATTTGATTTAAAAGTCTAAAATTGACGAATTGGGGCATAAAGAAAAAGATGAACTTGACCATTATATTGTTTTAGAAAGACTTATTCGTTTAGCTAAAATTCGTGTTTAAAGTCGTAAACAAGCTGCATGAGTCGTTAAATTTCTAAGCTTGACCATGCAAAATCCTTCAAGTTATGTGCTAAATAAAAGTTCATTGCCGTCTGCTTTAGCTGACGGATAAAAATCAAGTAAAATTAAAATTGGCTTTAGCCAAAAGTAATTGTTAAAGCCAGTTTTATTTAGAATTAACAGTCTGCGATTTAGAACGTCAGGAAATGATAAGGCTTGGCTTTTTTAAAATAATTAAACCACAATAGCATCTTTAGTACAGCAATAGCTTGACTTTAAATCGGTTTTCTGCGAACTATTAAATGTTGACGACCTTCTATGTTTCAAATCATTCCAGCCATTGACATCATCGACGGTAATTGCGTAAGGCTTACACAAGGTGATTATTCTCAGAAAAAGATTTATAACGAAAATCCGCTCGAAATAGCTAAGATGTTTGAAGATGCGGGCATTAAACGCCTACATTTGGTTGATTTGGATGGAGCAAAAAACAAAAAAATCACTAATGTAAAAGTATTAGAAACCATTGCTTCAAACACCAATCTTCAAATCGATTTTGGCGGAGGAGTACAATCTGACGATGATATTCGTTTGGCTTTTGAATCTGGTGCAAAACAAATCACCGGTGGAAGTATTACCGTTAAAAACCCCGAATTATTTGAAGGTTGGCTCAAAAAATTTGGAAACGAAGCGATTATTTTAGGAGCAGATGCCCGCAACGAAAAAATCGCAGTAAGTGGCTGGGAAGAAGATTCGGGCGTTTGGGTATATGATTTTGTGGAGGAATGGATTGCCAAAGGCATTAAATATACTATCAGTACTGACGTAGCCAAAGACGGACTTCTACAAGGACCTTCTCTTGAATTATACAAGAAAATGCAAGCCCAATTTCCTGACTTACAAGTAATTGCAAGTGGCGGCGTGAGCTCAATGCAAGATTTAGAAGATTTAGCCGCACTCAATATCTTTGGTGTAATTGTCGGAAAAGCCATCTATGAAGGTCGCGTTACTTTGAAAGAAATAGGAAAGAGATTTTTCTAGGACAGACCTGTCGAAACCTGTATAACTGATAAATTACAAATCTGTTCTACGTACAATTTGTTTAAAACTATGCTTACAAAAAGAATCATTCCTTGTTTAGACATAAAAGACGGTCGTACCGTAAAAGG
Source organism: Emticicia agri (assembly GCA_945860265.1). GTDB lineage: Bacteria > Bacteroidota > Bacteroidia > Cytophagales > Spirosomataceae > Emticicia > Emticicia agri_A. The sequence continues at coordinate 117,709 of CAMAQF010000001.1, read as the reverse complement.
CACTAATTTCGTAAATCTCCGTGATGCAGGCGACCCCGTAGAACTAGGAGCAGAATATGCTCGACAAGGAGCTGATGAATTAGTATTTCTTGATATTACAGCCACTGTCGAAGAACGCAAAACTTTACTTGATTTGGTGCGAAGAGTTGCCCATACCATCAATATTCCTTTTTGTGTTGGTGGTGGAATCGGTTCGGTTGCAGACGTTTCTAAACTTTTAAATGCAGGGGCAGATAAAGTTTCAATCAATTCATCGGCTGTCCGTAATCCTCAACTAATCAATGAATTAGCTCTTGAATTTGGCTCTCAGTGTATTGTGGTGGCAATTGATACGCGATATATTGAACAAGCTAACGGCTTCGAGCATATCGTGTATACTCATGGTGGTAGAAAGCCAACCGAATTTAGAACAATCGAATGGGCAAAAGAAGTAGAAGACCGTGGTGCAGGTGAAATTTTATTAACTTCAATGGATACCGATGGCACAAAAGAAGGATTTGCAATTGAATTAACCGCCGTTATCTCTGACAATTCAAATATTCCAATCATTGCATCTGGCGGTGCTGGTTCGATGGAACACTTTTATGATGTTTTCACCATCGGAAAAGCTGATGCAGGTTTGGCAGCAAGTATTTTTCACTTTAAAGAAATTGGTATTCCAGAATTAAAAAACCATTTAAAAAATAAAGGTATTCCGATGCGAATATAAATTTTCTTTATTTTTTATCGTATGAGGCGAACTCGGATACTAAATTCGCTACGCTTCGCTCCACAAGGAGTGTTAACTCATGAGCTTCACATTGCCATTCCATTTGGGTAATTTTAAAGGGTGCAAAGAAATATAAAATCGTATTTTTGTAGGAACTCAAAAGCCCCGCAATGAAGTAAGTGAATTGATAATTATTAATTGATAATGGATAATCGACAACTGCCTCATTTTTATCCAACTTCAGTAAAGAGGTTTCTAAAATCACCCGATTCATTGTGTTTAGCTCATTATCAAGAAGGTGTTTAATTTTCACAATTAATTTTTCTCGACAAACTTCTATTTGTGGTATTTTAAAATCACCCAAAAGTCGGGCGTAATGATAAATAATCAGTGGAATAGTTGCATAATTATGTGCTACTTTGAAAGTATTGGTAATGTATCTTTCCTGCAAAATAACATCTCTCAAAAAATTAAAAGCCGCTTCATCATATTCATTATGTGGCAACTGATGCTTTTCAAACAAATACGTCAAATTGCATAAGGCACACACATCATGCTCAATTGGCATGTTTTTCCCAAACCAAGTGGAGTAAACAAGTCCACTAACCCCCAGATGAGGAATTGAATATACTTCCCCTTTGGGGGAAGAAGGGCTGTGCAACTTCACTTTCTCTTTTAGCCATAAAACATCTTCTCTCGAGTGTGGTAAAGTAAGGTAAATCAAAGCCGTATCATCAATATCATCGGGAATTCTGAAATGGTCGAAATGCTTGAAGATTTTGCCGTTAGGAAAGTGTTTTGAAGGTTTCGTTTTCCAAAAATTATAGGTTTTCAATCCATCTTTATTCTGAAAATCAGGGTAGTTTTTAATTGCTTTTTCCGTAATGTTTTTAATAGCAGTTTGAGATTTTGCAGAAACTTTCTCTTTTATTTGGTTCAGAATGAATACAATAGTTGCCGTGTAGAAAATATTTGTATCGGGACGATGATAAAATAAGCATTTATTACGCCGATACGAAGGAAAAATTCCATCAGGAAAAAATGCATCACCTTGTGACTGGCACAAGGTGATGCGTTCGATGAAGGCATCAATATCCAAATTTTGTTCGGCTGTCATAAAAATATGCCCTAAACTGAACAATCGTCCAATGGCAATGTACTAATCAAGAAATTTTCAAAACTAATTTTCCCGTATTTTCTCCATTAAACAACTTCATCAAAGTTTCGGGAAAAGCTCGCACTCCACCTTCAGCCAAATAAACCTTTGAGTTAAGTTTTCCTTGGGCAATCCAACCAGCCATTTCTTTTACAGCTTTTCCATAATTGGCAACATTATCGAAAACCACAATTCCTTCCATTCTTGCACGATTAACCAAAAGTGATAAATAGTTACTTGGTCCAACTGGCTTTTCGGTAGCATTGTATTGCGAAATCGCTCCACAAATAACAATTCTTGCACGAAGATTAATTAAACCCAAAACTGTATCCAAAATTTCACCCCCAACATTATCAAAATAAACATCAACTCCTGCTGGGCAAGCTTCTTTTAATTGTTTTCTTAAATCGCCCGCTTTGTAATCAACGCATGCATCAAAGCCCAGTTCTTCTACTGCATATTGGCATTTATCGGCTCCGCCAGCAATTCCAATGACACGGCAGCCTTTTATTTTGGCAATCTGTCCAACTACACCTCCAACTGCACCCGCCGCACCAGAAACTACCACAGTTTCACCTTCTTTTGGCTGACCCGTATCCAATAATCCAAAATATCCTGTCAAGCCCGACATTCCCAAAGTACCGAGATAAGCGGGTAAAGGCACAAAACTTGGGTCAACTTTTACAGCTTCTTTTCCATCCAAAACTGTGTATTCTTGTACGCCTGTTCCAGCTGTTACAAAATCGCCCGCCTTGAAATCAGCGTTTTTCGTTTCAAGCACTACGCCAGCACCCAAAGCACGCATTACTTCACCAATTTTTACGGGCCTGATATATGATTTGCCCTCGTTCATCCAGCCACGCATCGCAGGGTCGATTGAAAGATATTGGTTTTGAATAAGAATCTGATTTTCAGCCAACTCAGGTGTTTCGGTTTCTACGATTTCCCAGCATTCAGCATTTGGGGTTCCCACAGGGCGAGCAATCAGGTTTACTTGCGTATTTTTCATCTTTGTTTTTTTAGTTGATAGATAATGGCGAAATTAATCCAAATTTCTTTAAAAATAGTATGCATGCATAAAAATATCTTGATTATTGACTCGGGTTATAAGAAGAATAGTTTTTACTTGATAGCAGGGTTTTTGTCCAAAATTTGAATTCAAAATGAGCTATTTTTTTATCAACTGATTCCTTAAATAATTATCATCGACTCACCAGGATATATCAAAGCCACCACTTCAACCCGAAGAAGTAATTTATTTAGCTAAAAGTAAGGTAATTTTAGCCGTAAAAACCAAAGCAGAATTTGCCACTAAAAGACTTCCTAAAACTACTTTAGCATAATAAATTAATGTGTATACCAATAATCAATGAGAGCGAAGCCGCCGATACAAGTATCGTTTGGTTGGCCGATTTTCCGAAAGAAGTATCGAAACTGCAAGGAAGTATTCAAAAATTAGCTTATAATTTAGTTCCTATAACCATCGAAATGGCATGTTTGGTGCTTTGTGAAGATAAATCTAATATTTAATCAAAAAACTTTTTAAAGATTTTTGAAAAACAAAACACAATTTCGTATCTTTGCAACCCCAAATGCAGGACATTCAAGCTGTTAGCTCTAAAGTTATAGCATTTTAAAAAGATTTTTATTTCAAAAAATACCACCTTTGGCTTGATTTGATTGCTTATCAATAAAAGTCAATTCATTAAATAGATAAAACAATGGCTAAGAAAGGCAATCGTGTGCAAGTAATTTTAGAATGTACTGTACAAAAAACAAGCGGTGTTGCAGGTATGTCTCGTTATGTAACGACAAAAAACCGTAAGAATACAACAGGACGTTTGGAATTAAAAAAATACAATTCATTTTTGAAAACTCACACACTCCACAAAGAAATTAAATAATCTTGAAGAAATGAAAATGAGATTTTTCTCTTATTTCATTTCTAATATCTAAAATCTAAAAAAATGGCAAAGAAAGTAGTCGCAACACTCCGTGATAAAACCGCAGGTAAAAGCTTTGCGAAAGTAATCAAAGCTGTAAAATCACCAAAAACTGGTGCTTACACTTTCAAGGAAGAAATGGTTCCTATGGAAGAATTACAGGCTGCGTTGAAAGTATAAAGTATTACACGCCTAGAAATCGAAAAGCCTTCCTGAGTATTCATGAAGGCTTTTTCTGTGGATTTTTCAAATAAAAAATGTATAATTGAAAATCAAATAATTCTCAATTATTCATTTTTAACAAGCGGAATTCCCGCATATCAATTATTTTTTTACAACTGCTTACGTAAACGAGCCACAGGAATATTAAGCTGCTCACGGTATTTAGCAACCGTGCGACGAGCAATGTTATAGCCTCGTTTATTGAGTAGCTTTTCTAGTTTATCGTCAGAAAGTGGCGAGTTTTTAGGCTCGTTTTCGATGAGTTCTTTCAAGATATTTTTTACTTCACGGCTCGAAGCATCTTCACCTGAGTCGGTTGCGATTCCTTCAGAGAAAAAATATTTTAGCGGATAAATACCAAAATCAGCTTGTACAGATTTACTATTGGCAACGCGTGAAACCGTAGAAATGTCCATCTCAATGCGATTGGCAATGTCCTTCAAAATCATTGGTCTTAGCTTAGACTCATCACCATCAAGGAAGAATTCGTGCTGAAACTCAACGATTGATTTCATGGTTTTTAACAATGTCTGTTGGCGTTGTTTGATGGCATCAATAAACCATTTGGCAGCATCAAGTTTTTGCTTTACAAACGTTACTGTTTCTTTAATGCTTTTGTGTTGAGCCGAACCATTTTTATCAGTTTTATCGTAAGTATCAAGCATTTCGGAAAACGAACGACTTACTCGAAGCTCAGGTGCATTTTTAGAGTTCAGAATAACATCCAATTTGCCATTATTATTTGTCACAATAAAATCGGCCATTAAGTAAGCTGCAGCACTATCGCCAGTGCCAATGCTACCTGGTTTTGGATTTAGACGCGTAATAACTTTGATAGCACTTTTTAAAGTTTCATCATCAATATCTAAGCGGCGTTGTATTTTATCGTAGTGTTTTTTTGTAAATTCATCGAAGTAAATATCTATGATTTTTACCGCATTTTCTACAGCAAAATCTTCTTGATTTTTGCGGTCGAGCTGTAATAAAAGGCATTCTTTTAAATCTCTCGCTCCAATTCCCGCAGGTTCAAAAGTTTGCACTTTTTTCAAAAGACCATCTACTTCTTCTTCGTTAGTATAAATATTCTGAGTAAAGGCTAAATCGTTGCAGATTGAACGAAGCCGGCGGCGAATATAACCATCTTCTTCGATGCTTCCGATGAGCTGCATACAAATAGATTCTTGACGAATATCAAGGCCTAAAAACCCTAGCTGCTGCACCAACGATTCGGCCAAAGTATTGGTCGCAATCACTGGCATTGGATCACGGCCATCATCTCCCCAACCATCGCCTTGCATTTTATAGCCAGCGTAGTCATCTTGATTTAGATATTGTTTTACATCAAGTCCTTCGTATGTTTCATTCTCTCCGTATTCACTATAATCATCGTGGTCGCTGCTGATGTCGCCATCATAATCTTCATCATACTCATCTTTCACACGCTCGTTTATGTCCATGCCTTCTTCCAAAGCTGGATTGATTTCAAGCTCCTCCTCTATTCTTTGGTCAAGTTCGGCAGATGGAATTTGCAACAGTTTTATAAACTGTATCTGCTGAGGGGACAGGCGTTGCTGTAATGACTGGTTAAGACTTAATTTTTGCATTGCGTAAGTAGAGTTTTTCCTATCATTTTAGATATTTATATTGACCTTACCACATTTTTCGTGCCAATTGAATGTTTTTCAATAAATAAAGTAAAATATTTTTTTACAAACTGCCAAACTTTATTGTAAAAAATAATGAAAATTTAAAATATAAATATGTAAAGTATTGAATATCAGTATTATATAAACAATGACTATTCTGAAAATAAATATTTTATATGTATACGATTTTTTCAAAAAAAGTAAGGGGATTTGACAATTCCCATTTCTGACTAAACTTTTTTTACTTAAAAAAACAAACAGAAATTTTAAGTATTTCATAAAAAAAGCGTGTCTCATCGAAGATAAAACACGCCTATAAAACGATAAATATTACGTCAGTTTAACCTACTTTTAATTCGAATATGGCAATTTCGGGTAAAATACCCAAACGGCCGGGATAACCAATATATCCAAATCCACGGTTTACGTAGAGTTTTTGGTCGTTTTCTTCGTATAAGCCAGCCCATTCTTTATAACGTAATTGAACAGGAGACCATTTGAAATTACCAAGTTCAATACCGTATTGCATTCCGTGAGTATGTCCTGCAAATGCTACATCAATATCTTTGTGTTTATCCAAAACTTGATTTCTCCAATGGCTTGGGTCGTGAGAAAGCAATAGTTTTACAGGCAAATCGTAGGCATGTTGTTGAGCTTTCTCTAAACTCCCGTATTTGGCAAAATTTCCGGCACCCCAATTTTGTATTCCTAAGACTCCAATACTTTCACCATCAACTTTTACGGCACGGTGCTCGTCCATTAATAAATCCCAGCCCAAAGTTTTGTGGGCATTCATTAGATCTTTTAGGTTTTGAATTTTCTTTTCGGGCGATTCCCATTGGGTATAATCGCCATAATCGTGGTTGCCAAGGGTTGAGAAAGTGCCAAGTGGAGCTTTTATTTTCGAGAAAATATCCATGTAATCTTTCAATTCAGTAGCAATATTATTTACTAAATCACCCGTGAAGAAAAACATATCTGGTTTTTCTTTCATTAGCATCTCAACACCTCCTTTGACGGCAGTTTTATTGAAAAAGCTTCCCGAATGGATATCCGAAAGTTGAGCAATCTTCATTCCATCGAATTGTTTTGGTAGATTTTTGATGCGAAGCGTTACATTGCGTACTCTATAATCATGAGCTCCAGACAAAATTCCCCAAGCCATTCCGCCAGCATGCAAGCCTCCAATAGTCAGAGCAGTTTTTGCTAAAAACTCCGAACGACTGATTTTTTCAGCAGCAGGTTGGAGTGCAGCATTAGCCATTTGAGTCGCAGCCGAATTACCTTGAAAATAATTGACTGCCCATTTGCCAAAGCGTATCAAGTCATCAATTATTAGCACCAAAACCGAAAAGATTTTTGAAATATAAATTATAAAAATGCCGGCCATTAAGAAAGTACGAAAACTTGCTTTTACGGGTGCCGACATGGGCATGTAAGTGAAAATAGCAATAATCGAAAGGATAGAGAAAATGGTGAATCCCCAAAATCCAAAACTTATAAGACGTTGAGTAAAATTGCTGGTAGAGCGAATAAGCAACTTTATTGCTTGCCATACATAAAAGTCAATCAATACAAAAAAGACTGCCATAATGGCAAATCCAACCATTCGATTCATGTAAATAATGTAAGTGTTAATAAGGAAACTGATTAAAAATACAACGGTTTTGACTGAAATAAGGTTTCACATTATTAGAACGTTTCCTTAAACCATTCATAAATTTTTATAAAAGGTTCATAGAGCTCATGTAGAGAAATTAATTTTTATTCTACCAATCGTTTGGTAAATAAAAAATCGTTTTTATATTGGGCTATAATCGTTCAGACTAGCTCAACAAACAATTATGGAGTTTGAAGGGGAGGGAATGTTTTAAAAATTATATGATGAACGTAAGTTTTTATACGATGCTTTTGCTCGTACAATGATGAAATTGAATTGTTAATTAAACAAACGTTTGGTATAATATAAGTAATGCAAAAGCTAAAAGTAAAGTGTGAAGATGGGGTAGAATTGGCAGCAGTTTTATTTGAACCCAAAAAACCAAAAGCTGTCATTCAATTATGTACAGGAACTGGTGCAAAAAAGGAGTTTTATTTTCCATTTATTAAGTTTTTAGTGGAGCATAATTATGCCGTCTGCACATTCGATTATCGAGGTACTTGCGAGTCGGCACCTGCTTCGATGAAGGATTGTGATTATAATTACATCGAATACGGTACGCAGGATATGCCAGCAGTTTTGGAGTTTTTGGATAAAAAATACCCCAATTTGCCTAAATTACTGATTGGCCATAGTGTAGGCGGAATGAATTTTGGACTAATGCCTAATTACCAAAAAATCAAAGGTGTGGTTGCGGTTGGTTCGGGCTCGGGATATTGGCCAAATATGCCTTTGGGCTACCGCCTTCAAACTTTGTTTTTCTTTCAAATCTTTCGTCCGATTAGTGTGTGGCTGACTGGTTATGTAGCTGCAAAACGTTTCGGAATTATGGAAGATTTACCCAGAAAAGTAGTAAAAGACTGGGCAGATTGGTGCAGTGTACCTAATTATTTTTGGGACGAACGCTTTTTCGGAAAAACTGTGCCATTTGGGCATTATCATGAACTGACTTTTCCGATTGCTCATTTTTGGGCATCAGATGACCCCATAGCCAACAAAAAAAATGTGCCGCTTTTGCTACAAAATTTCAAAACAACCAAAGGTTTGACTTCCGAAAAACTTATTCCATCTGAATTTGGAGTAGAGAAAATTGAGCATTTTGGCTTTTTTACTAAGCAATTCAGAGATACTATTTGGACAAAAATCTTAAATAAATTAGAAGAAATGCAATAGCATAATTTTCAAAATTGCGTTAAGTAAAAGTTTTATGGTGCGTTAACTGCTAATTGGGCCAGAGAGCGAATGTTTTGTATTAAATAATGGTGGTTCCTTTAGAATGAGCCTCATAATTGTATAATAAATTTTATTGGATTTTCGTATTTTAAGTAATAAAGACAAGTTTGAAACTTGCCCTACAAAAATGACATAACAAGTATTATAAATTGCACCGGAAGAATGTTATAAAACATTTTTTTCAGATGCAAGAAACATCGAAGAAAGGGACTTTTTTATGCTCAATTATATTTTGCGTCATCGAAAAGCTATTTTGCGTCAATTTTGATTTATACCATTGAAGGCTTCGCTGGGCGACATTCGTTTTAAGTGAAGCCTTTCTTTTAGTAAAAATATGTCTTTTAGGAAATGAAAAATAAGCGTAGACACATTTTTTAATTATATTGCGTTTGGTTTTTCAGAGACTTTACTAATTCCCTTTCAACAAAATTTGTATTTATGAAATTGCTAAAGACAATTCTCTTTTTTCTTTATTTCATTCCTTTTATTACTGCCTGTGGGCAAAACAACAATAAAACTTTCACGCGTGAAGATTCTCTTCGTGGAAGAATTACGCCCGAGCGTGAATGGTGGGATTTGAAATATTACGAACTTCGAGTAAAGGTAAATCCAACCGAAAAAGCGATTTCGGGCAGCACAACAGTATTTTATGAGGTTTTGAAACCCTACCAAACTATACAAATTGACCTTCAGCCGCCTTTGCAGATAGAAAACGTTACACAAGATGGACAAGAACTTTCTTTCAAAAAAGATGGAGCAAATGCCTACTTGATTTCGCTGAAAAAAGGCCAAATGAAAGGCAAAAATGAATCCATAGTGGTAAAATATTCGGGTAAACCAATTGTAGCGAAGCGTCCGCCGTGGGATGGTGGTTTTCAGTGGGTGAAAGACAAAGCGGGTAATGATTTTGTGGCTACTTCGTGCCAGGGTTTAGGTTCGAGTGCTTGGTGGCCATGTAAAGACCACATGTACGATGAATGCGATAGTATGTTAGTAAGTATCACCGTTCCGAAAAATTTAACCGATATTTCAAATGGGCGTCTTAGAAAAACAACCGAAAATGCCGACGGTACTAAAACTTTCGATTGGTTTGTGAAGAATCCTATTAATAATTATGGCGTAAATGTAAATATTGGTAATTATGTCCATTTTGATGAGGTTTTTGAGGGAGAAAAAGGCAAACTGACTATGGATTATTATGTTTTGCCTGAAAATTTGGATAAAGCAAAGGAGCAATTTAAGCAAGCAGGCATGATGATGAAGGCTTTTGAGCATTGGTTTGGGCCTTATCCTTTTTATGAAGATGGTTATAAATTGGTAGAAGTGCCCTATTTAGGAATGGAGCATCAAAGTTCAGTAACTTATGGAAACAAATATCAAAATGGGTATTTGGGTCGAGATTTGTCAGGGACTGGCTGGGGTTTGAAATGGGATTTTATCATCATTCATGAGTCTGGACATGAGTGGTTTGCCAATAATATTACTTACAAAGACGTAGCCGACATGTGGATTCACGAGAGTTTCACAAATTATTCGGAGAGCCTTTATACTGAATATTATTTTGGCAAAAAAGCAGCTTCTGAATATATAATTGGTACACGCAAAGGCATCAGAAATGATATTCCGATTATTGGCTCGTATGATGTAAACAAAAGCGGCTCGGGTGATATGTACCCGAAAGGCGGAAATATGCTGCATACGATTCGCCAAATTACAAATAATGTGGGAAGCCGCTCTGACGACAAGTGGCGACAAATTTTAAGAGGTTTGAATAAAACTTTTTATCACCAAACCGTTACGACGCAGCAAATCGAGGATTATTTATCAAAAAATGTGGGTCGAGATTTAGACAAAGTTTTTGACCAATATTTGCGTGATGTCAGAATTCCAGTTTTAGAGTATTCGGTAGAAAAAAACAAAATCAATTATCGTTGGAGTAATTGCGTGGAAGGTTTCGATATGCCTGTAAAAGTAACCGTTGATGGCGGAAAAGAGAAGTTTATTTATCCAACAACCACTTGGAAAACTATTAAAGGAAAGTTTGAATTGAAGGTGGATGAGAATTTTTATGTAACTACAAAATCTATAAGTAAGTAGTTATTTAGGAAGGCAGGTCGAAAACTTGGCTTCCTATTTTTACCTCAAAACCGCCACTTTCCCAACAAAACTCTCAGAGCCATCTTCGGCTATGCAGAAAATTATATAAATTGATGTAGCTGCTCGATGATTTTGCAAGTCCCAAGAAGCAGTCCCACCATTCGATTTTGTTTCGTAAATCAATCTTCCAGCGGTATCTGTTATTTTGATAGCAGTATTTTCACGAAGTCCTGAAATTGTTAGAACGCCTTGAAAATCTGGGCGAACGGGGTTCGGAAATATTTTCACTGAACTGATGTCTTCACTTGGTTTGGACGAATTTGTGCGGTAGGAGAGGAGTCCGTTTTCGGTTAAAACAAAGATTTCACCTGAAGTAGCATCAATCGCTAAATCAATGATATTTTTTGAAGGTAACGGACTGTTTTCTTCTGTAAAATTCAAAATTTGTTCATCCGCCGAGGCTGAAAAAAGATTCAGCCCGTTTTGGGTAGCAATCCATTTTCGATTTCCACCATCAATTACAATTTTATTGACTACTTCCTGCAAAAGCAAACGTCGAGTTTGGAAAAACGGCGTATAGGCCTCCGAAGCAGTGGTGAAAATATCTCGTGTCGTTACGATTACCGCTACACCATTGTCTGTTCCTACCCAAAGTAAATTATCTCGGTCTAAGGCAATCGAATTGACATTTGAGGTCGGTAAACCTCCTGCACCTTTTCCAGCGAAATAATAACGGGTTCGATTCGTGGCTGGGTCTGTAACTCTTAGCGTTTGCTCCAAGATTTGCCAACGGTAGCCATATTGGTCAATTACATCGGTGCTATTGCTTGGTGTTTGATTGATAGTTAGACTTTTCCACAAGTTATCCACAAATACGTTTCCTGTAATACCAGTGGTATAAATTGTTTGTTTTAGGTAAAAAACTGAAAAAATATCGCCCTTTACACTATTTGGGTTGTAAGTTTTAAAGCTTCCAGAAAAATTGCTCAATAGTCCATTTTCCCCATCAGCAATCCATATTTTTCCTTGGGCATCGGTTTCGAGTTCATTTGGGAAAACGATGAGATTATCTTTCGGAAATGACTGACTTTCAAAGAGTTGGTTATTAATTACTGGATTCCAGTTTCCATAAAATTGTAGATTCTTATTTGAGGCAAATTTTGCTCCCAAAATCCCGACAGGAGTATTTACAAATATACTGTCACGTGCAAAAGTAATTTGTTTAATAGCTATTTTAATGCCGTTTTTACCAATATTTTGATAAGTTTCTTTGATTTCATTCTTTTTTACATCCAAAACTACTAAACCAAAATCGGCCGCCAAATAAGCAAAATCTCCACGAAATTCTATTTTATTAATAGCTTTGCTATCTTGAATTGCATTCGTTTTTTTGATAAAATCAATATTCTGAATCTTATCGGGCAAACCTTCGGAGGTAATACTCATCAAGTCTAAATTACCAGTTTCGTAAGCTATAACCAGGGTTTTGAGTTCAGAATTGTATCTTATTTGAGAGATATTTGTTTCGCTCAAATCATTTAGTTTTGAGAGCGTAAAACTTTCGTTAGAAGTTTTATCGAAATAGAAAAAGCCATTTTTCGAGAAGCAATAAACTTTGTTTTTTTCTACGACTTCTATACCTTTTGCATTAAAATAATCGGCGTGTGTTCGCCAAGTGTTGGTTGGAATTTGGGCGAAGGCTTGAAGACTGAGGATAAGTAGAAATACTTTAAACATTTTGATAATGATACATTTTAAAATACTAATAATCAATTTGTTATCTCATATTTCTTGTCTAATATTTACATTAAAAAATAACCAACGCCATGCGTTTTATTTGCCAAAGGATGCAAAAAACAAAGCAAAGCTACTAAGAACATGAAAACTCTCATTTCTTTTTCTGTTAGTTTTGTTTTAACGATAATCAGTCCAAGAAAAATCATGGGAAAAACAAACGAACCGCTTCGAGTAGAATCGTAGGTCGTAAACCCCGAAACTATCATGGCAATTGTTCCTCCAAAGACTATCAATAGTTTGAAATAATCTTTTTTGAGATATAAAACCACAAAAGCCAAGAACATAACCAACCAAAAACCCTCTAAAATCCAAGTAAATTTAAAACCAAAAGAAGGTAAACTTGCAAAAAGTTGTTCGGTAAATTCGCCCTTTTTATAAGTGCTTTTCATGCCTTGATAAGTCATCAAATAATATCTTAACGAAATATAGGCGATTTCTGCTACAACAATGGCCAACATTTGTCTATTTGGTACAAAACTAATCGGTTTGTCGTCTTTTATTTTCTCCGCAATCCACCAATAAGCAAAAACCAAACATCCTGCCACTAAGGCACGCTCATCGCACCAAGTAGCAGTAAACATTACCAAGAAAATCAGCAAAGGGTTTCGGAAATAAATACTTAAAAACAAAAAAAAGAAAGTATAAAAGTCGCCATAACCACCATATTCAACAAAAAATGATGTGCCAAAATAAATACAAGCCAAAGCAATGACCGCCAGCATAGTGGCTAATTTATCATTTAAAATTTGAAATAAAAACCGAGTCAAAAAAAAGTAAAGTAAAATGCCCAATAGCAATTGCAAACCATAAACAAAAATACTGACATGGCGAACATGAAAGATTTTCACAAGCACAGGCAGTGTCAATCGGAAAACCCGATTATTAGATGCACCCTCTTGATAAACTCTGTGTTCTGTCAAATTTTGCGAGCGGTCTTTTGTAATTTGATATAAATAATACTCGCCTTTTTTTACGATAACTTCCTCGTAATAATTTTTAAAATCCTTGAGCGGCGATTGATTATTGAAAAACGACAAAAGCATTGCCACAACCGCCACAGCTACAACTCGCCATTGCCAGTTTTTATTTGCCAAAAATGCGGTACTTTTTACTTCAAAACGGTGATAGATATTTTCTAAGAAAGACATTAATAATAGTTCTGAGTTCTGGGTTGGCTTTTTTGATAGATAAAGAATTAATATTCAAATAACTAGGGGACTTTTCTTTATCAAATAAAATGCAAATATGCCTATTTATTCGATATTAAGCCAAATAAAAATCCATCAAGTTTCAATATAAATATGTAAATTCTTGAAACATGGCTTTCATGCCGTTAGGTATGAAACAAACGGAGAAGAATTTCAAGCATAAAAAAAGCCCAAGATTAAATCTTAGGCTTGTAATTTCTTGAAAAGCTGAGGATTCTGTCAACCGCCAATTTTGATGGCGAAAGTTGAATTTTGTCCATGCCCGATTTTAAATCGGCACAGTCAAGGTAGAAATTGAGCAACTCTTCATCATAAAGAAGAGCTGCTTCTACGTAAATGTTTTCTTGGTTTGATGTTTCATTATACAAATAACGAACTACATCATTCTGTGTGCTGGTAAAGGTTTGTGTCATAAGCGTACGCTGATTTTCCCATCATTTTTCTAAGATTGATAAGAGCATAACGCATTCTCCCTAACGCCGTGTTGATACTCACGCCAGTTGAATTTGCAATTTCTTGGAACGACATGTCATCATAATGACGCATCACCAAAACCTCACGCTGCTGGTCGGGTAATCGTTTGATTAAATCACGCAAGTGTTCGTGAGATTCACGCTTGATTTGCATTGATTCGATAGAATCTTCGGCAAATTCGAGTGAATTAAACACATTACTTCCGTCTTCAAACACTACGGTCGGGTAGCGTTTCTCTCTACGGAAATAGTCTATCGCAAGATTGTGAGCGATTCGTAGTATCCACGGAAGAAATTTTCCTTCTTCGTTGTATCGTCCATTACGTAAAACCTCAATTGCTTTGATAAATGTATCTTGTAGCAAGTCTTCGGCTACATATTGGTCTTTCACAACGAGGTAAATCGTGGTATATACTTTTGATTTGTAACGTTGAACAAGGGTAGCAAAGGCTTTTTCATTGCCACGGATATACAATGTAACAAGCTCACTGTCATTAACTTGGATTTTTCCCATTTCAGTATTTCAATTTAGTTAACGTAGAGCCTTATGCCATATTGTATATTTTGTATTTTAATTTTGAAGAATTATCTTTTGACTCCGAAAGATAAATAAAAATAATGATTCGTGTCAAGATATTTGAAATAAAAAAATAGTTAATGGTTTGTTAATATTAAAAATAAAATTTTATTTAAATCGTTTTGAACACAATTTTTACAAAAACTATGCAGCTAGTTTTGTTCAATTTTAAAATTGCAAACATCTGATATTTAGATACTTAAGCTGTCTTAATTGTATATTATTTTTTCGGTATCATTTTTGCAGCGGTGTGTATGATAAATAAATAAAATCATAGAAAAAATGTTTGACCTTACTTGTAATTTTTGTTTGTACGTCAGAGAATTTCTCGAAGCCAACACTTCACATCAGCATGCTGAAGATTTTGTTGGGGAAATTTTCATCTCAAAAAATTACCTTTCAAACAATAAATTAAAAAAAATAATAATTGTACTTTTCTTTGTTTTTGGCTTTTCTATTTCTCAGTCTTTTGGGCAGCGTGACCAGATTATTACCCAAGCGGGAGAGAAAATCCGTTGCCGAATTTTAAACGAAACTTCCAATCGTTTTGTATATGCCTATCTTTCGCCAAGTGGTAAAGTACTTAGAAGTGAAATCTTCAAAAACCTAGTATCTGAGTTTAAATATAATTTTTATTCAAGCGATATCGTAACGAAAGGAAACAAATTACCGGATGGATTGGTTGGAGCAAGAGAAGAAAATTCCGTGGCCAAACAGCAAGTCGATACTCATAGAAGCGAACCAATATTAGCAAAGACCGAACCGAAGAAAAGCGATAAAAAGAATGAAATAGCAGTAACTAAAGAAAAATCAATGGCAAAAGAATCTTCATTTAAAAAGGAATCAGCGAAAGTAGAAAGGACTACTGAAAAGACCAAGCCTAAAGAAAACTCAACGATTTCAACAAATGTAAATAAGGTGACTTCACAAAAAGAGGAAAAAGTTGCTAAAAAAGAGGAAAAAGTGCTTATACCGATGGCTGCTCCCAAGGCAGCTAATGAGTTTACTAATTTTCTTAAATATAGATTGGGTGTTAAGGGTGGTTTAGGTAATATGTTAGCTAAAATACCCACTTCAAATGCTTATGGCTTGTATCAAGAAAAACTTCTTCGCGGGTATACTTGGGGGGCTGACATATCTTATTTTCCAGTAGATAATGTGGGCTTTGGCCTAATGTTTAATAATTTTCAAGCTAAAAACAAAGCAAATAATATAGTTTTCATTAATGAAATTTTGAATAAACCCGATATGGGAAGTATTTCAAATATACGTTCAATAAAGTATGTAGGTCCAGTATTTTATTATCGCAAAAATGTTGATTTCAAAACAATGGTGGTATTGGGTCTTTCGCCAGGTGTTTATTTTTATAAGGATAAAGGCTCCTATAATAGCTCCAATTATACTTTCAAAGGAATGGATTTTGGTGCTTCAGCAACGCTTGGTATTGATTTTTTACTAGGAAATGACATCACAGGACGTGATATTATCTTGAGTTTGGAGGCTGGGTATAGCTATGGAAAAATGCGTACAATAGATTTTGGTGCAGGCGGTGGTGCGGTAAAATTAATTTCGCCAATCGATTTGAGCCGACTTGATTTTACTGTAGGCCTGAGATTTACTCGTTATCCAAATTATTTTAAATAGACTTCTTATTGACATTTATGTTAACTAATTACTCTACCGAGCGTTTGCGTTTTCATTTCAGTTTCGTTCCATTCTTTTTCTGGGTTTGAATCAGTCGTGATTCCGCAACCTGCGTACAGCGTTGCTATATTTTTCTCGATTTTCATCGTACGTAAGTTAACAAAAATATGAGATTCAACCTGCCCTTCGCTTGATTGTATATTTACGGGGCCGAGAAATCCACTAAAGAAATCACGGTTATAGCCTTCATTTTTTAGAATAAACTCAGTAGCTGGTAATTTTGGCATTCCGCACACTGCTGAGGTTGGGTGTAGTAAATCAAGCATGACCGTTGCCAGTTGCGAAAAATTGATAGCTACCGTATCAATTATTATATCTGTGCGAAGGTGCATCAGATTACCCGCAATTACTGTTTTTGGCCCTTCTTCCTCAAATTCTCTGACTCTGATTTTTTTCAGACAATTAATAATATACCTCGTCACAAATGATTGCTCTTCTATCTCTTTTTGTCGCCACAAGGCTTCTGATGGCTTAATTAAGTTCCCATCTGAATCATAAGCCGATTGCGTGCCAGCTAGTGCCATCGTGCGGAAAATTCCTGCTGAGTCTTGACTAACGAGTGTTTCGGGTGAAGCACCCATCCAGACAACTCCCAAATGTGGCATTGAAACTGCTGAAATAAACGCCGAACTATAAGTTTCGCAAAGTTTATCGAATATGTGAATAGCATCAAAATCGGCAGGTAATATTATCTGTTTGGTACGAGAAAGCACGACTTTCTGAAATACTCCACTTTCAATTTCAGAGATTCCTTTTTCGACTAAATCTATAAATTCTTGTTTGGTTGTTTGCTTGCTTGAAGGATTATTAGTCGAAACAGAATTTAACGATTGATTTTTACCTCTAATTAACCCAATAAAGTGTGGATTAAGTGACGAAGGTGAAACGACTTCTTTAAAATATTCGTTTTTAGTTGAATCCTTTCCATTAAAAATATAATGAAGGTCAGCTTTTAAGAAAAAAGTTTTATCTCCATTAGGATTGACAAAAGGAGAAAAAGCAAAACCAGCACCTAGTTCTTCAAAATCTATTTTTGTTAGTTGAGGGGTTGTTTCAAAAGAAGTCAAGAAATGCTTTTCAGATTGACGGGGTAGCCGCCAAATTGCCGTTGGGAAAGCCAGATTTTTAGCTGAGTTCCAAAGCTCTTGATAATAATTTTTATTTTTAATTTTAGTTGTTGTCATGAAGTAATGTAAAAATCTTTCAAGATGTGACCGTCGCTTGGTTCGCCCAATGCTTATTAAACAAAATTCAATAGAAAATATTCCTAAAAATAGCAGAAGTTTTTTTGGAATGTAGATATTCGTATGATTTTTGCTGGAAATTAAAGCAAAAGGATGCTAAAAAAGAAATTTTGACATTTATTGATAAACAGAGCGATGAATAAAATCTTATACTTACTGATCATACTATCTTTTTCATCGTATGCGTCTGATGATAAGGGTATTAAGTTTAAAGAAGTCTCAAGGTCGAAGATTTTGAATGAAGCAAATAAGCAAAATAAACTTATTTTTATTGACATTTATGCGGCTTGGTGTGGGCCTTGCAAATGGATGTATGAAAATACATTCCAAGATGCTCTTGTAGGCGAGAAATTTAATAAAACTTTTCTGAACTATAAAGTTGATGGCGATTCGTTTGAAGGCGTAAGCGTTGGTATTATTTGCCGAGTAGATTCATTTCCTACGTATTTATATATTGCCCCTGACGGCAAGGTTATTCACCGAATTGAAGGAACACAGTCGCCCGAAGGGTTGGTTCAAGAAGCTAATTTTGTGCTTAGTCGAGCCACTAAGTAGTTTAGTTAATGCCTCAAATTACGTAAAAACTCCTAATGAATCAGGTATTTTTGCTCTTGTCAATTTGAAATCAACCATAAAACTAAAAACCATTAACATCACTTGCTTGGAATAAATATCTCGTTGCCAAATTCAAACAAACAAGGCAGTCCATGAAACATAAAAAAGCCCAACTTTCTGATAGGAGAGTTGGGCTTTTTCTTTGTATCACAATCAATCAAAGCTTTGGTAAGATATTCTTAAAAACTTCTTTGTAAGTTCCTATTTTGTATTGCTCAAAAGGCTCTTTTTTGTTATAATCTCCACCCAAATAAGTCACTATTTCGTGAAATGTTTTAGCATTTAAGTATCCTGGCAAAGGCTGAATCATATTATACTGAGCATCCAAAAAAACGGTAGTTGGATAGCTCATTTTACCTTGTAAAAGAGCAACTGCTACTTGATTTGCTCCATTATTGGCATCGAAAGTATATTTGGTGTTTCCGATAGTTATATCTTGTTTCGACTCAGCATCAAGTTTTACCATGTAGAAATTATTATTTACATAATCTATCACTTCGGGGTTTGTATATGTTTCTCTATCCATTACTTTACACCAACCACACCAAGCAGTATATACATCGACGATTGTTTTGCGAGGCTCTTTTTGGGTACGGTTGTATGCTTCTTGAATCGTGAGCCACTCAACTTCTTTTTTTGCCGAAGCTGTTCTTTGTTGAGCAAAACTATTACCCGATAAGCTAATTAATGCTATGAAAAGGTATATTTTCTTCATTTCTGTAATTTTTATCCTAAAACGATTTTGCATAAATGCTTATTATTGAAGGTTTATGACAAAACTAATTAGCAAAAATTATACCGAAAAATCAAACATCTTTTGGGCTTCTTGCTTAAGTGCTTTTAGGGCTTCGATGGTAGGCTGTTTGTTTTCGCTTATTACCTTTTCAAATATTTTTTTTGATAGATTGATCGAAGTTGAATCGGACGAAATTTCGGAGGCTGATGTATTTATCAAAGTCACAACATCATTCATAGCAGTTCGAGTCTTTTCCCAAGTTTCGTGCGAAATATAAATCTGCTGAGCAAGGTTATGATTAAATTCTTCTCTGATTTCTTGTAATAATACTCGTTGATAATCAATGGCTTGTAGATCTGGGCTGCCGAGTCTGATAAGCAAATTTGCAGGTGTAATTCGCTCCAAAAAAAGTGACATACGTTCATAGGCTTGTAAGCGAATAGGAGTTGTGATTTCGATAGTTTTTACTTTAATGTCCAGTTCTTTCTGCTCAAATTGTTTTTGAAGAATAGTCTGAATCGTAAGGTACATCCCGTAAAGAACGGCTGCCGCAGGAATCAATATTTTAAGTAATTCGATGATAGGTTGCATTATTATTGTTTTTATTCCTCACAAAAGTAAGATAAGCAAATGGTGCTTCAAAATCTTTCTTGAATAATCCGGTATCGCAACGTGAACCGTTTGTAAAATCTATTAAATCATATCTATATTTGCATTATGGTAACTTTTTCTGAAGTAGCACGCAAGGAAATATTAAAAAGTCTCAATTCTTCACAAATTCCCGACGACTACGCTCTAAGGGTAGGTTTGAAGGGTGGAGCTTGTTCTGCAACTTATCTTTTGGGACTTGATAAAGCAACCGAAAACGATGAACTTTACGAGGTAGAGGGTGTGAAGGTGCTGATAGATAAACGGCATTTGATGTATTTAATAGGTGTAAGAATTGATTATACCGAAACCGAATCAGGAATTGGTTTTACGATTGAAAATTACAATTAGGTATCCCACTGTCAATATCATATCGCAGCTATGGTTGGCAGTCAATAGAGGTTTTTCTATTTGTAGGAATGTTACCGATTAATAACTGAATACTCTTAATTGCTGATAGTCAATAGTTTTTGGCATGGTTTTCGATAAATATAAATGGTAATATTTTATTTAAAAAAGCATTGGAGTTTATTAAAAAACATATTTTCCTAATTGTTTCGGTATTTATATTTGGAGTTGCGGCATTAATTTTTTTCATTTTTGAGAAAGATGCCCCTGGTGCTTCAGAGCAACATTATATATCTTCAATTCGAAGTAGGGTGAAATCGAAAATACTCACCTCGAAAAATGAGCTGGAAAATGTGGCTATGCTGTACCAAAAATCTTCGGGAAATACTTTTTTTAACTTTGAGACTACTAAGTTTTATCCATATTTTGTTTTTCGTAATGAGCAGTTAGTTTATTGGTCTGATCATCGATATGTGCCTGATTATCAGCAGTTAACGAAAGGAGAGCAAACCAGTTTATTGTATGCTGATAACGGTAAGTACATCACTAATTCAGTTGCATTTAATTTTGGAGGAGCAAAATTTGAAATATTCTCTTTGATAAATCTTTATCGAAAGTTTCGGAATGAAAATGACTATCTCAAAAATGGCTATGATCACGAGGTTTTCATTACCGAGCCAAAAGAGATTACTAAGCAGCCGAATAATAAAAGTCTTTATAATATCAACGACGAAAATGGCAAATATTTGTTGACCATTATTCCGCCACAAATCGAAAAAATCAATTCGCCTAATATCCCAACCAATACACTTTTTTTGTTGGCTTTAAGTATTCTATTTTTCGGTGTTTATATCATTATTTGGATTTCGCGACTACGTAATAAACATCAATTTGGCCGAGCATTTATTTTGCTGATGTTCTATTTGTTTTTTGTGCGTCTGATAATGCTCGCCAATGGTATTCCATTTATTTTCTATGAGTCGAGTTTATTTAATCCTAAGTTTCTGACAGTCAGTGAGTTAGCTCCATCTTTAGGCGATGTGCTGCTCAATGCAATCGTGATATTTATTTTAGTGGTTTATTTGGTACAGAGCTTTTATCGCTCAACGCTGTACTATAAATTAATCAAAGCCCCGAAAGTTTTCCAGAATATACTTTCCGTAATATTGGTAATAATTGCCATTTTACACACATTTATTTCTTATAGAAACCTTTGTAATATTTACGAAAAATCTCAGTTTAGCCTCGACCTTTCACTTAGTATTTCGTTTTCTGCTTTGAAAATCGCCACATTATCTTTTTACTTGCTTTTATCGGGGATTTTCTTTTTGGTTCTGCATCTATCTAGTAGTTTATTTTTAAGGATAAATAAAAATACAAAATATGGTATATTGAAATGGCTAATTGGCTTGCTAATCGGTTTAATTATTATCACGATTTTAGACCAATTTAGTTGGATATATTTACTGACAGGTATATATTTCTTGGTAATATATCGCTACAAATACCCACGTTTTTTGTATAGTTTTAAGTATAAAACCACGATTTATTTCTTTACTGGTGCTTTTGTATTTGCCTTGATTGCGATGAATGTTATTAGGACAGAAGGGCCGAAGAAAGACCATTTTGACAAGCATAACTTTGGACAAAAATATTTGGCAGAGAATGATTTGCTGGGCGAAGGATTACTTACAAAAGTGGTTAAGACCATTGAGCAGGATACGGCAATTCGACAAGCCGTTAAGCGTCAAACACTAGCACGTGAGCAAACGCAACAACTTATAAAGAGTAAACACCTTGATTTGTATTTTGACCGTTATGATACTGAAGTACTGGTGTTTGACAGTGATGGCAACTCACTCGAAATAACTGAAGGCTCAAAGAATCTTTCTTTTTATGAGGAATCTTTTAAGCAACCAGGTTATAAAACTGCTAATCCTTCGATATTTTTTATTAATGACGTTGGTAATAATTTTATTAAGCAATACTTGACTTTTATTCCGATTTATGAAAATTCGAGTTTAGTTGGATATGTTGTGTTAGATTTGAAACTTCGTGATGAGTTTGCTCACAGTGTTTATCCAGAATTGTTATTGGATAAAAAGTTTACACAAACTCCCGATACCAAGAATTATAGCTATGCCATTTATGATAAAGCTAATCGCTTGATATTCAGCTCAGGAAGTTATAACTATGTAAGAAAATTACCTACAAGCCTATTGTCAGATTCAACGCTTTATGAAAAAGGTATTGAATTCAATGACTTTAAACATGTCGGAAAAATTGGGCAAAATGGGCGAAAAATCGTGATTTCATCAAAGTATGAAGTATGGCAAATTCTATTTTCTAATTTCTCATTTTTGTTTTTACTTTCGGTACTTTTCATCATTATCGTGATGATTTTGTATGCAATTTGCTACGGTTTGAAAAATCTTAACGTCAATTTCGCTACCAAAATTCAACTTTACATTAATGCCGCATTTTTGCTACCGCTATTGTTGGTGATTATCATTACGTTGAGCGTTATTGACTCTACATTTATTAGTAATCAAGAAAAAGGCTACCTTGATAATACCAAAAATATCACTTTTACGGTTCAACTTCAACTCGAAAGCTTCATTCAGAAACGCATGAGTAGAGCATTCTTGGAGCAAGAAATTAATGATTTAGCTCGTGATACGAAACTCGATATTAATATTTATAACCTTGACGGAAAGCTCGATTTAACAACTCGACCCTTGGTTTATGAATATGGTTTGCTTTCAAACTTTATCAATCCTGCTGCCTACAGTAGAATCATTGAAGAGAAAGAAAACGAGGTATTATTGGCCGAATCTTTGGGTAGCTTGAATTATAAAACTGCTTATATGAGCATCAAAGGGCATGATACTAAGCCCATTGGCGTAATCGGAATACCATTTTTCGATGCTAAACCAACGCTTGACCGCCAAGTAACCGATGTTGTAGCTTCGATTTTGAGTATTTTTGCTTGGTTATTCTTAATTTTATTAATTTTATCATATTTCGCTTCCAATATCCTCATACATCCTCTTCGTTTGGTTGCTCAAAAATTGAATAAAACCAGTTTGGATAAACTGAACGAACGCTTAGAGTGGAATTCAGACGATGAAATTGGTATTTTGATGCGAGAGTATAATAAAATGTTAAAAAAACTCGAAGAGAGTAAAGTGGTGTTATCGATGAGTGAAAAACAAACGGCATGGCGAGAAATGGCTAAGCAAGTGGCTCACGAAATCAAGAACCCACTGACACCAATGAAACTTTCTATACAGCAATTACAACGCACGATTGTGGTTGATAATCTTAAAACTAAAGAACGTATCGCTAATGCCTTAAACTCATTGACTGAACAAATTGATAATATCAGCGAAATCGCCAATTCTTTCTCAGAATTTGCGGAAATGCCTGTGCCACGTAATGAGGTTTTCGACCTTGTACCATTGATTCAGAAATTAGCCGATTTATATGCCGAAGACGAAAGAATTTCGTTTAATGCATACATAAAGGAAAAAGAAGCTTGGGTTGTGGGCGACCGCCAGTTTATGAGTCGCGTAATCACGAATTTGATTATCAACGGAATACAGTCCGTGCCGAAAGAAAAACGTGCTATCATTAATCTTCGCTTATATCGCAATGAAGATGATAATATTGCCATCATCGAAATCCAAGATAATGGTTCGGGAATTCCAGAAAATATTCGTCAGCGAGTATTTATTCCGAACTTCACAACCGAAGTTGGAGGCTCAGGACTTGGCTTGGCAATGGCTCGTAGGGGTGTAGAACACGCAGGCGGCAATATTTGGTTTGAAACCGAAACAGACCGAGGAACGACTTTCTTTATAGATTTGCCGCTGGCGATTAGATAGAAATTGTTAATGATTAGTTTTGAATAGTTAATGTTTTACAGTCAATGTTTTACAGTCAATGTTTTGTGATTAAATGCTTTTAAGGTATTAAATTATATAAACAAAAAAAGTGTCACCAAGTTTTTTCTTAATGACACTTTTTTTTGTTTGAAAGAATATTAAACAATGACCGTATTCACTTTCGACATATAAAAATTTGAAACGAGCAAAATAGCTAACATCACAAGTGGAGTAATAATTGCTCGATTTGGGTCACCGATATTGATGTGGGCGATTGCAGCCGAGATAAAGGTAATGATAAAGCCAGCATAGGCCCATTCTTTGATTTTTGTAGGAATCTGCGGAATAATTAGCACCAATGCACCGATAATTTTGGCAGTAACAAGTTCAACTCGAAAGAAATTCGGGAAACCAATATGTTTGAAGGAATCTGCAATTTGAGGATTTGTAAAATAAGCATATCCGCTAAAAATCATCATTGCTCCAATAAGTCCTGTGCTAATCCAATAAATAATTTTGTCTTTTTTCATTTTTAATTTATTTTAAAATAATTTTACAAACTTACTTATATTTACTTTATAATTGATAGAACTATACTAAAGGATAGTGCTATCGTTCAGTATAGTAACATAAAATCATTTATGTCAGTATTAAGATTTAAGCAAGACCATAACCATGAAGAGTGTACAAAAATGATTGTACCTGTGCGGGATGCTTTAGAAATATTAAATGGAAAATGGAAATTGCCAATTATTCTTTCGTTAACTTTCGGAGCGAAGCGATTTAAGCAAATCTCGAAAGACATCAACGGCATTACGGATAAAATGCTGTCCAAAGAATTGAAAGATTTAGAAATGAATCAATTAGTTAAACGAACCGTTTATGACACTTTTCCGCCGACGGTCGAGTATGCAATTACCGAACATGGGCAATCGCTCGAAAAATTAATTACCGAACTCCGAAATTGGGGACTTGAACATCGTAAACACATTATGGGACGATAAAATGAACCTGTTTAGTATAAATAATATACTTTTTGAATTTTTAGGCGTAAAAATGAGTTATCTCGAATTTTACGCAACGATTACTGGGTTGGTGGCAGTCATTCTGTCCGTACTTGAAAATGTTTGGAGTTGGATGTTGGGGTTGATAAATGTCGTGCTGGCGTTTGTGATGTTTTATCAGATTCAACTTTACCCCGATATGTTTTTGCAGGTATTCTTTTTTATCACAAATATCATCGGTTTTTGGCAATGGAAATTCCCGAAAGAACTACACGCTAACCTAAAAAATGAGCTGAATATCAGTAAATTGTCCTTGCGGCAGTTTTTTATTTATTTGGCAGGTGGCCTAGTTTGTACCTATTTGCTTGGCACTTTTGCCAAGAATCTGAGCGAGCTAATTCCACAGCTTTTCAGTAAACCCAGTGCATTTCCTTACCTAGATTCGTTTACGACTGTCATGAGTATTTTTGCTACATTTTTACTAATCAGAAAAAAAGTAGAAGCATGGTGGATGTGGCTGGCAATTGATATCATTAGCACTTATATGTATTTTGTGAAAGAAGTTAAATTATACTCCTTATTATATGCGGTTTTTTGTGTAATTGCACTTTTAGGAGCAATTAATTGGACGAAAGAGTACCGCAAAACTTTAACTCCCCTTTAGGAATGCGGTTTTTGCAGGCAAGTACAGGATAGTTTTATGAATTTTTTAAATAAAATTGTGCACTTATTTATTTAATCATCTCCTACCTCCTATGGGGCAGGTTATAATTGATTTGTTTTTTTACCGCAAAAATTTCTAAAACAAATGCTCAATAACGATATTATTCAACAGCATAATGAAAAATTACAAGCTGACCACCAGTTTAGATTGGCATATTTAACCGAACTTCTCGACCGTAAAGGCATTGATATTCAAACCATTATTGATAAAATTAAGACTTTTCAAGTGGCCATTCCGAGTTGGGCTTTAGGTACGGGTGGTACTCGCTTCGGGCGTTTTCCGAATGGTGGTGAGCCAAGAAATTTAGAAGAAAAAATTGAAGATGTGGGTATGATTCACCAATTAAATCGCTCATCAAACTCGATTTCGTTGCACATTCCTTGGGATATTCCTTCTGATGCCAATGCCATCAAACAATTATTGAAAGCCAATGATTTGACAATTGATTCGGTAAATTCTAATACTTTCCAAGACCAAAAAGACCAACCTTGTTCGTATAAATTTGGCTCGCTTTCGCATACAAAAAGTGAAGTACGTGAATTGGCGATTGAACATAATATTCAGTGCGTTGAATATGGCAAAATGCTCGACTCAAAAGTATTGACAGTTTGGTTGGCTGATGGCTCAAACTTCCCTGGACAATCTCACATGAGAAGTGCGTATAAACGTACAAGTGATTCATTATCAAGCATTTACAATTCAATGCCTGACGATTGGACGATGTTGATTGAATACAAGCCTTACGAGCCGCATTTCTACTCAATGGTAATTCCTGATTGGGGAACCTCGTATTCGCTTTGTCAGGCGGTCGGAAAAAATGCCCAAGTTTTGGTAGATTTAGGACATCATTTGCCAAACACAAATATTGAACAAATTGTTGGAAGACTATTGCACTTCGGTCGACTTGGTGGTTTTCACTTTAATGGCTCAATGTACGGCGATGATGATTTGACAACGGGAAGTATCAAACCTTACCAATTCTTTTTGATTTTTAATGAATTGGTTGATGGAATTCAAGACTTAAGCATAAAAAACCCACAGTTAGCTTGGATGATTGATGCGAGCCATAATACAAAAGACCCAATTGAAGATTTATTGCAGTCGGTAAATGCGATTTTGACAACTTACGCAAAAGCACTTTTGGTCGATAGAGTAGCTTTGGCCGATGCCCAAGAAAACAACGATGTATTGCGTGCCGAAGAATTATTGCGTGATACTTTCTTGACCGATGCAAGGGTATTAGTTGCTGAGGCAAGTCGCCAATCAGGTGGAGCAATTGACCCAATTGCAACTTTCCGTGGAGGAAAGGTAAGAAGCGGTTTGGTTGATAAAAGAGGTTTTGGTGTGGCTACGGGGCTGTAGTTTTCGGTCGTTGGTTTCGGTCTGTACCGAAGGTCTGACCGTATTGTTACAGCGAAAAACAATATTCATTAAAACAAATGTCTGACCTGCGGTGAAGACCTTTATAAAACCAATGAAGTTAGAGCAACATAAACTGTATCATATTTATAATCAAGGAAATAACAAAGAGAAGATTTTTTATAGTTCTGAGAATTATCTTTATTATTTGCGTAAATTTAGGCAGTTAGTTCTTCCACATTGTGATGTTTTAGCTTATTGTTTGATGCCAAACCATTTCCATTTTTTGATAAATTCAAATAAAAATTCAGTTGAATTGGTTCAAATCGGTGGAATTTTTATGAATAAAGTTACTAATGGATTCCGTTTATTGCTAAGTGATTATGCACAGAAGATAAATGAGCAGCAAAAAAGAAGTGGTGCTTTATTTCGTCCTAAAACAAAAGCGAAATTAGTTGAAACACAAAGTGAATTTTATCCATCTGTTTGTTTTCATTACATACATCAAAATCCTATAAAGGTTAATTTAGCCACCAAAATTGAACAGTGACCTTATTCTTCTTTCAATGATTACGCTGGATTTAGAGGTGGAACGTTATGTAATCAACCCTTGGCAATCGAACTTTTGAATATCTCAATAGAAAACTTTTATGAAGAATCTTGCAAGATTGTTGATGAAAAATTTAAAAAATATTTCTTTTAGTTTTTGACTGTTTTTGTCGTTTCGGTCTGCACCGAAGGTCTGACCGCATAGTATCACACGAAAATTAGAAACCTCAACTGCCAAAAGGTCAGACCTTCGGTACAGACCTTTTACCTTAAAAATATGAAAGTAGCCCTATTTATACCATGTTACGTTGACCAATTTTATACTAATGTGGGTGTTTCAACCTTGCAATTATTAGAAAAATTGGGTGTAGAAGTTGTGTTTCCTATGAAACAAACTTGCTGTGGGCAGCCTATGGCCAACGGTGGTTGCGAGCAAGATTCTAAAGGTGTTTACGAACATTTTGTAGAAACATTTTCTGAATTTGATTATGTCGTTACGCCTTCGGGCAGTTGTACTTATCATATCAAAAAACATTACGATATAATTGAACAAACGCCAGCCGTTCAGAAAGTCAGAAAATCAATTTATGAATTGGTGGATTTTATAGAAAACGTGCTAAAAATTGAAGAAATTCCTAATAGTTTTCCGCACAAAGTTGGTTTGCATTTGAGTTGCCACGGTCAGCGTGGACTCCGCCAAGCCAATGCTTCCGAAATTACGGGCGTACGAGATGGACAAATTTCAAAATTACTAAGAAAATTGAATGGCATCGAATTAACCGAATTGGAGCGTAATGATGAATGTTGTGGTTTTGGAGGAATGTTTTGTGTAACCGAAGAAGCAGTTTCGGCACGCATGGGACAAGACCGAATTGCTGACCATCTTCGTAACGGAACGAAGGTTTTGACAGGAGGAGATGTATCATGTTTGATGCATCTCGAAGGCATCGTAAAACGCCAAAACGCTCCAATAAAAGTAATGCATATTGCTGAAATTTTGAACGGAAATCAACCATGAACCACCCAGATCACCCAGAATTAGCCGAAGCTTTCAACAAAGATTTCGAGCGTACAACTTGGCACGACGAAACGCTTTGGTTTGTGCGTCAAAAACGAGACAAAGCGGTTTATCCAGTTCCCGAATTTCAGGATTTACGCACCCTTGCGTCCGAAATCAAAGACCATACACTAAGCAATCTTGATAATTATCTTATCGAATTTGAGGAAAATGCCACAAAAAATGGTGTAAAAGTGCATTGGGCAGCTGATGCTACCGAGCATAATCAAATTGTGATGGAAATTATCAAAAACTCATGCAAAGTTGAGGGAAGAAACGCTCGTTTGGTGAAAAGCAAATCAATGCTTACCGAAGAATGCCATTTGAATGGTTTTCTAGAAAAAAACAATATTGATGTAGTAGATACCGACTTGGGTGAACGAATCGTGCAGTTCAGAAACGAACCACCGAGTCATATCGTATTGCCCGCCATTCACCTCAAAAAAGAAGACGTTGGCGAAACTTTTCACAAACATTTGGGTACAACCAAAGGCGAAAAAGACCCCCAAATTTTGACAGAAGCGGCACGTCAGCACCTAAGAGGAAAATTTGTAGCGGCCGATGTGGCTTTAACAGGCATAAATTTTGCGATTGCCGAAACTGGTAGTTTTGTAGTTTGTACCAACGAAGGAAATGCAGATTTAGGCGTAAATTTAGCTAAAGTTCATATCGCTTGTATGGGCATTGAAAAGATAATTCCAAAGTTACATCATTTATCGGTTTATACACGATTACTCGCCAGAAGTGCTACTGGTCAGCCAGTTACAACTTATACTTCGCATTTTACAAAGCCAGTCGAAGGAAAAGAAATGCACATCGTGATTGTGGATAATGGCAGAACGCAACAACTGGGTAGAGAGGATTTTAGAAGTTCATTAAAGTGTATCCGTTGCGGAGCTTGTATGAATACTTGCCCAGTTTATCGCCGTAGTGGCGGACATAGCTATGATTTTACAGTGCCTGGTCCAATCGGTGCGATTCTTTCGCCAAACATTGATTTGCACAAGCATAAAAGTTTGCCTTTTGCTTCTACGCTTTGTGGTTCATGCTCCGATGTTTGCCCTGTCAAAATTGATATTCACGTACAACTTTATAAATGGAGGCAAATTGTAGGGCAAGCTAACGAACTTCCTGCCGCAAAAAAATGGGCAATGAAAGGTATGGCAAAAGTGCTTTCGATGCCAAAAGTATATAATTTGAGTGGAAAATTGGCTCGTGGAGCTTTGCGAATTTTACCACATGGATTGACGCATAATCAAAGTATGAATCCATGGGCAAAAGCAAGAGAATTGCCCGATGCTCCAAAGCAGAGTTTTAAGGAATGGTACGAGGAAAATAGGAAATAAATAAATACATCCCCCGCCGACAGCTACGCAAGTCAGGCTTCCCCCTTCAAAGGGGGAATTTGTTCTCGGATAAAAATTTGTTCTCGTGTAGCAAATTCCACTTTGAAGGCGGACTGGGGATGTACCTAAGTCAAAAAAGAAAAATGACCAGCAGAGAAAAAATATTAGCGAGTATTGCAAGCAATAAACCAACGTTGGTAACATTGCCAAATGTGCCAATTTTTGAAGGTGATGGAAGCATTGAGCGGTTCAAAACCGTACTGGAAGGTATTGGGGGAACGGCTGTGGAACTTACTACAAAAGCTGAATGTCAAGAAGCAATTGATAAATATTATCATGATTTAGTAAATGTAGCTTCTGATATTGTTAAAGCAAATGTTGCCGTAAATCTTGATACGACCAAAGAGATTTTAGAGCAAGTTGATTTGGCGGTTATTCAAGGAGAAATAGGTGTTGCGGAAAATGGTACAGTTTGGGTACCTGAAAGTAATATGCTTAATCGTGCTTTGCCTTTTATTACGCAACATTTGGTTTTGGTGCTTGATAAAAATAATATCGTCGCAAATATGCAGCAAGCCTACGACAAACTTGAAGACATTGGTAATTACGGTGTTTTTATAGCAGGGCCTTCAAAAACTGCCGACATTGAGCAATCATTGGTTATTGGAGCTCATGGAGCAAGGAGTATGATGGTGCTTATTTATTAATTTTAATGCTATATGCTTTAGGTTCTATGCTTTAAGCCTTTAAAATAACTCTTTTCGTAATAGCCTACAGCCAAGAGCCTACGGCATATGGTATACAGCCTAATACTTGTAGTTTTTTTCATTTCACCATCCAAATTTTCTTCAAAACTTCCATCAATTCATCACGATAATTGGCGGCAATTGGAACGGCTTCTGTATCTACCCAAACTTGATGACGTTCGATTTTTTTAACGTGATTGAGATTAATAACGAACGACTTATGTACTCTGAAAAATTCAGATTTTGGCAGCATTTCGATTGCTTCGGTCATGGTCATGCGAGTAACTGTCTTCTTGTCAGATTCCTTAAAAGTTAGATAATTACCTTCTGATTCTACAAAAAGTAGGTTTTCGATGCTAACTCTAACCAAATCATAGCCATCTTTCACGAATAAATATGGAATTTTTGGTGCTTGTTCGTTGATCTTCTCATAAGCTTTTTGGCAAGCCTTCATGAATCTACTAAAGTCAATAGGCTTTAAAAGGTAATCGAGGGCATTGATATTGAAAGCATCTACTGCATATTGTGAGTAAGCGGTTGTAAAAATTACTGATGTGTTTTTTGGTAAAAGTTGCGAGAAATCAAGTCCAGTGATATCGGGCATATTGATGTCAAGAAATACCAAATCACACGGATTTTTCTTTAGAAAATCCAATGCTTCCATGGCACTAACGAAAGTTTCTTGCAAATCAAGAAAAGTAACTTTTTTTGAGTGGGCTTTGATTACTTCAAGAGCCATTGGCTCATCATCTATAGCAATTGCTTTTAGCATTGAGTAGTTGTGGTTATAGATTTTCGATTTACTTCAAATTCACTTCCAGCGAGACTTCAAAGATATTATTTTCGTTGGATATTCTTAATGAATTTTTGTGAGGATAGTTGAGGGAAAGGCGACGTTGGGTATTTTCGATGCCAGTCGAAGTACCGACTTCGAGTTTGTCAAACTGTTTGATAATACTATTTCGGCACGAAAAACTCAGCTTTTGGTCTTTTATCTTAAAATTCAAGTCAATAAAACTTTCTTGAGCAATACTGATGCCGTATTTGAAAGCATTTTCGATATACGGAATCACCAAAAGTGGAGCAATTTGAGTCGGTTGTTCGTCGAAATCAATGTTTATATTTATCTTGATATTATCTCGCTTCGGGATTCTCATTTTGTTTAATTCAACAAAATCGTACAGAAATTGCACTTCTTTTTCGGCTGAAATTCGTTCGTTTTTAGTGCCTTCTACTACGTGCCGCATGATACTCGATAGCTGTTGAATACCTTCGGCAGTTTTTGGGCTATCTTCAACGATGGCCGTTCCGTAGAGATTATTTAGTACATTAAACAAAAAATGAGGGTTTATTTGTGCTTTTAGTGCTTGTGTTTCAGCATTAAATTTTTGAGAAATGAGTTCCGCTCTTTCCTTACTATTTTTAACGAAATTCTTAATCAAGCCATAAGCAACGATAAAAAGCAAGAAAAAATAGGAAAAAACAGAGGCTGCAATTTCTTGATAATCTGTTAATGTATAAGTCTTTTTATTACTAAAAACTGATGAATGCTCAAAAAAATAGAGGGTGCTTTCCCAAAACAAATTATATAAAATTAAAAGCCAAACCACAAACAAGATGATGTATGAAGTCTTGCTTTTTTGTAGAATATATCGGAAGAAGAAAGAGTAAAAAAGTTTGGCAAATAGACTCAAAATAAAGATTATAAATAGAAGAAACATTAAAATTATTGTTGTTAATCCAATGATTTTTCCAATTCCCATTTCTTCTTTTTTAGGTTTATCACAGTTACAATCACTGTAATATCCTGCTGAAATATTTTTAAAAATTTCATCTGTATTTGTGCCATAGAGAAATACTCCAATACTCAAAATCACCAAAACCCAAACGCTATAATTTTGAAAAAAACTTCGTGTTTTTTGTTGCCATAAAGGGTTATTTTCTGAGCCAAAGGTTTTTATGTAATTTTTTAACATTTTTCAAATATAATTTGTGATAAAATCAATAATTTGAAGAAGTCCCATAATACCCCAAGTGCCCACTAAAATTTTGTGTAAAGTCGGGTTGTATTTTTCTGGGTGATTATCTTTGAGATTTATCATGCTAAAATGCGAAATTGAAGCTAAAGATAATTGAAAAATGGCTTTCGTTAGAAAATAGTATGAGCCTTTGTAACCAAGTTTCCAATCCATATATAGATAAGTTATGAGCGATAAAATCATTATACTTCCTGAAATAATCTGAAATACTTTAAATTGTTGAGTTGTCATGTTGGTGTGTTTGATTGCAGTTTTTGTAAAAAAAACTGATTCAAAAATATCACACTGGTGTTTAAAACAAAAACTAATGTGACGAACTCCATCAGCTTTGTGACCAATCATTAAATCTATATGATTTGCTTTGGCATAATAATTGGCATTTCTTTGTGGAACGAAACGGTTTTCCGTAGAGAGCTTGTTTCGTTCTAAAGATTAAAGAAAGTATAACAATTTATTGAAAGTATTTTCAGACTTTTACGTTAGAAGTTATAAACAAAAAAAATTAAGCTCTTTAGGGGCGGGATTCGTAATCTTTGGGGTGATATGCAATTTCTTTTTCCGACTTTTCTTTGGGGTTTATTGGCACTTTCCGTGCCTTTGATTATTCATTTATTCAATTTTCGTCGAACCAAGCGTGTTTTCTTTACAAATGTGGCATTCTTGAAGGCCGTCGAAACCCAAACGAGTTCGTTTCGTCGCATAAAACAATGGCTCATTTTGGCCTCCCGACTTTTGTTTTTGTTGTTTTTGGTTTTAGCTTTTGCACAACCTTTTTTACCTGCAAAAAATGCTTCTGCAAATCGTAGTTCGGGTTTGGGCGTCAATAGCCTTTATCTCGACAACTCGTTGAGTATGCAAAACACCACCGAAAACAAACGTTATCTTGATTTAGCCATTACAAAAATTGATGAATTGCTTACACTATTTCGTCAATCTCCTAATATTCAATTGGTTACAAACGATTTTTCGGGAGAAGACCAAGTGGTAACAAATGGAACAAAAGTAAAAGACCGTCTTACTTCGGTAGGTTTTTCGTCAAATCCACGAACCTATGAAAATATTTATAAACGCCAAAATAATTTAGCCCAAAAGCATAATCCGAGTGCCAATAACCAGTTCTTTTGGTTTTCTGATTTTCAAAAAAGTACATCGGGAGATTTAAGTAAAATCAAGTTAGACTCGCTCAATAAACTGTTTTTAGTGCCAGTACAAGGCAAAAAAAATCAAAATGTTTTCACAGATTCGGTTTGGTTGGCCTCGCCCTTTATTCGTGAAATGCAGAATAACATTCTTTACGTAAAAGTATTCAATTCGGGAAGTGAAGAAGTAGAAAAACTGCCAATAAAACTATTTATTGATAACGCCCAAGCCTCAACGGCTTCGGTGGATATTGCTCCAAATGGTTCGGCAACGGCAACTTTCAACTTCACAGTAAAAGATAAAGGTTTTCATCGTGGAAAAGTTTCGTTCGATGACCAACCGATTACGTTTGATAATGATTATTATTTTGTGTTGAATGCTTCCCCAACAATCCAAGTTTTGCATCTCTATCAAGAACGCAGTGCGGCAGATTATATCGGGAAAGTCTTCGATAACGATAGCCTTTTCAATTACCGAGCATATAGTGCCACAAATGTCGATGTTGGACAATTTAAAAATGCTAATTTAATAGTTTTGGAAGGTTTAGAAGTTGTGGCAGGTACTTTCCGTACAAGTCTTGAAGAATTTGTGAGAAATGGTGGAAATCTCTTGATTTTCCCTTCGGCAAGACCCGATATTGTATCATACGGCCAGTTTTTGAGCGGATTTGGTATTCAAGGAATTATCCTAAATAACCAGCCAATTTTAGCACAAAGTCAACAAGCGATTGCCGAACCGAACCGACAAAATCCTTTTTACATTGATGTTTTTGAACGCACAACTTCGCAAGGGGTTGTAAATACACCAACAATGCAGCCCACATGGACTTGGAGTGGAGTGGGGGAGAGGATTTTGACGTTTAAGAATATGCAAAATTTCATTACCTCTACACAGGCTTCGCAGGGGCGTGTATATGTCTGTGCATCGCCACTCGATAAGCCTTACGGAAACTTCGCCGAACACGCTTTCTTTGTGCCAACGATGTTTAAAATTGCCTCGATGAGTACGAAACAAGAGCGTGCCGCTTATAATTTTAGCGAAGGAAGTATCAACTTAGATTTACCGAATGTCAAAAAAAATGCTATATATAAACTTAAAAATGTTTCAACTCTGAATAATAAAATTGAGTTAATTCCAGTGCAACGAATCCTAGGAAACAGGCTTACTTTAGAATTGCCGAAGTCTTCGCAACTATCAGATAATCAAGTGCTTGAGTCTGGCTATTATGAATTGCAATTAGACGGAAAAACTGAAAAACTTTTGGCTCTCAATCACGACAATGAAGAATCTAAAATGGATTTTTATACCCCCGAAGAACTAAGAACTTTCTTTGCAGGACAAAAAAATATCACCATTTTCGATAACCTACTTGATGGAGATTTCGTAAAAACCTTTCAAGAAAACAATATAGGTACACCACTTTGGAAATATTGCGTGATGCTTGCCTTGACCTTTTTATTAATTGAAGTTTTGTTGATTCGATTTATAAAGGGGTGATTTAATTATATTCCCGCAAAAGTTAGTCAAAATTTGCAATAGTAGCAAAATTTGTTTCGCAGCTTAATACTCAGTATTTAAGCCATAAAAACAACTTTACCTTTATAAAAAACGCTATTAAGTTATAACTGTAAAATCGAATATTCCTTAATATAACCACTTATTCATAGACTTTCTCGCCCTTATTGCACCAAACGCCCCATTTCCAGTTGTAGCCGTGTATTTTGTTGGTGGGTTTTCCAGTCATGTCATAGATTGGGTTTCCTTGATTGACCCATTCAAAAATACTTCCATAAAAATTATGGACGTTTGTAAAGCCTGCTTGCATTAATTTTTCGCCAATTTTGCCACTTCTCACCCCAATCGAGCAGTAAACTACAATATTGGCATCTTTCGGAATGGCAGCAACGCTTTTCAAATTAAAGTTCTCAAAACCCACCCAATGAGCATCTTTTAGGTGACTCACTTCATATTCTCGCTTTTCACGAGTATCGAGCAGTACTACATTTTTCATTTTCTTAATATCTTCACAACCAACCGTCGGAACTGATTTTGTGACCATTACATTCAATAAGCTATCAAAAGCTTTACTTTTTACTTGTGCGTTGGTGGTTTTCGATAAAAACATAAGAAAAATCAAGAAAAGGAATCGGCTCATTAATTTAAATCTTTTGAAAGAGAACAGACTTTTCTCACAAAAAAGTCCTAAAAACTCATTAAAGAATAAAATATTCATGCTTTTTTTCTACTTTCGCAATCGTTAAACTTCTAAACATCCTTAACCAATTCAATGAAATTCGTAAAATTTATCATAAGTCTATTAGCTGCGGCTGGATTGACCTATGCCTTGAACCGTCCACTCGGAGCAATTCCCGCTCTCGGGCGACTCTTTAGTCCATTCGAGGGCTTTTGGCAAAACGGAGAATCAAAACTCAATCTTCCTCCAACCGACCTCCAACTTGATGGCGTACAAGACGAAGTTAATGTTGTTTTCGATGATAACCGAGTACCGCACGTTTTTGCCAAAAACGACCATGACGCTTATTTTACACAAGGCTATTTAATGGCTCGTGACCGACTGTGGCAAATGGAGTTTTATACGCTCGCTGCTTCTGGTCGTTTGAGCGAAGTTGTAGGCGAGCGTGCCTTAGAACTCGACCGTTACAGTCGTCGAATGGGCATGGCCGATGCCGCAAAGCAAGTCTATGAAAACGGTAAAACCAACAAAATTTTTGATGAAGTGTTAAACGCTTACTCTGCCGGCGTGAATGCTTATATCAAGCAATTAAAATACAAGAACCTTCCTGTCGAATACAAAATCATTGGGTATCAGCCCGAAGAATGGTCGCCTTACAAAACCATTCTGATGATGATGAATATGCGTAACGTGCTAAACGGTGGCAGCGATGATTTCCGTATGTCGAATGCTCTTTCAAAATATGGAATGGATGTTGTGAAAGATTTATTTCCAAATTATCCGAGTAATGAATCTCCAATAATTCCGATTGGTACAAAGTGGAATTTTACGCCTGTGCAAGTGCCAGCGGTGCCAGCTCAGACAACCGCCACCTTATCTACTAGCGAAACCGTGGCGTTCAGTGTGCCGCAACATTCGCCCGAAATTGGTAGCAATAACTGGGCAGTTGGTGGCGAAAAATCGGCAACAGGCTTGCCAATTTTGGCCAATGACCCTCACTTGCAGCTTACTTTGCCTTCGATTTGGTATCAGATGCAACTCTGCACACCAACCATGAATGTTTACGGTGCGTGTTTGCCAGGAGCTCCTGGGGTTGTGATTGGTTTTAATAAAGATGTTGCTTGGGGCGTAACAAATGTTGGCTCTGACGTAATGGATTTTTACCAAATCAAGTTTAAAGACAATACAAAAAAAGAATATTGGTATAATGGTGCATGGAAAGCTACTTCGATGCGAGTAGAAGAATTTGTGGTGAAAGGTCGCCCAGAATCTTTGAAAGATACAGTTTTCAGCACGCATCATGGTCCGATTGTTTATAATTCAGCTTCTGACAAAAACATTAATCAAAATGTTCCTGTCGGACATGCCATGCGTTGGGTAGCTCTTGAAAAAGAAGGTACTGATTTAATGGCCTTTTATTACCTAAATCGTGCAAAAAACTACGATGACTATCACAAGGCTCTGACCTATTATGTTGCTCCTGCTCAAAACTTTGTGTTTGCGAGTAACCAAAACGATATTTCGATTTCTCCAAACGGCAAATTGCCTTTAAAATGGAAAGAACAAGGCAAGTTTATCATGGATGGCTCAAATCCTGCCCACGATTGGCAAAGTTGGATTCCTGTTGACCAAAATCCGAAAGTGAAAAATCCAGCAAGAGGTTTTGTTAGTTCGGCCAATCAATTTTCGACCGACCCGACTTATCCTTATTATTTAGGTTGGAGATTTGCTCCGAGCGAGCGTGCGATTAGAATCAACGAACGCCTCGAAAAAATGCATAAAGCTACCGTTGATAGTCTGAGAATGCTTCAAAATGACAATTTTAATGTAGAAGCACGTCGGATTTTGCCAGTTTTGATGAAGATTTTGAATGCTGATTCAACAGAAACTAATAATCCAGCCTATCAGACTTTGGCAAAATGGAATATGAAAAACGATGCTAACGAAGTAGGTGCAACCATCTTTGAGCGTTGGATAAAAGAACTTCGCTATATAGTTTTTGAAGATGAGTTTCCGATGAAAGATCTCAAATCTCCGATGACTTATCCTTCACGCAACCGAATGTGGGATATGGTGGTGAAAGAACCAACTGCCAAATGGTTTGATGATGTTTCGACTAAAGACAAACAAGAAACTTTGCAGGACGTCGTAAAACATAGTTTCAAAGCCAGCATCGATTCTTTGACGCTGAAACACGGGTCGATGAGTCCAGAAAATTGGGCATGGAATAAAGTAAAAAGTACGGATATCAATCATTTAGGGCGTTTGTCAGGATTTGGCCGCCAAGATATTCCGAATGGTGGTGGAGCAGGAATTGTGAATGCAACAACCGAACTAAACGGCCCATCATGGAGAATGGTTGTACAACTCGACAAAGATTGGCCAAAAGCTTATGGTCTTTACCCAGGCGGACAGTCGGGTAATCCAGCGAGTCCATTCTACGACAATATGATTGATAAATGGGCAAAAGGCGAACTTAACGAGCTACTTTTTATGAAGTCGAAAGAATATAAAAGCAGCCGAATTTCAGGAACAGTTAAAATAATTAAAAAATAGTTCTGAATTTAGACAGAGCCGGATATGCGGTTCAGAGTTCTAAGTGAGTTTTCTCGCTATTCTGAATTCAGAACCGCACGGGCGGCCCCGTCTAAACTTAGCGCTCTTAACTTAAAGAAATGACTTACATTATCATATTAATCGTCAGTGCTGTTGCACAATACTTTTTACCGTGGTGGGTGATAGCCCCCATTGCATTTGCCATCTGTGCATGGAAATCAAAAACGGCTTTTGGAGCGTATGCCGCTGCCGCTGGAGCTATCTCCACACTATGGGTAGGCTATGCTTTTTATTTAAATTTGAATAATGATGGAATTATGCTGCATAAAATCGCAGGTTTATTTTCTGAAAATATCAAGTTTTTGAAAATTCTGCCCGAAACTCCAACATTTTTTGTGATTATGGCCATTATTGGGTCTCAGGTTGCAGGGCTCTCTGCTATGGCTGGCTACCATTTTAGGCAGTTTTTCAAATAAAACTCTTGAAAATCCCTCCGAATCGGGGGGATTTTTTTATATTTGCAAACTATATTTATTCAAAAACCATTTAAAAAACATCACGAATAGCTTTCTGAGTCAAAGATTCATTTGTCATTTACTCCTTAGCTTGTTTACAAATTCAATTTCTCATGAAAAATCTTTCTATTGTAGTTCTTTTACTTTCAGTAATTATCTGGGGTTGTGACAAATCTGCTTCTACGGCAACATCAGGAGGCAAGCAAGTGGCTGGCCGTATTGTTTATGTAAATACTGACACACTTTTAAATCAATACGATTACTATAAAGACATCGTAAAATCTTCTGAAAATAAGCGTTTCCGTCTTGAAACTGACATTGCTAACAAAGCAAAAAACTTTCAAAATAAAGTAGCGTTTTTCCAACAAAAAGTACAACAAGGTGGTATGACACAAGAGCAAGGACAAACTGCTCAAGCTCAATTGCAACAAGAAGAGCAATCAATCATGGCTTATCGTGATAAGGCCGCTCAAGATTTAGCGAAAGAAGATGGCAAAAAAACCGAAGATGTATTGAATAATATTCAAGCATTTTTGAAGGAATTCAACGCTGGCGATAAATATGACATGGTAATCGGTTATTCTAAAGGTGGCGGTGTATTATATGCCAAAGAAGATTTAGATATCACGAAATCTGTATTGGTAGGATTAAACAAAAAATACACAGAAGATAAAAAATCAGGTAAAGTAAAAGCTGATACTACTGCAAGTAAATAATTATTAATGCTTAATGATTGATGATTGATGTTTAATGATTGACGTAAATAATTTACATTAACAATTAAACATTAATCATTAACAATTTCAATATGCCTTTAGACCAAACACCCTATTTTGATTACGACGACGACGAAAAAGAATCGGAAGGCAAAGAAATGGGTTTTCTTGACCATCTCGAAGAACTTCGCTGGCATTTAATCCGTGCAGCACTTGCGATTGTATTTTTCATGGTGATTGCTTTTGTTTTCATCGGTGATATTTATAGCAAAGTCATTTTAGCTCCTGCAAAAGTTGATTTCTGGACTTACCGAATGTTGTGTAAGTTAGGTGATATGGTTGGAGCTCCAGGGCTTTGTGTTAGCGAACTCAAATTTGAGCTAATGAGTCGTGAAGTTTCAGGACAGTTTGTAATGGCTCTTACCTCATCGGCAATCATCGGTTTAGTTTTTGCGTTTCCTTATGTATTTTGGGAGATTTGGCGATTCGTAAAACCAGGTCTGAAACCTAAGGAAACTAAGTCGGCTAGTGGAGCAGTTTTCTACGTAACATTCTTGTTTTTCTCAGGTGTATTTTTCGGTTATTACATTGTTTCACCGCTGGCTATCAACTTTTTAGTTAATTTCCAGATTGACCCAACTATTAAAAATCAGTTTGATATTGGCTCATATATCTCAATTTTGGCAACTCTTACGCTGGCTTGTGGAATAGCCTTCCAATTACCAGTAGCTATCTTTGTTTTGACAAAAATCGGTGTAATCGGACCAGAATTTATGCGGACTTATCGCAAACACGCCGTGGTAGTTATCTTGATTGTGGCAGCAATTATCACACCATCGCCTGACGTTACAAGTCAGATTTTAGTAGCTTTCCCACTTTATATTTTGTACGAAATAAGTATTATTATTTCGGCAAGAGAAGAAAAACGAAAATTGGCGGAAGAAAAAGCAGAAGGAATTAAAGATTGATTTTTTAAATAATGATAACATAAAAAAGCGTAGAATTTAATTATTTCTACGCTCTTTTACTTTTTTTTATGGTTCTTCAGCGGATTTAATATACGTCAATGCCAACGATGGGCAATCATTA
Source organism: Emticicia agri (assembly GCA_945860265.1). Taxonomy (GTDB): domain Bacteria; phylum Bacteroidota; class Bacteroidia; order Cytophagales; family Spirosomataceae; genus Emticicia; species Emticicia agri_A. The sequence goes on along the minus strand of CAMAQF010000001.1, from coordinate 76,772 downwards.
ATTTGCTTCATAATAGCCTCACTTTCAGCACGTTCAAAGGTTTTTTATGGGCGTTTTTGCTGATTAAAAACATTTGTAAACGTCTGAAACAAATAGAAAAGTGAATCCAGCTATGTGGCTGCCAAACAACCGTAATGTCATCGTTTTAATAATGCTTTATTATTTTCTTTTGCTCTTCCAAGATTGATTGATTTCTGACCAAAGCTGGAAAAAACCTATCGATTTCAAAAAATATATTTTCAAGTCTTCTATATAATTCTTGCACTAAACTCATAAGAATATCATTTATTAGTGATTAATTTGTATCCTTATTATATTTTATTGCAAATGTCTTTCAAGTGTTTCATTAATTATAGCATTTATTTGTGTTTTCCTTTATTGAGTTTTGCCCAACGAAACATTGAAGGCAGGGTAGTCAGTGGAGATGAGCGAAAACCACTTTCATTTGCCAATGTATTTATCAGCAACTCAACCAAAGGTCAACAAGCAGACGATAAAGGCCGATTTAAACTAACCAATGTGCCTGCGGGCGTACTTGATTTGGTGGTGAGTTTTATTGGTTACGAAACTATTTCTATCAAAATAAAGGCCGATACACTCCGAAAGCCTCTACTAATTATTCTTTCGTCCAATGCTATTGTTCTGCAAGGCGTTACCATAAAAAGGCTTAAAAATGGTTTTGAGAGATATTATCCGCTTTTTAAAGAACATTTCTTAGGTCGAACGGCTTTTTCAGAATATTGTATTTTAAAGAACCCGAAAGTGCTTTGGTTTTCGATAAGCGATGATGAATCGGAGTTGACAATCAAGGCCGAAGAGCCTTTGGAGATTGAAAATCGTGCCTTGGGTTTTACTATTAAATACCAATTGGAGGAATTTAAGTATAGTTTTTCTCAAAACTATGTTTCATATTATGGATTTCCATTTTTTCAGGAAATGACTACAAAAAACAACAAAAAGTTATTGAAATGGCACGAAAACAGAGAAAAAGCTTATTTTGGTTCGCCACAGCATTTTTTCAAATCAACCATCAATTATGATTGGGCAAATGCCGGATATAAAATATATACGATGCTTCGGGAAGAAAAACGTTTTTTCATAGTTCCTCTTTTTCCCGAAATCAAAGATAGTTTGGGCAATATTATTCAGCATACATCTACACAAAAAAAAGAAATAGATTCCACTGATATTCTACTTAGCAAAGATTTTTGGTTGCACAAAGTTCCTACTCCAAAACGTTCATCTTATGTACAGTATTTACAAAAATTGCCCTTAGACGAAAACTGTATTTTTGAAGTAAAAGAGCAAAATGCCTATCTTAATTTTGAAAACTATTTATACATTTTCTATGAACGAGAATTTGAAGAACCTCAATTTGCTCATTTAGGCAAAAAAGATGCTCCACAGGTTTCAATTATGACACTTTTAGAACCTCGAACTTTAATCGAAACAACGGGGCATTTGATTAGTCCACTTGCAGTTTTGTTTGAAGGACATTGGGGAATGGAGAAAATGGGTGAATTTTTACCGATTGATTATGAGCCAGAGTCATTTTGATTTTATGGTTCATCTGAAAATTATTTAATAAATGTTTTGATAAATAATTGAAATACTTCTACTTTGCTTAATCAAACATTTTTTTACCAAAATCACTGTGAAATTAGCCGTAATTAGGGAAACCAAACCATTTGAACGTCGAGTAGCTCTCACGCCAGAAGTCTGCAAACAATTAATCCAAGCAGGATTTGAATGCCACCTCGAGCATGATGCAGGAAAAACATCTTTCTTTGACGATACAGCCTATGCAGCCGTCGGAGTAACTATTCAAAATGATAAATCTACATTGCTCGCCGCAGCCGATGTATTGCTGAAAGTAAACCCTCTTACAACCGAAGAGATTGCTGACATGAAGAAAGGTGCTGTGGCTATTTCTTTCATGTATGCCGCCACCAATCCAGCAATGCTCGATGCAGCCGCAAAGCAAGGCATTTCGGCATTTTCGGTTGATGCTATCCCTCGTATTTCACGAGCCCAAAAAATGGATGCTTTGAGTTCTCAAGCCAACTTGGCAGGATATAAATCCGTTATTATTGGTGCGTATCATTTGGGTAAAATCTTTCCTTTATTAATGACAGCCGCTGGCACAATCAAACCTGCAAAAGTAGTTATTATGGGTGCGGGTGTTGCAGGTTTACAGGCAATTGCTACGGCAAAACGTCTTGGTGCTGTAGTTGAGGTAAGCGATATTCGTCCCGAAACAAAAGAACAGGTTGAATCTTTGGGTGGAAAATTCATCGAAGTAAAAGGTGATGAGTCTGTCAAAATCGAAGGGGGTTATGTAAAAGGTGTTTCGGAAGAATTCTTGAAAAGACAACAGGAAGTAATTTCAAAACATATCTGCGAAGCCGATTTAGTTATTACAACAGCATTAATTCCTGGAAAAAAAGCTCCAATGTTGATTCCAGAAGAAGTAGTAAAAAACATGAAATTTGGCTCAGTAATAGTCGATATGGCAGTTGAGCAAGGTGGCAATTGTGCTTGTAGTGAATTTGCTAAAATCGTCGAAAAGCACGGTGTAACCATTGTCGGAGAAGCAAATATTCCGTCGATGCTACCACTCAATGCCAGTGAACTTTATGCCAAAAACATTGCTACTTTCTTGCTTCACCTCGCCACAAAAGATGGCTTCAAGTGGGAAATGGAGGAAGAAATAACCAAAGGCTCATTGATTGTGCATGAAGGGAACATTATAAAGCCTTAAGAAATACGCTTTAGGCAACAAGCAAAATCCAACCTGTAAAATTAATTTCTCAAAAAAGCCAATGGCGTATAGCTAAAAGCTTAAAGCAAAAAATAATATGAATCAAATAATAAATTTTCTCGGCGAAAACATTCAGATGATATATATCATTATATTGTCTGTTTTTGTAGGTGTTGAGGTTATCGGAAAAGTGCCTGCTGTGCTTCACACCCCATTGATGAGTGGTGCAAATGCCATTCACGGAGTCGTGATTGTCGGGGCAATAATTGTCATGCTCAATACTCCTGCCGAAAACATCTTGGCTTTGGCACTTGGTTTCGTTGCCGTGGTATTCGGCACACTTAATGTGGTCGGTGGCTTTGCTGTTACTGATAGAATGTTAGAAATGTTTAAAAAGAAAAAATAACCCAACTCTCCCATCCACTCGGCTACGCTCAGGGAACAGGGAGGGCTAAAATATGGAGTTCCTTACTAACAATGGAAATAAAATATATACTTGACATTATTTATTTAGTTGCTTCGGTAACTTTTGTGCTTGGTTTAAAAATGCTAAGCCATCCAGATTCGGCTCGTAAAGGCAATCTTTATGCGGCATTTGGTATGACATTGGCAATTATTGGCACTATCTTATTATACAACCATGCCGACGGTTATACCACGCGTGAGCCAATCAAAATCATATTGATTTTGGCCGCAATCGGAGTAGGAACGGTTGCTGGTTGGTTAACAGCAAGCAAAGTACAAATGACCAAAATGCCAGAACTCGTTTCGCTCTTCAACGGAATGGGCGGAGCTTGTGCTGCTATCATCGGTTTAATGGAATATGAGCATAATCTTGGCAAAACTGGTGCATTAGCAACAATTATTGCTGGTCTTATTATCGGTTCGGTTTCATTTAGCGGAAGCGTCATTGCTTTCTTGAAACTCAATGAAACAATGAAAAAGCCAATCAGAATCCCTAAGTATAATATTCTGAATACGGTTGTGATGATTGCCCTCGTTTTGTTCGGAACATATATTGTTTATGACCAACCTGAGCATCTTTTTTTGGTAGTTTTATTATTTGTTTTCGCTTTGGTTTATGGTGTGTTATTTGTAATTCCAATTGGAGGAGCAGACATGCCAGTAGTTATTTCATTGCTCAATTCATTTACAGGTTTAGCTGCCGCTTTTGGTGGATTTTTATACCAAAACCAAGTTATGCTCACGGGTGGAATCTTAGTAGGTTCGGCTGGAACAATCTTGACTTTGGCGATGTGCAAAGCTATGAATCGCCCATTAAGTAATGTGATTTTTGGGGCATTTGGTGGAGGTGCAGCAACCGGTACAGCAGCAAATATCAATGGTAGTATCAAAGATATTTCCATTTCTGATACAGCTATTTTGATGAATTATGCTAAGAAAGTAGTAATCGTGCCAGGATATGGTTTAGCTGTTGCACAAGCCCAACACGTGATTCACGAACTAGAGCTACTACTCGAAGAGCGTGGTGTAGAAGTAGTTTATGCCATCCATCCTGTTGCAGGTCGTATGCCGGGTCACATGAATGTACTTTTGGCAGAAAGTAATGTTTCATACGATAAGTTGGTTGAAATGGAAGATATTAATCCACAATTTGCTAATACCGACGTGGTTTTAGTCGTTGGTGCAAATGACGTGGTAAATCCAGCCGCTAAAACCGACCCTTCTTCACCGATTTTCGGAATGCCAATTTTGGATGTTGAAAATGCAACAAATATCATTGTAAACAAACGAAGTATGAATGCAGGTTATGCTGGCATCGACAACCTTCTTTTCTACCAACCAAAAACAAGTATGCTTTTTGGCGATGCCAAAGGCGTTTTATCAAAGTTGGTCAGTGAGTTGAAGCAGATGTAAAACTTGTATTAAATTAACAAAAAACTATATAATCATTGCCACTTTTAATACTTAACAAAATAATATTTGGCACTGCTTTTTAAAAATAAGTAGTTTTACGTCCCAATTTCAATCTAAAACTATCCAATCCTTGGAACCAACAAATGTGCACGACCCCGAATATTATCATAAGGTCGTAGATTGTCAGTATGCTTGCCCAGCTCATACACCTGTGCCTGAGTACATCAGACTCATTGCTGCCGAAAAATACACCGAAGCCTATATGGTTAATTGGGAATCAAATGTTTTTCCAGGTGTTTTAGGACGAACTTGTGACCGACCATGCGAACCAGCGTGTCGTCGTGGTCGTGTTGACGAAGAGCCAGTTGCTATTTGTCGCTTAAAAAGAGTTGCCGCCGATAATAAAGGTGACATAACACATTTGCTCCCCAAAATTCCGATAAAAGGAAATGGAAAACGCATAGCGTTGATTGGTGCAGGCCCTGCTTCACTTACAGTTGCTCGTGATTTAGCTCCTTTGGGCTATGAAATCCACGTTTTTGATGAACAAATCAAAGGCGGTGGTATGATGCGTAGTCAAATTCCATCATTTCGTTTGCCCGAATCAGTTTTAGACGAAGAAGTGAATAATATCCTTAATTTGGGTATTCACCAACACTTCAAAACCTATGTTTCGAGTTTGAATAGTGTTTTAGATGATGGTTATGATGCGGTCTTCATTGGTACTGGAGCTCCTCGTGGACGCGATTTATCCAATCTCCCAGGTCGTGCTGAAGGTCAAGCCAATATACACGTTGGTATAGAGTGGTTAGCAAGTGTAGCATTTGAACATACGAAACAAATTGGTAAAAAGGTTATTGTTTTAGGTGGTGGAAATACCGCAATGGACTGCTGCCGTACTTCTCGTCGTTTAGGTGGCGAAGAAGTAAAAGTAGTGGTTCGTAGTCCATTCTCCGAAATGAGAGCTTCACCGTGGGAAAAAGAAGATGCACAGCATGAAGACATTCCGATTCTTGATAATCACGTACCAGTTTCGTTTGTTTCAGAAAATGGCAAATTGAAAGGTATGACTTTCGAGAAAGTTCACGCTGTTTATGATGAAAAGGGTAAACGTTCACTCGTTCCAACGGGCGAACCTCACGCTTTCATTGAAGCCGACAATGTTTTAGTAGCAATTGGCCAAGAAAATTATTTCCCTTGGATTGAGCGTGATTTAGGTATCGAGTTTGATAAATGGGAAATGCCTTCTGTTAATAGCCTTACTTTCCAATCAACCAACGAGAAAGTTTTCTTTGGTGGTGATGCCGCTCTTGGCCCTAAAAATGTAATTACGGCCGTTGCTCAAGGTCACTCAGCAGCAGTTTCGATAGATCTATACTGTCAAGGAAAATCACTTGATGTTCGTCCAAATCCATTTACAAATTTGGTTTCTCAAAAAATGGGAATCCACGAATGGAGCTATGATAGCATCGTGACAAACGACGACCGTTTTGTAGTACCACAGGCTGAAAAAGTACTTACATTGAAAGACCGCAAAAAAGAGGTTGAACTTGGTTTCGATAAATTAGTGGGTTTTAAAGAAGCCGAACGTTGCCTTAACTGCGATATTCAGACAGTTTTTACCGAAAACCGTTGTATCGAATGCGATGCTTGCATGGATGTTTGTCCAACCGACTGTATAACATTTACTACTAATGGCACCGAAGAAGATCTTCGTACACGCCTCATGGCTCCGTCTTTACGCTTAGCCCAAGACCTTCTTGTGTCTGATACTTTGGCGGCAACTGGACGAGTAATGGTAAAAGACGAAGATGTTTGTTTGCATTGTGGCCTATGTGCTGAGCGTTGTCCAACTTCGGCATGGGATATGCAGAAGTTTTTCTATAATACAACAAAAGCACATCATGGTTGCGGACAGCATTAGGCAATAGGCTCTAAGCAAAAAACTATATTCAAATACAAAGCTTAAAGCGAATAGATTAAAGCATATATTAATAAAAATCTCCTTCGGAGCATGACAAAAATAAACGATTTTGTAGTACGCTTCGCCAACGTAAACGGAACTGGTTCGGCCAGTGCTAATAGTATGTTTGCCAAAGCTATATTTAGGATGGGAGTTCCTGTTACACCAAAAAATATTTTTCCATCTAACATTCAAGGCTTACCGACTTGGTATGAAGTGCGTGTAAGCGAAAAAGGCTATTTAGGTCGTCGTGAAGGCATTGATTTGATGGTTTCGGTCAATCCACAAAGTATGATGAAAGATGTGGAAAGTGTGCGTTCGGGCGGATATTTTATATATGATAGCACCAAACCATTACACAAAGAATATATTCGTGAAGACATTACTTATCTCGGAATTCCGTTGATGGGTATTTGTATGGAACAGTATACCGACCCACGTCAACGCCAATTATTCAAAAATATCATTTACGTCGGAGCATTATCTGCTCTATTAGATATTGAATTTACGGTTTTGGAACAATTATTAGCCGAACAATTCAAGGGAAAAGAAAAATTAGTTGCACTCAATGTGCAGGCTCTGCAACTCGGTGTAAAATATGTACAAGAAAATTTCACTTTTCCACTTGAAATTCGTGTTGAAAGACGTGATTTAGTTGGCAAAAGAATCTTATTCGATGGAAACGGAGCTTGTGGACTCGGAGCTGTTTATGCAGGTGCAACAGTTGCTGCATGGTATCCGATTACGCCTTCTACCTCAGTTGTTGAGAAATTTGAAAAATACGCCAAGAAATTCCGTACTGATAAAGTAACTGGCGAGAAAAACTTTGCAATCGTTCAAGCCGAAGATGAACTTGCCGCAATCGGTATGGTTGTCGGAGCTAATTGGAATGGTGCGAGGTCATTTACAGCCACTTCTGGTCCAGGGGTTTCGTTGATGAATGAATTTTTAGGCTTAGGATATTTTGCTGAAATTCCTGCAGTCTTGATTGATGTGCAGCGTACTGGCCCTTCAACGGGTATGCCAACTCGTACACAGCAGTCGGATATTACTGTTTCGGCTTATGCTTCGCATGGCGATACAAAACACGTTTTGTTGTTTCCGAGTAATCCAAAAGATTGTTTTGAACTAACAGCCGATGCTTTTGATTTGGCTGAAAGACTACAAACGCCAATTATAGTTTTGACAGATTTGGATTTAGGAATGAACGACCACATGAGTGAGCCGTTTGAATGGAATCCTGAACGTAAATATGACCGAGGTAAAGTTTATACTGCCGAAGATTTAGAAAATATGGGACGTTTTGGACGTTACTTAGATTCTGATGGCGATGGTATTCCGTACCGTACGTACCCAGGTACGCACCCAACCAAAGGTTCGTATTTTACCCGTGGTACTTCTCGTGACGAATACGCAGTTTATACCGAAGACAGTGCAGTTTACGTAAAAAATATGCAGCGTTTGGAGAAAAAATGGGATACAGCTAAAGAAATTGTACCAAAACCATATTTTTACCAAGAAAAAAACATGAGTCCGCTGGGGGTGATTTTCTTTGGAACTTCTACTTATTCTTCGGAAGAAGCGATTGATTTATTGCGTGAACAAGACGTAGTGCTTGATGCGATGCAACTAAAATCGTTTCCGTTTAATAAAGAAGTTGAGCAATTCATTGAAGACCACGAAGTTGTTTTTGTTATCGAGCAAAACCGAGATGCCCAAATGCGTTCGTTGCTTGTCAATGAACTCGAAATCAATCCAAAGAAATTGATTCGTGTTTTGAATTATGACGGAATGCCAATTACGGCAGATAAAATTGTGAAAGAAATTAGTAAGAATCTTGTAACAAACTGAACAAATGACATACGTTCGTCCGACCTTTAGGCATCCAGATTTGCCAAAAAATAATATAAATTTTACTAAAAAAGACTACGAAGGAGCTTTATCAACTCTTTGTGCAGGTTGTGGCCATGACTCTATCAGTGGAGCAATCGCCCAAGCTTGTTTTGAGTTGTCGGTTGAGCCTCACCGAATCGCCAAACTTTCAGGCATTGGTTGTTCATCGAAAACCCCTGCTTATTTTCTAGGAAATTCTCACGGATTCAACACAGTTCATGGACGTATGCCTTCGGTAGCAACAGGTGCGTATCTGGCTAACCGTGATTTGCTTTACTTCGGTGTTTCGGGCGATGGTGATTCTGCTTCTATCGGAATGGGGCAGTTTGTTCATGCCATTCGTCGTAACCTAAACATGGTTTATTTGGTAATGAATAATGGTTGCTATGGCCTCACCAAAGGGCAAGATTCTGCAACGGCTGATAATGGTTCAAAAAGTAAAGCAGGTTCAGTAAATCCATTTAATGCCATTGATTTGGTTGGCTTGAGCATGGAATTAGGTGCAACTTTTGTAGCTCGTAGTTTCTCGGGTGATAAAGCACAACTCATTCCTTTGATAAAAGCCGCTATCAAGCACCCAGGTTTTGCCTTTATCGATGTGATTTCGCCTTGCGTAACTTTCAATAATAATGTAGGTTCAACAAAATCTTATGATTATGTACGTGAGCATATTGAAGCAACCTCTACCGTAGATTTTGTGCCAATTATGGAAGAAATTACGGCAGATTATGAAGATGGGAAAGAAATAACTTTGCATGATGGCTCAGCTTTGCAGCTTCAAAAATTGCATCAAGGCTGGAATCCAGAAGATAAACTTTCGGCGATGATTGCCTTGCAAAATGCTAAAGATAAAGGCGAAATTTTGACGGGTTTGGTCTATATCGATCCAAATACAAATGCCTTGCACGATGTGCTTCAAACAACCCAAACGCCATTAAACATCCTCAAAGAAGATATTCTTTGCCCAGGAATTGATGCTTTGGAGGCTTTAAATGAGAGTTTGAGGTAAGGTGTTAAACTCATAGTGGTTGAGTTTTACCCCATTTGGGGTCGTAGATTGGTGCCACATTTTTTTTACTTCAGACATCTGACCCCGAATAAGGTCAAAAAACCCAACCTAACATATACTTTTTCTATTAAAATGATCAAGAAATTAAAAAATTCCTTAATCATTTTTTTTATGATGTTATTCAACAGCTTAAAAATAACTTTTCGTATTCTTTCTAAAATCCAATCCATGACAATCGTCATGTTTCGATTAACAGATTTTAAGTTGCTTTGTTAAATTTTCTGAAAAGCAATGATACAAACACCTTCAACACATACCTTCCATATTCCCGTAATGGGCTTGGGTTTCACGATTGATACGCCACTAAAAGTAGCTCGATTTGGTATTTCTTCGGTGATTTCAATTATCGAACACGAACTTATCGAAAAAATGCGAGAATTTCACTGTCGAGAAAATACTGAATTTTTCGAGCCAATTGCCGAAAAAGTGGAAGACTACAGAGCCAAAAGAATTACAGAATATCTAAATCTTTTGGATAGATTGATAAATGAGCAAGTAGAAAAACTACGCTTAGAATCTTTCGTTGAAGGCTCAGGAATTACAAAATATTTTGAATTACTTCCAGAAACCTCACCAATTAAGCAGATGTATATCGGAATGCTTCAATTGGAAGATAGTTCGGTGAAAGAGCAAATTCAAGCACAACTTCGCAGCTTAATAGTGGCAGGTTCAATTGATGTAAACGTAATGGCAAAAGTTGACAGAACGCATTATGACGAAAACGGTGAAATGCTACCAAAAGAATTTTCTGATGCCCTTTCGTCGTTTCGTGGTTATGCTCAAAGCAATTTGACTTCGAGTATCGTTTTTTCGGCTGGCTATAACCCACGTTTGTATGGATACATTGATGTCTTCAACGATTTTTTTCCTAATGAAAATGGTTTCTTGAAAAAGAAGATTATTTTAAAAGTAAGCGATTTTCGTTCGGCCCTTACGCAAGGGAAAATCTTAGCAAAAAAAGGACTATGGGTATCGGAATTTAGAATTGAGTCGGGACTAAATTGCGGTGGACACGCATTTGCAACTGATGGGCTTTTACTTGGCCCAATCTTGGAAGAATTTAAGCAAAATCGTGCAAATTTACAAAAAGAGGTTTTTGATATTTGTAATAAAGCACTAAGAGCCAAAGAAATGTCGCCTTTTCCATCATTCCCAATCATGAAAATTACCGTACAAGGAGGTATCGGAACGGCCAACGAAGACAATTTCTTGCTCGAACATTACGATGTTGATGGCACAGGTTGGGCTAGTCCATTTTTGTTAGTTCCCGAAGCCACAAATGTTGATAACAATATGCTTCTAAAAATGGCAAATGCACAAAAAGATGATTATTTCTTAAGCAATGCTTCTCCTTTGGGTGTTCCTTTCAATAATTTTAGACTTTCAACGGGCGAAGAACAGCGTTTGATGCGTATCAATAAAAATCGTGCGGGAAGTCCGTGCTATAAAAAGTTTCTTTCTACCAATACAGAATTTACAAAAGAGCCAATTTGTGAGTCATCTCGTGAATACATACACGCAAAAATAAAACAAATTGAAGCAAGCGAAATGACCACCGAACAAAAGGCTGAGAAAATCAATTTCCTTATTCAAAGAGATTGTTTGTGTGAAGGTTTGGGAGTTGCGGCATTGTTGAAACATGATATTAATCCTGCCCATAAACTTACAGCAGTAACGATATGCCCAGGCCCAAATTTAGCTTATTTTTCGGGAGTGTTTTCATTGAAACAAATGATCGACCACATTTATGGCCGAACCAATATTCTGAACTCATTGAAACGTCCAAATATGTTTGTGAATGAGTTGATATTGAATATAGATTATTACAAAAACCAACTCAATAAGCAAGTTGAAAACCTTTCAACAGCACAGATACGAACACTTAAAGTTTTTCATACAAATCTTTTATCAGGAATTGACTACTACAAATCGTTGGCTTCGTCGTTCAAGAACGAAACTGAACTATACATCAAAGAAATGAAGGAAGAATTATCGAACTTAGAACAGACAGTAAGCAATTTACCGTTGCCTTTTGAAGTTGTGGTGAAGTAATTTTCTTTCAAAAATCATAATTCAGAGAAATTGAACGAAGCCAACTTCTCTGAATTATTTTTTATAGTTTCCTTCAAAATCAACTTCTTTCTCCATTAAATTTGCCAATCGAAAAGCAATTTCGCTGCGAGAAATAGGCAAATTTTGCTTATCAGAGCTACTATTTTTTACTGAAATACTATGAGCCGATGGGCTTTTGATTGAAGTCAAAAATTGCTTAAAACTTGTTAAAATCGTTTCAAATTCTGCAAAAGTCATGTTTTTTTGTTCAGAAATGCCTTTATAAGTGAATTTTGGTTCAAAATCTTTCAAATTTTTCAAAAAATCATTAGTCGAAATTGTAGAATCGGGATAAAACCAAGTTCGATTCGACCAGTTCACCGATTGCCCTACTCCTTTCAAGATTCCCGTTGCCCCTATTCTTTGGATTGCCTCCCAATTCGGATGCGTAGGTAGCACATCAAAATAAGGCATTATATATACTTTCGCTTTCAATAGTATTTGTTGAATTGCTCGTATCGAAACCTTTTCTGGAGAAATTTTCTTTAAAACACTATAGGCAGCCAAAGCACCTGCTGCTTGTCCGATTTGCATAACAACTGGCTGTAAACGAGATGCCCCGTTCACCAAATTACTCACTGAAATTGACTTTTCGGCTACAATAAAATTAGGTTTTTGCTTTGGAATAAGGCTTCCTAAAGGAATATTAAATGATGGGACTGGCACAAAATGCAAATCTGGAGCAGCTGGATTTTTATCGTGATGATGGTCAATGGCGTAATCGCCAACCGCTATACCGGTTCGATAAAGTGGTTGAGGCTGTAAAAAAGGCTTTTCGATATGATTGGTATTCATTTTTACCAAACCATCAATACGGCGGCTCTCTCGGTGATACGGAATCAATGGTAGTTTATCGGCAGTTGGATATTCATCATCGGCCAATCCGAAGTTTTTAAAACCCAATTCGGTTTGCAGAAAATACACAAAACGTATCGTAACAGCTTTAGCCGAATTTATCGCTTCTTGCCTTTCATTTTCCGACATTTCGACCATATTTGCATAAAAATCATTGCCATTGATTGGCCAATTAATTAAAACTTTACCATTTGTAAGTTTAGCATAAGTCATTAAACTTGCACACGGATTTTGCCTTTTAGCAGTAGGATTATCACAAAATTCTTTACAAGCACAATTAAACTCCGAGGCTGAATAATTGGCTGGCTTGGGCAAAGTTCTATCAGTATTTGCTCCGTAATCTTTCAAAATTGCAGCATAAGTAAGGTCTTGAACAACATTATTGGCTTTTTCGGGAGCGATTGCTTCATTGTATGTCGATTGGGCATCCATTCCTAAATCATATTTGATGCCTACTTTAGCTGCTACGTCACCCAATTCGGTAGCATCAATTATAATTTTCGCCTGAATTGTTTTTGTATTCGAAAGTTTTACGTGCCAACCGCCTGTAACTTGCTTTATATCAGTCAGTTTTGTACCAATAATCATTGAAAGATCCTTTTCAGCATCACACATTTTTCGTAGAATTTTCTGCCCGACTGATGGTTCGAAAAGTGTATTACTGACCCAACCTGTAGAAATTTTATCCGCTCCGCCGTAGTAATTTCTTATCTGTTCACGAAATTCCCCCCACAAACCCGATGGCATATTATGATTGCCGTCAATGGCAGACACTCCTGCCGAAGTCAGCATTCCGCCCAGCCACGGAGTTTCTTCAACAATGATGGTTTTTACGCCCATGCGTGCTGATTGTATCCCAGCCATTGTACCAGAAGTACTTCCTCCGATTATCAAAACATCGGTTTGTTGGCTTTTTTGAGCGTAAATTTTATAGAATAAACTGGTAAAAAAAATGAGAAGTAGGACTTTTTTCATATTAAAGCTAAGGGGAAAAACTATTTCATTCTTCAATCACAATGGCAATTTTATTACCTTTTATGGCCATTCGGCTGATTTTTCGCTTCAGAAGCATATCGGGTAAAGTAACAGCTTTCCATTCTTTAGTCATTAAATCATAACTAAAAATATCTGTATTTCGGCTTTCTAAAATTGTATTTTCTGAGAACCAAGCATTATAATGTTCCGATTCTGGGTGACTTTCCGCTATATCAATAATGGTATTTTTTTGAGGATTGAATGAGCGAATTAGCCATTTTTTATCTATTCGTTGTACAAAACTAAACGCTTTTTGTTTCGGAATGAGGTGTAAGGAACGACCAATGTTAGGAACAATGATTGTATCTTTTTTCCTAGTAAGATCTTGATAATGAAGCGTTTGTGGTTCGCCCAATACAAAAGTGATGAGTTCATTTGGGTTCAACCATGCTTGATAGCCTATTTTTCCAGTTTTTTGCGACTCAAAAATCATCTGCGTTTCGGTCGGATTCTTGATATTGTATTTTACCAAGTCTTGGTCACCGTTTGATTTCCGCTGAACAATGCACGACAAATATTTTTTATCAGGTGTAACGGTTGGAGAATATTCTGAATCAATTGTTTTAGTAATTTGTAGCCCAACGCCAGTTTTGAGATTAAATGACCATATATCTGTTTGGCCATCTAGCATTGCTGTATAATAAAGCAACGACTGACTTGGATGAAAAAATGGCTGATTATCATAACCTTTTCGATTGGTGATATTTTTAGGATTTGAAAGCGTAATATTTCCACTCGAATTTGTAATATCCAATAGAAAAATTTCGGTTCCGCTTTGGGCAAAAAGTAAATTTGTTACGAATAGCAGGGCTAATAGTTTTTTCATAAGTGTAATTTTGTTTCCTAGCGAAAATAGCCAGAAATAGGCTAAGAACCAAATTTTGCTGTTGGTGCAAGGTTTTAATTAGATTGACTGGTTATAACTTTATAAACTTAGCACCTTTTTGTTCAATTCCTACTCTTAAAAAGTAAGTGCCTTCAGACAAATGCTTGATGCTGACCTTCCATTGGTTTTCTGTTAAATAGACAAACTCACAGGGTATTTTTTTGCCTTGTAAATCAAATATTTGTGGCAAGTTTTTCTCCGAAAAATCGTTTAGTAAATCAACCATCAAAAACTCCGAACTTGGCTGCGGATAAATCTTGAAAGATTGCATTTGTGGGGCTTCGATGGCCGTAATAAAAGTATTGGTGTAAGTACAGATCAAATTTATTTTTTGGCGAAACTCGGCTAACTTTGCATAAAGATTATTGCCCGGACATTCGGTAGCACAGCCATCACGATGCCCCGAAATGATATTCAGTAGGCCATCTGTGTGCTGGAATTGCCCAATTACTGGCAATTTTTCTTTCCCCAGTTTCCAACCAGCCAAATTGATGAGTGATTTGATCGCGATGTTGGTTGGCTGCACTTCATTATAATTTCCAAGTAAGCAAATACCCATTGTTCCGTTATTCTTTCCGCAGAAATGAGCCCCTAAAACATTATCACCGTCCATAATACCTTGTCCGTCTCGCCCTTGAAAAATCGTGCCATCTTGCGTAATCAGAAAATTATATCCTACATCGTTCCAGCCATTGCCATTGGGTGGGGGAGTGGTATGAAAAGTATAGATATTTCGGACTGCTTCCAAGAAATTAGTTGTAGTATTTGAGCCTGCCGAATGATGTACAATCACGTGCTTAACAGTTGTTTTTATTGGTGCTTCTTTGGGCGGTGTTAAGCCTTTTCGCCATTCTGATGCTGCTATAATTGCTGGTTTATCGCAACTATCGACTTTTTGCCTAAGTGATAAATGACTGATAGTTAGCGGTTTGACGAATTGTGTCATGAGCATAATACTCCCTTCAAGATTCCCCGAAAATAATCGAATATTTTTTATTGGATTAGAAAAAACAATAAGTTGACTACGGTTTACTTCGCTGAAATCGGAATCTTTGATAAGAAAAAATGTGTCGATTTCGGCAATTAAATAAGTATTTAAAAAACCTTGTTCAGAGTTAAGAATAATACTAACGGCTGTGGCCTCTTGAGTTAATTGAACATCATGGAAACGTTGTTTATTAAGTACCGTTTTTTGTGATGAAAAATTGACTTGTGTAAAAGCATTTACCGTAATAAAGCTAGTAATAACTATAAAAATGAGTGTTTTTAAAGCGTTCATCAATGAATGAGATTAGGATTCTTCGTACGAAGTTAGTTGTTTTGCACAAAAATTAAAAATATATGCTCAACGACCAATATTGGAGCGAACGCTACGAAAAATCACAAACAGGTTGGGATGTAGGAAATGTTAGTCCAGCTTTGAAAGATTATTTCGACCAACTGACCGATAAATCAGTGGCAATTTTGATTCCAGGTTGTGGAAATGCTTATGAGGCAGAATATTTGCTTCAACAAGGATTTACGAACCTTACGCTGATTGACATTTCAGGCGTTATGGTACATAATTTGCAAGAAAAACTTAAAAATTCTATCGAAAAAGGCATTTGTCGCATGATTCATCAAGATTTTTTTGAACATTCGGGTACTTATGATTTAATTGTTGAACAAACATTTTTCTGTGCTATTGACCCAATTTTACGCCACAAGTATGCTCAAAAAATGAGCGAGCTACTCAAACCAAGTGGGCGTTTAGTTGGTTTATTATTCGGGCGTGAATTTGTAGAGGGGCCACCATTTGGAGGTACAAAAGAAGAATATATTCTTTATTTTAGTCAATATTTTGTTTTAAAAACTCTCGAAAAATGCACCAATTCAATACCTTCACGTGCTGGTAACGAACTATTTATAAATTTTCTCAGCAAATAAAAAAATTTCCGAACAAACTTTAAAAATGCCAAAACCAAAGAAAGCAAATGAATCTTTAACGGTAATGACCGAAATGATTTTTCCGAATGATACCAATACACTTGGTAATCTGATGGGAGGTAATTTAATGAGATTACTCGATATTGCAGGGGCAATTGCCGCCCAAAAGCACTGTAACCGTATCGTGGTGACCGCTTCGGTTGATAATGTGCAGTTTAAGGAAGCTATTCCGCTCGGAAGTGTGGTTACCTTACAATCTAAAGTGACTCGTGCTTTCAATTCATCGCTTGAAGTAGTAGTTGAAGTTTGGGCCGAAAATATTCCTGCGGGAACAAAAATCCATACGAATAAAGCCTTTTTGACATTTGTTGCGGTTGACCAAACTGGTCGCCCAATTGAGGTTCCGCCCGTTGAGCCAGAAACCGACGAAGAAAAAGAGCTTTTTGCAGGTGCATTGCGGCGTCGTCAGCTTAGATTAGTTTTGGCAGGAAGAATGAAACCTGCAGAGGCGATCGAATTGAAAGAGTTATTTATGGTGTAATTACACAAAGTTTTTTTGTAAATTTGCAAAAACATTGTCCTCGTAGTTTAATGGATAGAGCGGAATGCCGCCCGATTTTAGACAATGCGACTGCCGCAGTGGAGCTGCTGTTTCGATTTTGCCGATATGGGTTCAGCAAACAAGTTAAAAACAATGTCCTCGTAGTTCAATGGATAGAATTTTAGATTCCGGTTCTGACGATGGGGGTTCGAATCCCTTCGAGGACACAAAAAAAGATGGTCATTATGACCATCTTTTTTATTTTATGCTAAATTTAAAACTTACTTTCTATTGCCATCAATATCTAATTCTACAATATCATACCCAAGTTTTTGTAGGCTAGGTAAAATTTTGGCTTTATCTCCTACCAATAAAATATTCATTTTATCAGGATTAATCCATTTTTTAGCTAGTGCATCAGCTTCTTTTTTGCTAAGTGATGCTAAAATTTTGTTTTGTGTTTCTACAAAATTAGCCGGTAAGCCATAAGTCAGAATACGACCAATAAAACCTGCTTTTTGGTTGCCCGTTTCGTAACGCAAGGCATCTTGTTGGCCGATGGCACTTTTCGTAAAAGCCAATTCTTCGGCAGAAATGCCGTTGACTGCATAGTTTTTCAATTCTTTCATTACTTCTACCAATGCACTGTCGGTAGCATTTGCACGGATTCCAGAACTAAATTGGTACTCGCCAGTATATTTATCTCCCGAAAAACCCGCACGTGCACCGTAAGTCCAACCTTTGTCTTCACGCAAGTTGAGGTTTACACGGCTATTAAATGCTCCGCCGAGAGCAAAATTCATCAAACCTGCCTTGTAGTATTCGCCAGTTGCATCGTATTTTAAGCCTGTAATACTACTTATTCTAAATTCGGTTTGAGCAGCTTTCGGTACATCAATCAAATAAATTTGAGTTTTTGAAATAGCAGGAGCAGGTGCTGGATTGGCTATATTGATTTTTTTGTCCGGTAATTTGTTCAAAAAAGACAATTTTGGCAATATTTCACCTTCTGTAATATCGCCTACAACAACCACTTTCGTGCCTTGTGATGTCATGTAATTATCGTAATAGGCCTGAACATCTTTTAAGCTAAGTCTTTTAACAGTACTTTCTGTGCCGTTATCGCTTAATCCTAAAATATTACCTGTGCCGTAATTAAGTTTGTCAATCACAGTAGAAGCAATGGCCGCTGGTTGAGATTTTAATTGTTTAAAGCCTTCTAATGATTGTTTTTGTAAACGATTAAAAGCGTCAGCCGTAAAGTTTGGACTAAACATTTTTTCATCTAACAACTCCAATGTTTTATCAACATTTTTCTTCAAACATTGGATATTAAAGTTGATACCATCTACCGAGGGTGAAACGCTGATAAAACTTCCCAATTTTTGAAGTTCAACCGCCATTTGCTCGGCCGTGTATTTTTTGGTGTCTTCGTTGAGCATATCAGAAACCATACCCGCTAAACCAATTTTAGAAGTATCGCTTGCTTGAGCCAAATGCCCACCCGGTATTGAAATTGAAATTGTCACCGTTGGTAGTTCGTTTGTGGCCGTCCCAATAATTTTGATGCCACTTGGCAAATCGTTTTTCCAGAATGGCGGCACTTTTACTACTGGATTTGACCCATTTCCTGGAGTTTTGTTTCTTTCAAAAGTGTCTTTTGCTTTTGTGTATTTCAAACCATCGTAGCCAGAATTTGGAGCTGTATAGTTTTGCGTTTCAATCGTATAATTATCAGGTGCGGCTGGTTTTACTGTTTGTCCTTTTGTCAAAACGCTGATAGTAACGCTTGGTTTATCTTTCAAATATTGGTTATAAACTCTCCAAACGTCTTCTTTGGTTACTGAGCGGTACATATCCAATAATTTACCAATCATATTTGGGTTACTCGTGAAAGTATTGAAAGCGGCCAATTGGCTCACTTTTCCTGATACACTTTGCAGACCATTGATATATTGAGCTTCGATACCGCCTTTAAATTTCTCGATGTCTTCGTCGGTTACGCCACGTTTTTCAAAAACCAATAATGATTGTTTGAATAAACTATCCATCTTTGCAAGCGAATTGCCTGGATAAGGTGTAATTTGGAATGAAAACTCCCCAGCCAACTCACTAAAACGGCTAAAACCACTAGCCGAAATTGCTTTTTGGTTTTTTACCATTTGTTGATAAAGAATTGAGTTTTTGCCTTGACCTAATATTTGAGCAAGGCAAGATAAGGCTCCCATGTCTTTATCATAATTCGGAACAGTTGGATAGGTTTTTGATAAAATTGGCAAACGAGCATAATTGTCAATAAAAGATGCGTATCTATCGCCCGATAATTTTACAGCTGGCAATACAGTTTTTTCAACCGCTGGCCCAGCAGGAATATTTCCAAAATATTTATCAACCATTTTCACTACATTGGCTGCTTTTACATCGCCACCGATGGTCAATGTGGCATTATTTGGGCCGTACCAACGTAAAAAGAATTTTTTCAAATCGTTTACGTCAACCCTGTCCAAATCTTCCAAATAACCAATTGTCAACCAGCTGTATGGGTGTCCATAAGGATAGAGGTTTTTGCTCGTAAATTCGCTAACTAAACCATAAGGACGGTTATCGTAATTTTGTCCTCTTTCGTTTTTTACTGTGCTGCGTTGAACCTCAAATTTCTTCTGAGTAACGGCATCCAACAAAAATCCCATACGGTCAGCTTCGAGCCAAAGCATCTTTTCGAGTTGATTGTTCGGAACAGTTTCATAATAATTGGTTCTGTCGAGGTTGGTGCTACCATTGAGCGTTCCGCCCGCCGCTGTTACGATTTTGAAATGTTGCTCATCGCCTACATTATCGCTTCCTTGAAACATCATGTGTTCAAAAAAGTGAGCAAAACCGCTCTTTTTGATTTCTTCTCTTGCACTACCTACGTGATAAGTTACATCGACGTGTACGATTGGGTCGCTGTTGTCTTCATGCACAACGAGCGTGAGGCCGTTAGGAAAAACATATTTTTCGTAAGGAATGACCAATTCACTCCCTTTTTTTTCGACTTTTTCGACCAAGCGAGCTTGGCTAAATCCGAGATTAATAAACACACATACAGCCGCAGCTGCTAATAGATTTTTTTTCATAGTAAAAGTGTTGATGTTTTGATACCAAAAAAACGAATAAAAAGTTAGTATGCCAAATGGTTTATCCGCTAAACTTGAAATTATGATAGATGTTTTGAAGAATACTTTGTTTCGAAAAGATTATTTACTCAATTTTCCCACACAGAAAGTATAGATGGCCGTAAGATCTTGGTCAGATAGCTGTTTTTCTAGTAAAAAATCTCTTTTGATTTGTTGGTGAATAATTTCGGGCTGACGTTTTACCAAGAAAAAGCGTTCGCAAAATTTGGTGCCATTGGCTGAGTTTTGAATGATTTTTGTCCAAATTCCATGATACATTTTAGTGTCGGCATACGAAGAAAAATCAGACAATGAATAAGCCGTAATTGATTCAGTCAATTGCTTATTATCAAGCACATTGAGCAAAGAATCAGTAATAATTTCGATTTTATTTGCTTGCTTTTTGATACTTTCAAAGTTTTCTTCTCTCAGATGCAAAGGCAAAATACAATCTGATTTATATTCGCCATAAAACAAAAGATTGGCAAAATGATTAGTACGCAAAACATGATTACTGGACAAATGATTCATTCGAGATCGCATGTATTCGTAAACATCAAACTCCTTCGGAATTAATAATGCACCCGGTTCACGAATAATTATTGTCCATAAAAAACGATTAGAAACGAGTTTCAGAAACGATTTCCAAATAACATTATCCCAATGCTTTGACCAATATTCTCGTTGGATTTCCAATGTTTCTGACGCCATTAGTTTTGTAATGGATTTTCTTCTGAAAAATGCAGCTTTGGCTATCATTCTCAGAAATAATTCCCACATTCCGCAATACAAAAGCCCATTTTCAATCAGATTAAAGTTTGTATTCCAATATAAAACCTGTGGAGATGTGAGCAAATAATTGAGTTTTTTGTATAAATCTTCTCGAAAAAACTTATTTTCTAAGCCAATAAACGATTTGAATTCGACATAATTAAGCGATTTGTAAGCAGCAATTTTCAGAGCCAAAAGATGGTTTTGAGTAGCATTAAAATCAACGCTAATTATCTTTTCGGGATTATCGACCAACAAATCAAGCGGCCTTGCACCACTTCCTGTGATACATAAAACTGTATCATTGGTCGTCAGTCGCAAAGCTTTTCTTTCTGATTCGCTATCTTCATTACAAGCCGAATAATTTATTTTTTCAAAAAATGAATTTGCCAAGATTAAGGTATTTTTAATGCCACAAATGAACTAATTATAAAGTCAAATCAATTTGCTGGGTTGTGGTTTCGTCACTTGTTGGCAAATTATTAATCTTGTTGTTTCTTATCTTTTTCACTTTGTTGTGCATGGCGTCGTAATCTATGTTTTGGTCGGGTTTGTCTTTGAAAATTTGCATATTGGCAAACTGTTTTTGAGTAATTATAAAATCTTGCTTCAAAACCTTTTTTGCCAAAAATGGAATGACCAATTTTATCAATTTATTGAACCACTTAAACTGAAATGATAGCCGCACAAAAGCAATAGTTTTGCCATCTTGCAGCGGAGTACAAGCAATAAAAGCCTGAAAACGATGAATTTTGTTGATGTAATAATTGACTCTTACCAAATTAGGTATCAGAAACTCATCGGTGTGCGAAACCGTCAAGTTTCCGCCTAACATCCAATCGAGTCCCAGGCCTATTTTTTCGTTGGTTTCAGCGTAACCGACATGGACTGTTTCGCTGGTTTGGGTAATTTTAATCGAATGTTTTACCTTTTTATCATTGTCTCTAATTAGCTTATCATGCACCGTTGGAGTGTGGGTAGCATCCATGAAATTTTCGACCAAAAGTTCTTCGTTTGTCTCAAAAAGCATCGACGTTTGGTAATGTTTCCAGTTTTCGTCTGAAACTTCGCTCAGTGTTTCGGGCGAGGTAGTCGGTATATTTTCTGTATCTAAATATATCCAAATGAAGCCATTTTGTTCGATAATTGGGTAATTATCAACTTTGCACTTCATTTTATGAATCAAATGCTGCGAACTCGGAATATCAATTAATCGTCCTTCATCATTGTATTTCCAGCCATGATATTGGCATAAAACATGGTTTTGAGCAAAATCACAAACTTCTAAGGGAGCTTTTTTGTGCGAACAAACATCCAACAAAGCATGAATTTTCAAAGCTTTATCTCTCCATATTAGAACGGGCTCATGATAAAGATTTCGCTTCAAAGATTTGCTTTCTTTTAGCTCGCTCGATAAGGCAATTACATGCCAATATTTTATTAATCCTCCTATATTATTAAACATTGTTTTGTGATGTTTATCATACACAATTTAGAAATCGGTTCGCCGACGTAATTGTGCAATAAATCTGCTAAAATTTCAACAAAAGCCCTCCAATTGAAAAGCCAGCAGCGGTGCCGATGATGAAACAAATATCGCCTCGTTTGATTGTTCCCGATTCCACCGCATCAAATAAAACCAGCGGAATAGAGGCTGCAATACAGTTGCCGCAAGTCGCTAAATTGCCCAAAACTTGATCTTCTTTTACTTTATATAAATTCGATAAAATAGAAACACCCAGTTTTGAAGCTTGGTGCGGAATAATAACATCGGTTTCTTCCATGCCGAGGGGTAAATCTTCGAAAAAAGCATAAATAAAATCGGGTAAATGAGTTTTGGCCAGCCTTAACAATTTTCGACCATTCATGGCAAATGAATGTATTTCGGGGTCGTATGGATTGTATTTAAAAAATAATTTCATGCCACCACCTTTGAAAGTTGAATCGTAAACGCCTTCCGAATAGGTTTGCATGGTGCTTTTGATATGAGCCGAATCTGAGTTTGGGTCGAATTGCAAAATTGCCGCTACCGCACCATCACCAAAAAGCGTTAAAGTCTCCCAATTGCTATGGTTTATGCCTGTGGAAGCAATTTCACTGCTGACAATGATAATATTTTTATACTTTTTCCCGTCCAACAAACTCGATGCAATCTCAAAAGCACTCACAAAACTCAAACAACTAGAATCGACATCAAGGGCTGGAATATTGACAATCATCCCATCTTTGAGTTCACTCTTAATAATGCTCGATTGGCTTGGCAGTGGATAATCAAAACTCGCACTTGCCGAAATAAGCATATCAATATCTTTCAGCTCCATTTGGCATTTTTCTAAGGCTTGCTCAATGGCTTTTGCTCCCATATATCCATTTGTTTCGAATGTGATATGATGCCGAGATTTTACACCAGAATATTTCTCTGACCAGCCCTGTGGAAGACCATATTTTTGCTCTAAATCGGTCGATGTAACTTCTTGGGGGAGATACTTTCCTAAACCGACTATTTTAATTGGTTTTCCTGACATCATTTTTTATTCTTCTAAGTTTTTGGCCTTTAAGGGTATGGTTATGATTTGTTTGACTTATTTCTACCTTAAAAATATTATTTTTTTTGAGCAAATCTTGAATCGCTTCGCCTGCCATTTGAAATGAATCTTCGTGCTTACTTTTCGTGTAAAGCATTAAACGATGAGGCTCAGTTTGAATCAAAGCGTAATCATTGATTGTATTATCGGCTAAAATAATAGCACGTCTGAAAAAGTCAGGAAAAATCTTAACTTCCTGATTTTCAATATTCCTGAAAATTAAAACATCATCCGAGCGTCCTTCAATAGCTTCAATGGCCATCAATTTACTGCCGCACGAGCAACTCACTTTTTCTTGAATAATGTCGTTTAGCTCGTATCTAATAATCGGCTGTGAACGCCGCCTCAAATCGGTGATAATTGGGTGAAATCTACTTTGCTCTTTGTCGATATATTTCTTTTCTATTATCAGAAAATCTTCGTTGAAATGCAGCGTTCCGTATTTGCACGTACTGGCCAAAAAACCTTCAGTACATTGATAAACTTGATGAATAGTTTGTTTAAAAACATTCGTTAGATAGACCTTGTCTTCTGGAGTTAAAACTTCCGCTACTGAAATAATCTTTGTGGGCTTTATGACTAATTTATTTGCTTCAATCGCATTGGCTAGTTCTAGCAACATACTTGGTTGTGCCACTAAAATGCTTGGTTGTAAGGTATTTAGGTGTTCAATATGAAAATCAATACTATTGAGTAAATCAAAGAAATGAAATGCCAATAATTTTGACTTTACCGAATCGTAAAGATTGCTGTTGGCTCGTAAAAAGAACGCAACACTTCGTTTTTTTAATGAAAAACCCAGCACTCTATCCAACACCAAAGCTACCCAATAGGCTCGTTCTTTTTCACTTGCCAAAAACACGCCTCGGTTTCCACTCGTACCCGATGATAGACCTACCGTAACACCCTTGATAGTCGGCGAAAAATCTCGATTTTCTTCCGATTTTATCGCAACCGCTAATGCTTCTTCCAGTTTAATATTCACGGTATTGATACTATCAAAATTGGCCATAAAAATGGTTTTATTGATGATAGGAAACGCATCAAAACCACTTTTTTTCTGAGTAAAAGGTTTATAAAACAAGTTTGTGGAACAATGTTGAATGAGTTTATTGATTATCCAGTTTCGTCTAAAACTAATGTTATGGATATAAAGCCATTTCGATAGTTTTATTTCAACAAAATAATATAAAATGGCTAATTTAAAGAACATTTAGGTCGTAATTATTTGAAACAAGAGCCGACGTTGTTGCCGAGCAATGCGTAGGCACAATGGTTATCTCTGGAAATTTTTGATAAAATAAATTTACTTTCTGAAGGCTATCTTTGAAGTCTTGCCAGGAATCAAAAAATAACTTGACGATTGCTGGCGGAAGCAACATCTCTTCGTAAGATTTCCTGTTCCAGCAAGCATCAGCAATCAGAAAATACTGCTGTTTAACGGTCTTTAATTCTACACCGATTTGACCGGCAGCGTGGCCAGGTAAATCATAAATTAGTAAAGAATCGTCATTGAATAAATCATATTTTTTGCCAAATATTTCATCATTGAGTGGCTTTCCATAATCTTCAACGATTTTTAGTCTTTTTTCAAAATTTTCGGGCATAAGGTCTTTCAAAATTGCTTTACTGAAAGCCCAAAATGTGCTGATTTCTTTATATTGCTTGAACGCTGTTCGTGAACAATAGAAAGTTGCTTCATCAAAATCTTTTAGTCCCGCAACATGGTCGGCGTGAAAATGGGTAATAATAATGTGCTTAATATCAGTAGGTATAATGCCAAAATGTTTGAGTTGATTCTTTATTTCGTCTTCTTCGGTCACAAACACCTTAGTTATTTTGGCATACAATTTATTCGGATAGCTTTTTGTACATGCATAAAATCGTTTTGTGTACCCAGTATCATACAAAATCCAGCCTTTTTCGGGGTGTTGAATCAACCCAAATAAGGCATGAAACTTAATTTCCCTATTGGCTTCGCCTCTGATACTGTGACTTTCTTTGGCTTCACAAAAACCCGCATAACCAAGATATAATTTGACTACTTTCATTTAAATAAGGAAAAATTTGACTACTGACCGTTAACCGTTGACTTTTTTATACCAACTCACAAACTCATTAATGGCTTCATCGGTCGATATTTTTGGCGAATACCCTAAAAGCGATTTTGCCTTAGAAATATCCATCGTAAATGATTTTGCTAAAACTCCGACGCCATAAGTAGTTAAAGCCGGTTCTTTATAGTTTGTTAGTTTCGCTTTCAACTCCATGATTTGAGAAACGAACTTTACCACTGAGTACGGGACTTTCTTTTTGTTCATTTCATGGCCTAAAAGCGAAAGTACTTTTTCAATCGTTTTCCAAAGCTGAACTGGTTCGCCGTTGGTGATATTATAAATCTGATTGATTCCCGCATCACTTACAAACAACGCAAGTTCAATCGATTCGGCCATATTGGCGAGCGAGGTCAAATCTACTATATTTTTTCCATCACCAATAATCTTTAGTTTTCCCTCTTCAAAAGCCCTTATTAATCGAGGCATAATAATGGTATCACCACGGCCAATCAATGCTCTCGGCCTCAAAGTTACGTACGGAATACCCGATTTTGCTAAAGCTAGCTCTGCCTCATATTTTGTTTTTGAATAAGCATTGACAAACGTTGTTGGTAGCTGATCAGATTCTTTTACATCAAATCGGTCTTGGCCATTGAAGTACAAACTCGGAGTAGAAACATATACAAAACGATTGATATTGTGTATTTTAGCAGCGTTTATCAAATTATTCATTGTGAAAACGTTGGCTTTTTCAAACTCACTATATTTACCCCACGGCGATGAAAGTGCTGCCGCATGAATGATGTAATCAGCTTTTTTGACTAATTCTGAAACGAAATCTGCATTTTCCAAATCGCCAAGCAGGTAATTAACCTTGCTATGTTCAACAAAATGTGTTGGTCTAATTACTCGTCCAGTCGATATGATTTTTTCGATTTTTGGATTTTCAATAAGCTTTTCTAGAGTCCGAAATCCTAGACCACCCGTTGCTCCTGTAAGCAGAATCTTCATCGACAGAATCTTGTTTTAAATGACCACAAAAATAGAATTTTATTTCTCTAAAAATTGTATGCTAATTCTTGTTTAAGACTTTTTAGGAGAAATATCTTAAAAATGGCTAATATAATGTTTTTTTGAACTTTTTTCTTAAAAATAATCAGAAAATAAGTATGAAAACTCAAACTATTTCCTGTAAATTCGTAATGAGGAACGTGAAAAAATAATATTTTTCCTTAAAATTGAAATAGCTATGGAAAACTTAACGAAACTCCGCTTTATAGCTATCATGTTGATAATCAGTCAATTGAGTTTTGCTCAAAAAGACAGAAAGAAAGATGATCGCTACGGTTATCATTTTCGAGGAAAACATCAGAAAGTTGCTAAATTTGACTTTGACTTACATGCCAATCTTATCGTTCTGAAAGCTCAACTTGATGGTTCAGACACCCTTCGTTTTATACTTGATACAGGCGTTAGTTCAACAATCATTACCGACCCCAAACGAGCATTGACTTTGGGTGTTCAATATGTGCGTCGAGTAAAAATTGCAGGTGCTGGCGAAGGAGAGCCTCTCATGGCAAATGTATCGGTTGGTCATACAATCCGAATCGGAGACGTGATTGCTCGACAGCAAAGTTTGGTGGTTTTGGATAACGATGTATTGCAATTATCAGAGTTTTTGGGTGTAGCGATTCACGGCATTTTTGGCCATGACATTTTCAGCAATTTTGTCGTAACAATTGATTTTGAAAATAAAAAACTAACACTCACCGACCCCAATAAATTTAAGTACAAAAAATCAATGGGTACACAGTATCCGATTGTATTGACGCAGTCGAAGCCATATACTGATGCGATTGCGATGGTGAGTAATGACCAAAAACTAATTCCGATGCGATTAGTTATTGATACAGGTGCAGGCCATGCTCTATTGCTGAATGCGGGCGAAAAAGAACCGATTCATCTCCCTGATAAAGTCATGCGTGCCAATTTAGGACGTGGATTGAATGGAGAAATCAACGGAAATATTGGTCGTGTCGATAAAATCAAGATGGGAAGTATTGAAATGAAAAATATTTTGGCTTCGTTCCCTGATAGTTTATCATTTAGTATGAAATTTACTGCTGATGATACCAAACGTCAAGGTAGTATAGGTTGCGAATTATTACGTCGATTCACCGTAACGCTCAATTATCGTGATGGCTACATGAGCATGAAGCCTTTGAGAAATCGAATGAAAGAAACATTTGAGCACGACATGAGCGGATTAGATGTACGTGCCAAAGGAACAGATTTTGATCAATTTGTAGTAAATAAAGTTATCAAAGGCTCACCAGCCGATGAGGCGGGTTTGGAAGAAGGCGATGAGTTGATTTTTGTGAACAATCAGAATGTGAAAAACATGAATATAAGCGAGCTTTATAAAATATTGTCTCGTAAAGAAGGCAAAGAAGTGGAGTTTTTCTTCAGAAGAAAAGGAGAATTGAAAGTGGCAACATTCAATTTGAAACGAATGATTTAAGAAGTTTAAATAAGCCTTCACTTTAGGCGAAGGCTCTATTTATGTCATACTACTGAATCTTTGTCCAATCGCTCCAACTGCTGTTTGCTTCAAGTTTTGTCTGAATATCGGCAGGAAGTTTGGCAAAGAAATCTATGCCTGTAACTTTTTCAACCTCATCAACCGAAACTACATAATTATTCATTCTTTTTCCAAAAAGTGCTTCATTTGGTAATAAAAACGCTATCATACGAGATTTTTTGTCAGATTTTGGCTGATAAAACAATACAATCTTATAAAAATACTCAGGTATAGCCACCCTATTATACCGCCCGATTGTAGGCAAACCTTTTCTTAAAATAGGGCCAGTTACTACAAAAACTTCTTCATCTCGCACCGCCCAACCTCTTACTCTTTCTTCAATGTTTTCCCAAATTCCACGATTAAAATCAGGTACTTGTGGACAAATATTACTCATAAAAAAAGTTTCGTTCATCAATTCTTGGCAGCATTTAAAATCTCCTGCGGGCAGCATGTGTCCACGGTCATAGCCTGTATTGCTATAATCGCCTGTCAGAGCTGAATTGTCTTTTACTTTTCGGTCGGGAATAAACTGATTTACAGCTCTATTTGCAAATCCCTTCGTATATTCTCCGCGAAGTTTATAAGCTACCCAAGCAGGTACTTCGTAGTCTTCTTCGTAGCGAAGTGTGTAATTTTTATGCTTAATAATTTCGTCACCATAATGAATAGCAGGAAGTACAAAATCAGGAATTTCACCATTATCGCTACTTTCTTCTTGCGTATTTGTATTAAAAATCTTGTTTTTTATTCTATCAAAAATCGAAGAATCATCTTCTTTTTCTTGCTTATCATTGCTCTTTTTTTTAGCAATTATATTACTTGCCTTTGCTGCATCGTCGTATTTTTCATCGCCATTAGTTGCGGTTGTTTCGATTTCTGGTTCTTTGGCTTTATATGGGTTTTTCTCTTCTGATTTTGAGTTTTTTGATTCAAAAACTCCAGTAACTACTTTCCATAGATCAACAATTGGGCCTGATTTCCCTCTGAAATATAGAAAATACCCAACGCTAAAAAATATAAAAATAAGAATTATACGATTTGATTTCATGAATCTTTAATTAAGCCCTTCTTATCAGAGAGAGTTTGGTGGGGATTTTTCTTGCAAGTTTACGACAAAATATAAGAAAATATTGCATTACTTGAAATATTAAAATTTTTTAAAAACTTTGTTTCAAATCATTTTTTGCTTTTATCTTTGTTATATAAACCTTAACATCTCAATAATGACGCAAAACATCATTAAAAAAATCATTTTTTGTAGCCTTTGGGCAAGTACAACTTATGCCCAACAAACTCTTTCACTTAATGATATGTCGGCATTTCGCCCAATCAAAGAAAACTGGGTTATCGTTGGTGGTATCACTGCAAGTATCAATCAAACAAATATGACAACAACCGAAGCAGGCACAGGAATTTTATCTTGCAAGCACGAAATCGGCAAATATGGCATTGAAAAAGATATTTTGACTTTAATGGAACACGGCGATTTAGACCTTGACCTTGATTTTATGATGGCAAAAGGCTCTAATTCGGGCATTTATCTACAAGGCCGCTACGAAGTTCAGCTGAATGATAGTTGGGGAAATAGAAATCCTAAATATGGTGATGTTGGAGGAATTTATGAGCGTTGGGACGAATCAAAACCCGAAGGCTTGAAAGGTTATCAAGGTATCGCACCACGCCTAAATGTAGCAAAAGCACCTGGTTTATGGCAAAATATTAAGATTTCCTTTCAAGCACCACGCTTTGATGCCGCAGGAAAAAAAATCAGCGATGCAAAAATTTTGTCAATCATCTTGAATGGTGTTTTGATTCACGAAAATGTCGAACTCACAGGCCCGACTCGTGGAACATTGTTAGACAACGAAGTTTCGAAAGGTCCATTACGTTTTCAAGGCGACCACGGCAATGTAGCTTTTCGCAATATCAAATACAAAATTTATAATCAAAAATCTCTTACTTTTAAAGATTTAAAATTTGGTGTTTATAAAGGAAATTTCCGTACAGTGGCTGATATTGAGAAAATTAAACCTGAAACAAGCGGAAATGCTGCACTCCTAAATTGGAATGTGAGCAATGCTGAAAATGAGTTTGCAGTAAAATATGTTGGCAAAATCAATGTGCCAGATGCTGGGAAATATACTTTTACGGCCGTTCACGGCGGGAACACACAAATTAAAATCAACGGAGTAGATGCTTTTAAAAATGGTTGGTTAAATTCGGGTGAAAGTCGCCAGGCAATGATTGATCTTCCAGCGGGCGATGTTGATTTTGAAATGTATTATTGGAAAGCCGATGGTTGGTTAGCACCAGCCTTGGGGCTTTATGCCGAATCAGCGACGATTCGTAAGCAAGCACTTCATTACGCAAACTCTACTTTGGTGGCTAATCCAACTTCACCAATCATGCTCAATCCAACTACTGAGCCTGTTGTTTTCCGTTCATTCATGGATATTCGTGAAGGCCAAAAAGGCAAACGCGTTGTTCACGCAGTTTCGGTTGGAAACAAAGAAAATATTCACTATGCCTATGATTTAGACAACGCTGCTTTGTTTCAAATTTGGAAAGGTGGTTTCTTGAATACTACACCAATGTGGAACGATCGTGGTGATGGTAGCTCGAAGCCAATGGGAAGTTTGACTGCTTTCGGACTTGCTCCACTTTTAAATGTACTGAGTTCTGCTACTGACGCATGGAGCGAATTAGATGCTACTTACCGTCCTCGTGGATATGAATTAGATGAAGCTGGCCAACCAACATTTAAGTATGATTACGCAGGCGTAAACGTATCTGACAAAATTTTACCAACTGAAGACGGCAAAATGTTCCAGCGTGAGATTTCTGTAAAAGGCTCATTATTAAATATTTATGCAAGATTAGCAGTCGCTCAAAATATAACAAAGTTGAGCGATGGCATATTTATTATCGGTGAAAACAGCTACTACATAAAAATAATCGAAGGTACACCTAGCATCCGCGAGTCGGGAGGAATGAAAGAATTGGTACTTCCACTTGGCGAAAAAATTACCTATTCGATTATTTGGTAAAAGAAACGATTAGTTGTGACACACCTCAAATTTGGGCCACAACTACAATACTTAAATTTTGAATAAAAAATGCTTATGGCGTATTGCTTAAAGTATATAGCGACTAAAAAAATGAAAAACATCATAAAAATATTTATTTCTCTACTAACATTTTCGAGTGTATTTGCCCAAAATACTGCTGAAAATGAGTATTATCGCATCATTACGATGCCTGTTCCAGAAGGGATGATTTTGGAAGTGGGTGGTATCACAACAATGCCTTCGGGCGATGTGGCTTTGGCTACTCGCCGTGGCGATATTTGGATTATAAACAATGCGTACATGAATACAGGTACTGCTCCGTATTACCGAAAATTTGCAAGCGGTTTGCACGAAATCTTGGGACTTGTTTATAAAAATGGTTCGTTTTATTGTGCCCAACGTGGCGAATTAACAAAATTGACTGATAAAAATGGCGATGGTCGTGCTGATTCTTACGAAACAGTGGCTAATCTACCAATTTCGGGGCATTATCACGAATATACTTTTGGCCCAAAATTAATGCCAGATGGCTCAATGATTATTACTGGAAACGTGGCCTTCGGTGATGAAGAATGGTGGAGAGGAGAGAGTCGCCGTCCAGGTAGGGGTTGGGCAATGAAGATTTCGGAAGATGGAAAAGTGGAGCCTTACGCAACGGGTATGCGTTCTCCGTGCGGAATTGGTGCTATTGATGGCGAATTTTGGTACGGCGATAACCAAGGCGACTGGATGGGATCGGGTTTTATTGCTCAAGTGAATAAAGGTGATTTTATGGGGCATCCAGCAGGTTTACGTTGGACTGGCGAGCCCAATTCACCAGTAAAACTCACGACCGAACAACTTTATGCTAAAATCGACCCTCGCAAAACTAAAGATGCAAATGGCTATTACATCAAGCCTGAAAATATCGCAAGTGAGCGTGGCAAGTATCTTTTTGAAATGAAAAAAGATATTCCTGAGCTAAAATTGCCAGCTGTTTGGTTGCCTCATGGAGTTTTAGGTATTTCTACTTCTGAAATTATTAAAGACGTAACAAATGGTGCTTTTGGGCCATTTACAGGTCAACTTTTTGTGGGTGACCAAGGAAAAAGTAACCTAACAAGAGTTTTCATTGAAAAAGTAAATGGTGAATATCAAGGGGCGGCATTTCCTTTCAAAGATGGTTTTCAGTCAGGAACCTTACGCATGGTTTTTGGCAATGACGGCTCAATGTTTGTGGGTGAAACTAATCGTGGCTGGGGTTCGGCAGGAACAGCAACTGCAGGTATAGAACGCTTGGTTTGGACAGGAAAAATGCCTTTTGAAATGAAAACCATGAAAGCAACACCTGATGGTTTTGAGGTTGAGTTTACGAAGCCTGTTAATAAAGCAACAGCCGCAGATTTTAAGAATTATCAAATCCGTAGCTTCATTTATAAATATCAACCAGTTTATGGAAGTCCGACCGTTGATGAGAAATTTTTGACCATAAAAGGCTTAAAAGTTTCAGATGATGGCTTGAAAGTAAGATTATTGGTTGATGGCCTGCGTGAGCATTATATTCACGAACTAAAAGTTAATAATGTGAAAGATACTGATGGTAAAATGCTTTTGCATCGTTTGGTATTTTATACACTCAATAATATTCCGTTCGGAGAAAAAATAGGTAGCTATTCGCCTCGCCCTGCCAATTTGAAAGTAAATACTACCGAAAAAGTTGAGGTAAAACTTTCAACACCAGATGATGTAAATGCTAAGAAAGTAGCTTCAAAAGCACCAACTTTTGAAGAAGTGAAACCTTTATTACAAAAACATACTTGTTTGGCTTGTCACCAATCTGAAAATCGGATGGTTGGTCCAGCATACAAAGATGTGGCGAAAAGAAATTATTCAAACGAAAAAATTGTAGAATTAATTTATAAGCCACAGCCCAAAAACTGGCCAGGATACACCGAAATGGCTGCAATGCCGCAAGTTCCAAGAGCAGATGCATTGCAAATTGCCGCTTGGATAAATTCATTGAAATAGGAAGTTTTTGATATAGAAATGCCCTGTAAGAAAACTCTTATAGGGCATTTTTTAATTCATTAACTAAACTACTTTTTCTTATTTTTATAAAAACAAGAAGTATTATCAGATTTTAGGTAGTATGATTTATAATTCGTTGCCTTTGGGTCGGTGCATCCACAGAGGTTCAATAATTCAACTTTGCGAAAATCAACTGGGTGACTTTCACTTTGAAGAGATATCGAACCTTCTTTCAATAATTTAACTTCGGCTATTAATTTTTGATTGTGACCACTTACGTTTCCACCACCAATTTGTGGTTGTAAATATTCTAAAACTTTCTCTCCATTTACATAATGAATAATGGCTGAATCACCCAAAACGGTCACTTCTGCTCTAACCCATTGGTCGCCATCGTAGGTTTTTGAGGTTGAATTAATACAGTGACGCTTATCAAATTTGTTTTCATAAACTATATTTGTTCCAGGCGTACAAACATTGCAAGTCGTTCGACTTCCTTTTCCCAAGCCACCCAATAATTGGACTTCAATCGAAATTGGAAAATCTTGGTCTTTGCCCATGCTTTCAGGTGTTTGGCCATGCACCATAATACCACTATTACGAGTCGCCCAACCTGGCCCTTCGATGGCTTGGTCGCCTACAAATCTGTATTCAACCGCAATTTTGTAATAAGAGAATTTATCTGAATAAAAAATATGCCCAAAACGTTCACTGAATGCAGGATATGCACTTGCATCGTATCTGACTTTCATCAAACCATCTTCCACTCTGAAAGTATTACCATAATTATTATCGAGTTCATAATTTCTGATTTTTACTTTCCATCCGTCAAGATTTTTGCCGTTGAATAGCTGTTTCCATTCTTTTTTATCAGCTTCTTGAGAGAATGTAAGTAAGGGAAATAACAAAAAAGCGAGTACTTTTTTCATAGAAAATGAGTTTTATAGAGGTTATAAAATATGGTCAAATAAATGTTTGGAAAGTAAAAATATAGAAAAATACCGAAAACCTAATTTTTATTCTTATCCAAAAAAACTTCTTTGATGAAGGCTTTACAATATGAGATTAAAAAACCTTCTCAAATTGATGAATTTTCAATATATTTAATTTTGGAAACTGTAGTTTTTTGAGTGCATGGAGGTGTCGGTCTTGTGAAACGGTATAGTCAGCGTTTGAAGCAATTGCCAAATATACGAGCTTATTTTCAGATAAAATCTGAACATTAGACTGTTTTAAATTGAAGTCTGATAGGGATATTATGCCTTATCTAATAATTACCCAATCTCAATTTCATCACCCAATTTATTAATGAAATGAAATTCGGTGATACCGATAGAAGAATCTTTGACAAGTTTTACCCATAATCTATATTTCAAGAACCATTTCATTTGTTTTGAAATAAGTCCTTCTCGATAATAGGCATAGATAAACGGATGTAGTACAATGCTTATACCACTTTCATTTT
The DNA here is from genome assembly GCA_945860265.1 of Emticicia agri. Lineage (GTDB taxonomy): Bacteria > Bacteroidota > Bacteroidia > Cytophagales > Spirosomataceae > Emticicia > Emticicia agri_A. The sequence goes on along the minus strand of CAMAQF010000001.1, from coordinate 42,161 downwards.
GTTTTGAAAGGATATAATCAAGGTTGTTTTCAATCAAATCTGTAACAATGATACTCGCCTGAATCGTACCTGTTCCACTACATGAAGGACAGGTTTCACGAGTAACGATGTTCATTTCTGGACGAACACGCTGACGAGTGATTTGCAGTAAACCAAATTTTGAAATCGGAAGAATTGTATATTTCGAGCGGTCTCCTTTCATTTCATCTTTCATTGCTTCTTGAATCAAGCGACGGTTCTCGCTTTTCTTCATGTCAATGAAATCGACTACGATAATTCCACCCATGTCACGCATACGTAACTGACGACACAACTCTTTAGCCGCTTCTAAGTTTACAGCTAATGCTGTTGACTCTTGGTCGTCTTCTTGTGTTGATTTATTGCCGCTGTTAACGTCAATAACGTGAAGTGCTTCCGTATGTTCGATAATCAAATAGCCACCATTTTGTAAGCTAACTGAGCGTCCAAACAACGATTTTATTTGTTTTTCGATACCGTATTGCTCAAAAAGTTTGTTTTTACCCGTGTGGAGTTTCAAAATTTTCTCTTTGTCGGGTGCAATGGTATGCAAGAAAGTTTTTACACCTTCAAAATTTTCTTTTGTATCAACATAAATATTGTCGAAATCATCATTGAGCATATCTCTCAAAATTGACGAAGCTCGACCCATCTCGCTGATGATACGGTCACGTGGCTTGGCATCACGCAGGGACTTCATCCCCTCTTCCCATTTTTCTACACAAAACTCAATATCACGACTTAGCTCGTCCATGTCCTTTCCTTCGGCCACTGTTCGCACAATCACTGCAAAGTTTTCGGGCTTCACCGACGACACCATTTTGTGCAATCTTTGACGCTCTTGCTTGTTAGTGATTTTCTTAGAAATATTTACCGAATTACCAAAAGGCACTAAAACCACATTTCGTCCTGCAATCGAAATATCGCAAGAAAGACGTGGCCCTTTGGTTGAGATTGGCTCTTTAACAACCTGTATAAGTACTGGGGTGTTTTTCGAAATAACATCATTGATTTTGCCAAATTTTTCGATTTCGGGTTCCATTTTGAAACCTTTCAAACGAAGATGAACTGGGCGTTTGGCAATGACGTCTTTAACGAATTTGTTGAGAGAATTGTACGTGATAATCTCATTGTAGTGAAGAAAACCATCTTTGTCATATCCAACGTCAACAAAAGCGGCATTGTTTCCTTGCACAACTTTTTTAACTACCCCCAAATAGATATCTCCGACGGAAAACTGGTGTTCCGTCTCGTCAAAGTGATATTCGATTAATCGCTTGTCTTGAACAAGGGCTATTCTATCACCTTTCTGTGTGGTACTGATATATAATTCGTTGCTCAAAATTGAGGTAGAATCGAGGGGGTTATTGAATAATGATTTAACTAAAAAATGGAGTAAGTTTAGCAGAATAAGATTTCATTTAGAAAAAATTATGCTGCTAAACCTAAGAAAAATTATTTTTTCTTGTGACGATTCTTTCTAAGACGCTTCTTTCTTTTGTGCGTGGCCATTTTGTGACCTTTTCTTTTCTTTCCGCAAGGCATGATAGTAGTAATTTATTTTCCCGAAGGAATATTTGAAATTTATTTTTTCTTAATTAACTCATTCAAAAATTCTAAATGAGGTTTTTTTATCGAACCGCAAAGATAACAAATTATTTTAAACTCTCCAAGGCCTTATTTACTTCTTCTAATAAAGTTGGCTCTTTAACGTTTTTCTTCAAGTCCTCAAAAATAATTTTTGCTTGCGATTTTTGCTTTAATTCGATTAAACTATACCCTAATCCCAGTAGTGCATTAACATTTTTGGGATTGATTCGGATAACCTGTTTGAAGCGGTCAGCAGCTTTGTCATACTGCCCAGATTGCATTGAAAGTACGCCCAAATTCATTAACGCTGGCTCAAAATTAGGTTCTTCAGTAATTACCTCACGAAGCATCATAATTGCTTGCATTGGCGAGTCTGACTGCACATAAGTCATTGCCAAATTAGTTTTGGCTTGAAGCTGTCTTGGGTTATTCTCCAATACTTTTTGGTAGCACAAGCGAGTTTTTTCGGCATAATTACTTACATTTTCTTGGCGAAGCGATAATGTAAATGCCTGATAATAAGTATCTCCAGCACGCATCCAATTTTCGGTAGTCGGATTTGTTAAAGCAATCTTTTCTGCATAAACCGCGGCACTATCATAACGATTTGCATTAATAAAAACTTGGGCGATTTGCTGGTACAAAGGTTTTTTATCGCTTGCCGAAGTGAGTTTTTGCTTAAATACTGCTAGTTGTTTTTCCTGTTCTGCCGAAAGTTTAGGTGCTTGTGAAGTTTCTTCGTGGTCATGGCCATCATCATCAGTGTGTTTTTCAGCCGACTTTGTTTCCGAAACTTTATCTCTATTCGCTTTTGCTTCGTCTTTCACGACTACCTTTGGGCGAGAATAAAGAAAGCCCGTGAGGGCTACCGCAACGACAATCAGAATAATGAAGTTTTTTTTCATGTTTTTTTGATTATGGTATCTTTAATGAACATCACGGATAACCTATTTGTTAAGCTACCCGTGATTTATTCAACTAAATACAATAATATTCTAAAAGATTATTTTACTGATGCCTTTACTTGTTCAGTAAATTCTTTGGCTGGTTTGAAACCTGGAACAGAATGGGCAGGAACCATTACGGTAGTTTTTGCCGAAATATTACGAGCTTTTTTAGCAGCTCTGTGTTTGTTTACGAAACTTCCGAAACCTCTCACATAAACTGCATCTCCTTGTCCCAATGTGTCCTTTACAATTTCAAAAAATGATTCAAGTGTTGTGGATACACTTGCTTTGTCTACGCCAGTTTTGTCGGCAATTGCAACGATAACTTCTGCTTTGGTCACGAGTAAAAACGTTTATTTAGTTTATCAATTAACTTTCAAAAAATATCAGAGTAAAATACAGTAATTTTTGCAGTAAAGGATTCAGGATTGAAAACTTCGCTATAAAATATTTAAACTCTTTAATATATTATATAGTTGCAAATATAGTGGATTTATAAATACTCTCCCAAAAAAGTTTTATTTTTATTTTTGTAATTACTTCATAATTAGTTGTTTATAAAATAAATTGGCACAAAAAAACTGTTAATAACATTTTTTTCTTTTCTTGTATACCTGTATCAAACTTCTATAAAAATTGGAAACAAGGGCTTTTTCCGAAATATTAATTCTTTGGTATCACACCAAAAAAAGAGACCTGCCATGGCGAAAAACCAAAGACCCATATAAAATTTGGCTCTCAGAGGTTATCTTGCAACAAACTCGGGTGGCACAAGGTTCGCCATATTACGAAAAGTTTGTACAACATTATCCAACCGTTAAGGCTTTGGCAAATGCTGATGAGCAAGAAGTACTAAGACTTTGGCAAGGTTTAGGATATTATTCTAGGGCGAGAAATATGTACACCACGGCCAAAATCGTAGTAAATGACTTTGATGGAATTTTTCCTAGTAATTATGAAGATCTGCTTAAATTAAAAGGTATTGGCCCTTATACTGCGGCGGCGATTGCCTCATTTGCTTTTGATGAAAAGGTGGCGGTGGTTGATGGGAATGTTTTTAGAGTTTTGGCTAGAGTTTTTGGCATAGAAACTGATATTTCGAGCCACGAAGCAAAGAATATTTTTAGCGTATTGGCCAATAAACTCATTTCTACCGAATTGCCAAGTACTTATAATCAAGCGATTATGGAGTTTGGGGCAATTCACTGCACGCCATCGAATCCTGATTGTATGTATTGCGTGTTTGCTGATTCTTGTGTGGCAAATGCGAAAGGAATGCAGACGATTTTGCCGATAAAATCGAAAAAAGTAAAAGTGAGGAATCGCTTCTTTGATTATTTTGTCATTGAATACAAGGATACTTTTTTGATGCACCAACGCCCCGAAGGAGATGTTTGGACTGGACTTAATGATTTTTATTTGGTAGAAAACGAAGAAAAACTTTCGCAACTTGATGAAATAAAATGTGACTTTTTGCAAGAAACGCTGTCGAAAGCAATAATTAAGGGTCATTCTGAAATTTATATACATATCTTGACGCATCAACGAATTGAGGCAAGGTTTTGGCACATTGTTTTGAATGAAGAAGTTGCCACTCCCATAGGATATGCCTTTTATTCATTGGATGAAGTTGAAGTTTTACCAAAACCGATTTTGATAGATAAGTACCTCAAAAGTTTTTGGTTTTAAGGAAGAAAGTAAAGATGTTTTCCTTAGACTATTTTGTTCAACCACGCTGTGGTTGTTAACATCTCTAAAAGGTTTTCCCCGAATTTCATTTGGGCCTATTCGAGTTAAAGTCATTCAGACTTTTTGTATATTATTAGGTTTGTAATCTATTGAGTTTTTTATAAATTTACGTATCAATCTTTAAACAATTTTTTAAAATGGCTGGAGTAAATAAAGTGATTTTGTTAGGCCGTCTTGGCTCTGACCCAGAAGTAAGAACGCTTCCAAGCGGAGGAAAAGTAGTAACTTTTAGTATTGCTACCTCCGAAAGCTACAATAATAAAGAAGGTGTAAAAGTAGAACAAACCGAATGGCACCGCATCGAAATGTGGGAAGGATTAGCAAATATAGCCGAACAATACCTAAAAAAAGGTGATATGGCATACGTTGAGGGAAGAATCCGTACTGAAAAATGGACTGACAAAGAAGGAATTGAACGTAATACTGTGAAAATCAGAGGAAATTCGTTGCAATTGATTGGTAGTGGACGTGCTGCAGGAAGTGATGGCGAAGGTGCCGCTCCTGCCTATGCTGGAAACAGTGGAAGCTCGAATAATTATACACCGAAAGTTGCCCCAGTACCAATGCCACCGCCACCCGATTTAGTTGGCGGGAATAGTGATGATTTGCCATTTTAAATCCATCCTCAACCCCAGAAGGGGAGTTCCTGTTTCTACGCTTTTTTGTAAATTCAAGAATTGAAAACAATTCTTGAATTTAATTTTTGCTCCCCTTTAGGGATTGAGGGTGTTGGTGCTGCTTTTTATCTTCTCTCTTAACTGCCCAATTTCATCTCTAAATCTGGCGGCTTCTAAGAAATCCAAATCTTTGGCAGCACGTTCCATTTTTCTTTTGGTTTCTTCTATGAGCTTTTCGAGTTGTGGTTTGGTCATGTAGCCCACAATTGGATCGGCGGCGAGCGATAATTGCTCAGGCTCATTATAATACATTTTGGTTGTAGCCTTGCTATCTGCAATTGAAGTTTGCTCCATAATTGCTTCTCTCGATTTGAAGATAGTTTTGGGCGTAATTCCATTATCGGTATTGTATTCCATCTGAATTGCTCGGCGGCGATTTGTTTCATCAATTGCTTTTGCCATTGAGCCAGTCATACGGTCGGCATACATCAAAACTTTGCCATTTTCGTTACGTGCTGCACGACCAATGGTTTGAATCAAAGAACGAATATCACGCAAGAAACCTTCTTTGTCAGCGTCCATTATTGCCACGAGCGATACTTCGGGTAAATCGAGACCTTCACGAAGTAAGTTTACACCAACCAAAACATCGAATACGCCCAAACGCAATTCCCGCAAGATTGTTACACGGTCGAAAGTCTTTACTTCGGAGTGAATATATCGGCCTTTTATACCTACTTTATCGAGATATTTACTTAATTCCTCGGCCATGCGTTTGGTCAAAGTTGTAATCAAAACTCGCTCTTTTCGCTGAACTCTCAAGTTAATTTCTTCCAATAAATCATCAATTTGGTTGATACTTGGACGAACCTCGATTTCGGGGTCGAGCAAGCCCGTTGGACGAATAATTTGTTCGACAACAACACCATCTGTCAAACGCACTTCATAGTCGGCTGGCGTAGCACTTACAAAAACCGTCTGTCCAACCATTTCTTCAAATTCTTGAAACTTTAGCGGACGATTATCCATTGCCGAAGGAAGTCGAAAACCGTATTCAACCAACGATTCTTTGCGTGAGCGGTCGCCACCCCACATAGCTCTGATTTGTGGCATTGAAGCGTGACTTTCATCAACAACCATTAAATAATCTTGCGGGAAATAATCGAGCAAACAGAAAGGGCGTTGACCTGCTTGGCGATTATCAAAATAGCGTGAATAGTTTTCGATACCTGAGCAGTAGCCCAATTCTCGCATCATTTCGAGGTCAAATTCGGTGCGTTCTTGAATCCTTTGGGCTTCTAATAATCGACCATCTGACTCAAAATATTTAACTTGTTTCACCATTTCATCTTGAATTTGATGCATGGCATTTGCCATTACGTCTCGACCAGTTACGAACAGATTGGCTGGAAATATAGCAATTTGCTTTTCAGAACTTAGTTTTTTGCCATTATTTGGGTCGATTCGTTGAATTTCTTCGATTTCATCGCCGAAAAATATAAACCTAAAAGCAAAGTCAGCGTAGCTTGGGTAAAGGTCAACAGTATCTCCTTTTACTCTGAAAGTTCCACGAGTAAATTCGGCTTCGGTGCGAGAATATAAAATTTCGACCAGACGAAAAAGAAACTGATTACGAGAAATAATCAATCCGACACCAATCTGAATAATACTACGTTTCATTTCGGTTGGATTTCCCGCACCGTAAATACACGAAACCGATGCAATAACAATGACATCTCGACGCCCCGACATCAAAGAAGAAACCGTTGAAAGGCGAAGTTTATCAATTTCTTCATTGACCATGAGGTCTTTTTCTATATAAGTATTGGTGGTAGCAATGTACGCTTCCGGCTGGTAATAATCGTAGTAAGAAATAAAATACTCAACGGCATTATCGGGGAAAAAGCTTTTGAACTCGCCATAAAGTTGGGCGGCAAGGGTTTTATTATGACTCAAAATCAAAACTGGGCGGTCGAGTTGAGCAATTACGTTGGCAACGGTAAAGGTTTTTCCTGATCCAGTTACCCCCAATAAAACCTGTGATTGTTCGCCTTTGTTGATTCCCTCTACGAGCTTGACAATTGCCTGCGGTTGGTCACCAGTGGGTTTGTAATCAGAAACGAGTTTATATGTCATAATTTTGGGTAGCAATATAAATAGCTTATCTAAATATAAACACAACTTTGGCTTGGAGAGTTTCTTTTGTTTTAAGAAATGTTGAGTTTGAAGAATTAAGAATTGGTAATAAGATTTTGTGTATAATTGTAGCATCATTTTATATAATACAGTCATAAATGAAAAAAATATTCCTTGTTTTTAGTTTCATTTCTCAAATTAGTTTTTCTCAAAAACTAAAAATTGATACCAAAACGACTTACCAAACTATTCACAGTTTTGGTGCTTCAGATTGTTGGTCGATGCAAATGGTGGGTGAAAACTATCCAATCGAAAAACGAGAAAAAATTGCGAACTTATTATTTAGCAAAAAACTCGACAAAGCAGGAAATCCCGAAGGAATTGGGCTTTCGATGTGGCGATTTAATATTGGTGCGGGCAGCACAGAACAAGGAATTGATAGCAAAATAACAAACGAATGGCGACGAGCAGAATGTTTTTTGGAGAACGGAAATTATAACTGGAACAAACAGCTTGGCCAACAATGGTTTTTGGATGCAGCCAAACGCAAAGGAGTAGATTTTACGCTAGGTTTCTTGAATTCTGCCCCAGTTTCGATGACAAAAAATGGGTTAGCGATAGGTAATGGCAAGTTGGGCGAATGGAATTTCAATAAAAATAAAATAGATGATTTTACTGGTTTTCTGACGGAGGTTTCGGCAAAACTTAAATTCGATTTTATCAGTCCGTTCAACGAACCGCAGTGGGATTGGGGTCCGAAATCAAAATCGGGATTTGGCTCGCAGGAAGGAACGCCAATTAATAATGAAGATTTGGCTTGGGCAGTGCGGAAACTCGACACAAAAATTGCCGAAAGAAAACTAAGTACAAAGCTTGTGATTACAGACGCCGCACAGATTGATTATTTGTACAAATCAAAGAGTAACCGAAGTGAAGTTGGGCAAGATAATCAGATTGAAAGTTTCTTTTCGGAGTCGAGTAAAAACTACGTTGGCAACTTAAATTCGGTTGAAAAACTGATTTGTGGACATAGCTATTTCACGACTTCACCGAGTAGCGAACTAATCAGCAAACGCCAAGATTTAGCGGCTAAAATTCAGCAACAAAAAATCAATTATTGGCAGTCAGAGTATTGTATTTTGGGCGATAACGCTGGAGAAAATGAAGGAAATAGGCAAGATTTAGGCATGAAAACTGCTTTGTATGTAGCCAAAGTTATTCATGCTGATTTGACTTATGCGAATGCTTCAGCGTGGCATTGGTGGATTTCGGTCAGTGCCAACGATTATAAAGATGGCTTGATTTACGTAGCCAATAATGGTGTAAAAGGCGAAAACGACATTAATAAATTTGATGCCGAAATCTACGACTCAAAGCTCCTTTGGACATTTGGTAATTTTTCAAGATTCGTCAGACCACAAATGCAGCGAATAAAAATCGAAACCGATAATAAAGATTTGATGGTTTCGGCCTATAAAAGTGCAAAAGAGTTGGTGGTTGTGATTGTGAATCCTGCTCAAAATCAGCGAATCGAATTGCCAAATATTAAAAAAAATCAAGTAATTGATGCCTATACCACATCAAAAGATAAGAATTTAGCTCATAGTAAAATCAAAGGTACGAGTATTGAAGCACCTGCCGAGGCGGTGGTTACTTTGGTGGTGAGGGATTAATTAAGCGTGGTTTTATAACAATAATTTTAGTACGAGATAGTTTCAGTGCTTTTCCAAATATTCCTTTAAGCGTCTTTATATCATTATTTATATAAATTTATAGAATGTAATCTACAAGTTGATACGAATTTGTAGATTACACTATTCTTTCCTTTATTTCTTTTCAAAATAATCAACTGTCAAGTGGCAAAGGGCTTTTACGCCAAGGCCCAGACCGCTATCATCAATAAAGAAATCTGGCGTATGGTGTGGAGCTGCTGCTGTGCTACCTATTGGTTTTCCGCCCAAAAAGAAGAAAAATGCGGGCACTTTTTTGCCAAAGAAACTAAAATCTTCGGCACCAGTGGCGAGCGGAGCGGTCAGGATATTTTCTTTTCCTGCCAAAGCCGTTAGCGTCGGACCCATCTTTTCCGTCAAAGTTGGGTCATTATAAGTGACAGGCACACCAATATTAATTTTCAAATCGGCAGTTGCACCCGCACTTTCGGCAATATTGGTTGCAATTTCTTGCATTCTTTTGTGAATAAGCTGTTGTTGTACTTCGCTGAAGCTTCTAATTGTACCAATCATCGTTGCTTCTTCAGGAATAATATTGCTTCTGATGCCCGCATTAAAAGCTCCAATCGTCACGATCGCAGGATTTTCTGTAATATCCACATTTCTGCTGATTATCGTTTGGTAAGCCATTACGATTTGTGAGCCTGTTACAATCGGGTCAACTCCGCTCCACGGACTCGCTCCATGCGTTTGTTTTCCTTTGATTTTGAGCATATAAGTGTCAGCAGCGGCCATTTCTGGGCCAGAACGGTATCTGATTTGCCCGACATTGGTCTGAGAATTAATGTGTAAACCAAAAGCCACATCAACTTTCGGGTTTTCCATTACGCCTTGTTTTATCATCAAACCAGCTCCACCTTCTTCACCTGCTGGAGCACCTTCTTCAGCTGGTTGGAAACAAAATTTTACCGTTCCTGCCAAATCATTTTTCATCGACGAAAGCACTTCTGCCACACCCATCAAAATCGCCACGTGCGTATCATGTCCGCAAGCATGCATTACACCAGTTTTTTGGTTATTGTATTCCGTCACAACATTTGATTTGAAAGCAATATCGGCTCTTTCAGTTACGGGAAGTGCATCCATATCTGCTCTGAGCAATACAACCGGTCCAGGTTTTCCACCTTTCAATATTCCCACAACACCCGTGTACGCCACTTTTTCTTGCACTTCAATTCCAAGCGATTTTAAATGGGCAGCTATTTTTTCAGCAGTCTTAAATTCACGATTTCCAAGTTCTGGATTTTGGTGAATATCTCTTCTCCAAGTAACCACTTTTGAGTCAATAGATTCGGCTTTTGCATTAATTTTTGCTTTCAATGAGCTCTGTCCAAACGAACAAGTTACTGATAATGAAAGTGCTAATAATAAGGGTCTTTTCATTTGGTGATAAAATTTAGGTAAGTAAACTACTTGAATTTATTACTCAAACTTAACCATTCTTTGTTTTCTTTAAAACTACTTGCTCTATATTTATTCTAAATCTTTGATAATATTCAAAATCCAGCAAATGAAAAAACTTAGTAGTTCTTATTGCCTTCGAGTTAAAATAAAAATAAACTAAGTAAAAACTGCTTATACCGGTACTTTAATGATATATTGTTAATTTGTTAATATCGGCCATCTAATTTTGCCAATTCCTTGTTAATTGCCTTTCTTTACTAAAAATTTGAATTCTTAGATGATGAAACAAGTTTACAAAGCACACCCGTGGCATGGAATTTCAGTAGGTGATAATGCCCCAGAAAAAGTTACAGTATTTGTTGAAATCGTACCTTCAGATACTATTAAATATGAAGTAGATAAAGAATCGGGTTATTTAAAAATAGACCGTCCACAAAAATACTCTAATATAATTCCTTCGCTTTACGGATTTATTCCCCAGACATATTGTGGTGAAGAAGTAGCAAAACTCGCTCGTGAGCGTGGTTCTGAAAAAGTCCAAGAAGGTGATGGTGACCCATTGGATATTTGTGTGCTTTCGAGCCACCATATTCCGCATGGAGATATTTTATTACAAGCTATTCCGATTGGCGGACTATGCTTGCTAGATAAAGGCGAAGCCGATGACAAAATTATTGCGGTTTTGGTTGACGACCCGATTTATCAAAAATTTGCTGATATCAGCGAACTGCCAGAAGCTATTCTTACTCGTTTGAAGCACTATTTTTTGACCTACAAGAGTTTGCCAGACGAAAAAAACGCCATCGAAATCTCGAATGTTTATGGCCGTGCAGATGCTCATGATGTAATCCGTAAATCAATGATGGATTACCGTGATTTGATTTTCAAACCGATTTAAGATTAATTTAAAAAAGATAAAGACTATTGAGAAAACTCAGTGGTCTTTTTTGTTAATTTGGCGACACGCACAAAAATCTATATTCTTCATTCTAAATTCTTAATTAAAAAGCTGTACCTTTGGGCTCGATAATCAATTAGTTATTTAATTACAGCAGTGATGCTGCAAATCCAATGAGGAATTCAGAAAGACCAAAAAAGTCCGATAACCGTGGTGGTTTCGGCGAAAAAAAGGCATTTGGTGATAAACCAACCTTCAAGAAAAGAGAGAATGGCGTCGGTGGTTTCGGAGAAAGAAAACGTATTGTGACGAATAACAGCGAAAGTAAAACTTACAGCGATAGAAAGCCATTCGGCGATAGAAGCGACAAAAAGCCTTTCAGCAGTGACCGCCCTTACCAAAAAAGAGAAGAAAGCTCTGACCGCAAGCCATTTGGTGAAAGAAGCGACAGAAAGCCTTTCAGCAGTGACCACTCTTCCCAAAAAAGAGAAGAAAGTTCTGACCGCAAGCCATTTGGCGAAAGAAGCGACAGAAAACCTTTCAGCAGTGACCGCCCTTACCGAAAAAGAGAAGAAAGTTCTGACCGCAAGCCATTTGGTCAAAGAAGCGACAGAAAGCCATTCAGCAGCGACCGTCCTTATCAAAAAAGAGAAGAAAGTTCTGATCGTAAGCCATTTGGTGAAAGAAGCGATAGAAAACCATTCAGCAGCGACCGTCCCTATCAAAAAAGAGAAGAAAGTTCTGACCGCAAGCCATTTGGCGATAGGAAAGATTCCGCTCCAAAATCTTTTGAAGATAAACCAAGAATTTTTTCTGATGAAAAGCCAGCACATCCTTTTAGAAAAAGAGATGATAGCGGCCGAGCAACGTCAAACGACCGAAAAAACGCTTATTCGGCTGACAAACCTCGGTTTCAGAAAAACGAACCGCATAATAGAGATTTCAAACCGAAAGATAAATTTGAGCCAAAAGAAAATCAAGCAACTTCTGGGCGATTAGAAGCTCCAAATTATGATGCGGAGCGTTTGAAAAGCAAACTTCCTGATAAAGTTCAGAAAAAAGTTATAAAGGAAGAAAGTGAGTCGCCGAAAGATGGTTCAGTAAGACTAAATCGTTATATTTCAAATGCTGGAGTAGCTTCTCGTCGTGATGCCGACGAATTGATTGCATCGGGACAAATTACGGTAAATGGTAAAGAAATTACGGAAATGGGCTATAAAGTGAAGCCTACCGATGTGGTGAAATATGGCAAAAAAATATTGAGTCGTGAGAAATTGATGTATGTTTTATTGAACAAACCAAAAGATTTTATCACGACTACCGAAGACCCAGATGAGCGTAGAACGGTGATGGATTTGGTAAAAAATGCTTGTCCAGAACGTATTTATCCAGTAGGTCGTTTGGATAGAAACACAACAGGTTTATTGCTTTTGACAAACGATGGAGAAGTGGCCGAAAAGCTTTCGCATCCATCAAATGAAATCAAGAAAATCTATCAAGTTGAATTAGATAAACCTATCACAAACGAAGATTTTGAGACAATCGTAAATGGTATTGATTTGGAAGATGGTTTTATCAAACCCGACGAATTAGCACTTGTAACGCCCGATGCTGAAGTTGTAGGTATAAAGATTCACAGTGGCAAAAACCGCATTGTGCGTCGTATTTTTGAACACTTAGGATATGAGGTTTTAAAACTCGACCGAACCACTTACGCTGGTCTTGACAAAAAAGACCTTCCACGCGGTAAATGGCGTTTCTTGACCGAAAAAGAAGTGATTCGCTTGAAATATATGCTTTAATGCTTATTTCAAAATGTTTATCTATTAATGTTCAGTGAGTAATGCTTGATTTAACATTAAGATTTCATAAAAATCTGTAAGACTTCCTTGCAGATTTTTATGGTTATTTTTCATTATTCTTCATAAAACATTAATCATAAAGCATTCATCATTAAATAAAACTCCATACAACAAAATTTATTATCTTTGCCCTTGATTCAAAAAAACAAGAAAAAGTAGATGATGAATTATAGTTTAAACCACGTACCGAAACGTACAGCGAAACCACGTGAGTCTGGCCTAACGATGGTAATGGATAAAGGTCTCAGTATTAGAGAAGTAGAAGATATGTTGGATGTTTCGGCACCGCATATAGATATTGTAAAACTTGGCTGGGCAACTTCATTTGTAACTCCGAACCTAAAAGATAAAGTAAAAGTATATCAAGATGCAGGTATTCCACTTTATTTTGGCGGAACACTCTTCGAAGCATTTGTAGCCCGTGACCAATTTGAAGATTATTTAAGAGTTTTAGACCAATATAAACTCGAATACGCCGAAGTTTCTGACGGCTCTATCGAAATTCCAAGTGATGAAAAATGTGAATATATTCGTCGTTTGGCTACGCGTGTAAAAGTACTTTCAGAAGTAGGTTCTAAAGATGCTGAAAAGATTTTTGCTCCGTATAAATGGATTGAAATGATGCAGTCGGAACTTGATGCTGGTGCTTGGAAAGTAATCGGTGAAGCCCGTGAAGGTGGAAACGTTGGTCTTTTTCGTAGCAGTGGCGAAGTGCGTCAAGGTTTAGTTGATGAAATTATTCATGCCATTCCTGCCGAAAAAATTATTTGGGAAGCTCCTCAAAAATCCCAACAAGTTTATTTTGTTAAATTAGTAGGAACAAACGTAAACCTGGGAAATATCGCACCTCATGAAGTAATTCCACTCGAAACTATTCGTTTGGGCTTGAGGGGAGACACTTTTGCTCATTTTTTACCGGAAAAAACTAAAAAACGTTTCAAACTCGGCAAATACAGCGGCGATAAACGTATCACGCAGGAAGAGTGATACTGAGTTCTGAGTTTATTTATACTGTGTTTTGTTGCTGTTTTTTTTGAAAAATACAGAAAGCATAATTAATCAAAAATATTTTAGGTTTTCTGTGAGGATTATCAATAAATATAAGTTTTTACAGGAAAATACCAAAGAATATGTTCTATCAAAGCAAGTTTTAAAAAGCGGAACAGCGATCGGAGCAAATGTAAACGAAGCTCTTTCAACATAATCCACCTAAGACTTTGTACATAAATTAGGCATTGCTTCGAAGGAAGTGCGAGAAACTTCATATTTGGTTCGACAACTGAAAGAAACTTTATTTATAGATGCCAAATCTTTTGAGTCAATTCATGGCGAATGTTTAGAATTATTAAAAATCATCCATAGTATTATTTTAACCACAAAGCAAAATCAAGAGGAAAAGAGAAAGAAATCATAGAAACGGACACTCAGAACTCTAAACTCAGAACTCTCATCATGGAATTCATACATTTTATCTTAGACTTTTTAAAAGACCCATTAACTACGCTTCAATGGTTTTTGGCTGAATATGATACGCTAACTTACGCTATCTTATTTCTCATTATTTTTGTAGAAACAGGCTTTATCATCATGCCACTTTTGCCTGGCGATTCGCTCCTTTTTGCGGTGGGTTTGTTGGCTTCTACAACTGGTAAACTTGATATTGCTTTCGTTATTCCACTTTTGATTGTTGCCGCACTTTTGGGCGATAACGTCAATTATTTAGTCGGGAAAAACTTTAGTAATTTCATTAAATCTCGTGATAAAATACTTTTCTTGAAGCGTGAATACATCACAAAGACCGAAGAGTTTTACGAAAAAAACGGCGGTAAAGCAGTAATTATTGCTCGTTTTATGCCTATTATTCGTACAATCGCACCGTTTGTGGCGGGTGCGGGTAGCATGAAATACGGCAAATATATTACGTTTTGCGTGTTTGGAGCGGTTTTGTGGGTAACGAGCATCACGCTTTTGGGCTATTTTCTTGGTTCAAACGAATGGGTAAAACACAATTTCGAGAAAGTAGTTTTAGGAATTGTTTTCATCTCGATTTTACCAATGATTATTGGTATAGCAAAAGCGAAATTCTTCCCGTCAAAAAATGATAATATTGCTTAAAGTTTTGATAATCAGTCTATTCGCAATGCAAATAAATACCCAGCAATTATTTTACTTAGAATCATGTCCGACTATAATTTTGTACGTGAACCCGACCCAACTTATGGCTATAAAGAACTGACAGTTCGCTACCGAAAAAAGAAATAATTATCGAATAAATATTTTTATGATAGGGGTTGCAACCCCTATCATAAAGAAAAGCAACCACTAATAAATTCTCCATGAACGCTTACGCCCTAATCGGATACCCGCTCGGACACTCGTTTTCAAAAAAATATTTTACCGAAAAGTTTGAGGAAATGGGTATTTCTGAAACCCATGAATATAAACTTTTTGAGTTACCCGATATACTAGAACTTCCTCAATTATTAAGAAATGAGCGAAATTTGAAAGGCTTAAACGTAACAATTCCACACAAACAGTCGGTAATGCCCTTTTTAGATGGCCTTGATGCTTCAGCCGAAAAAGTCGGGGCAGTAAATGTTATTAAATTCATGGAAGATGGTCGCTTAATCGGGTATAATTCAGATTATTTCGGTTTTAAAACTTCACTTGAAGATTTCCTTTCCGAAGTCAATGTGTCATCAATAAAAGCACTTGTTTTGGGTAATGGTGGAGCAGGAAAAGCAATTGTGGCAGCAATGAAAGATTTAGGAATTGTCTATAAAACTGTTTCTCGAACCAAGTCAGAAGAAAACATTTCTTATGATGAAATACCTAGTTTAATAGCTGATTATCAATTGATTATCAACTGTTCTCCTGTTGGAACTTACCCGAAATTCGACCAATGTCCTGATATTCCTTATGAATCTCTGACCGAAAATTATTTTCTTTATGATTTAGTCTATAATCCACTCGAAACATTATTTTTACGGAAAGGGAAAGAACAAGGAGCAAAAATACATAATGGCCTACCGATGCTTCACTTCCAAGCCGAAAAAGCTTGGGAAATATGGCATTCGTAAATTAAAGTAAGTCTTCGCTTGAAGTTTTATTAACTTTGTTGTCATACAATCAAACATTATAAAAAATCAAAAAATGAAATTCAAAAAGCACGTATTTGTTTGTACAAATGATAAAGATGCACCAAAAAAATGTTGTGGAAGTGAAAGAGGTATGGCTTTGGTCGATGCTTTCAAAGAAGAATTAAAAGACCGCAATTTATTGACTGAAATCAGAGCACAAAAAACTGGTTGCTTAGATACTTGTGGAATGGGACCATCAGTAGTGGTTTATCCAGAGGGTGTTTGGTACGGAAACGTGCAGCTATCTGACATTAAAGAAATCGTGGAAAGCCATTTAGTAAACAATCAACCGGTTGAACGTTTACAATTAAAATTTGCACCAAAAGTATAATTTTATGGCATACAAACACCTTTTCTTTGACCTCGACCATACGCTTTGGGATTTTGAACGAAACTCGGCTGAATGTTTGGCTGATATTTATGAAACTTTCGACCTTAAAGGTCTGAAAATTAGCAATTTAGAAACATTTCAACAAGAGTTTTCGGTAGTAAATAGGCATCAATGGAGTTTGCTCGAAAAAAACTTGATTACGCATGAGGATCTTCGCCGCCGTCGTTTTCAAGAGACATTGGAGAATCTTGGAGTAAAAGACCTTAAAAAGTCATTTGGCTTGGAAATCAATGAATATTTTCTCGAACTTTTACCCAAAATGGAACATTTGATTGAAGGTGCAGTTGATGTTTTAGAATATCTTTTACCCAAATACGAATTACATATTATTAGTAATGGTTGGCAGGATATTCAAGTAAACAAAATGAAAAGTTCTGAAATACATCATTATTTTGGAGAAATCATTACCAACGAATTGGCTGGAACTCGTAAACCCGACCGCCGAATTTTTGATTATGCTATTGATGTTACAAAAGCTAATTTGGTCGAAAGTTTGATGATTGGCGATAATTATGAAGCCGATATTTTGGGGGCATTCAATGTCAATATGGATACGGTTTTTTATAATCCTGACAACATTTCAACAGGTCAAAAACCAACTTTCGATATAAAGAAGCTGGTCGAATTGAAAGAAATTTTGTAGAAGTGTAATGAGGAATGAAACTCCATTTTCGTTCCTCATTCTAAAGATGAAATGGAGTATAAAAGTAAACTGCTCCTTTTCACCAAAAAGTTACCGCTTAACAAAAGCGTTTAAAAACTCATTGGAATATCCATCAACAAAATTTCTGCATCGCTGCTTGCTTTAATTTTTATTACCTCGGTCTCGCTCACACCCAAAGCATCTCTTCTACCTAATTTTTGACCATTTATTTCAATTTTTCCTTCCAAAACAAAGACATAAACACCGTTTCCTTGACGTTTGATTTTGTATAAAGTTTCTGTTCCTGAATCGAGATTTCCAAGTGAAAACCAGGCATCTTGATTAATGCCTATGCCACCATTATTCGATTCGAGCGGAGAAACCACTGTCTGAAATTTATTTTTACGTTCTTCGATCGAAAACTCTTGTTGGTCATAGCGTGGTTCAATGTTTTTGACTTTCGGGAATACCCAAATCTGCAAAAACTTCACTGCTTCGCCTTGATTTTTATTTTTTTCTGAGTGATAAATCCCTGTTCCAGCCGACATGATTTGCACCTCACCTTTTTTGATGATAGTAGTATTGCCCATACTATCTTTATGCTCTAAAGCACCCGAAAGCGGAATCGAGATAATTTCCATATTATCGTGCGGGTGCGTACCAAAACCCATTCCGCCCGAAACAGTATCATCGTTTAAGACTCTTAAAGCACCAAAATGAATTTTGTTTGGGTCCTGAAAACCAGCAAAACTAAAAGAGTGATAACTATTAAGCCAACCATGATTGGCATGTCCACGTTCGTTTGCGTTGTGAAATATTGTTTTCATAAATTTCGTTACATTTATTCTATACACATATTTAATTTTTCAATTAGTTCATTTCTTAATAATTGACAATCGAATAATATAATCTATTCATTACTAACTGTTTGAGTCTTAAAATAAGATTTATCCTTCAATCGCACGATTCAGAAAGGCAATATATGGTTGCATTGCTTTAAAACCTGCCAAAACGGTATCAGTAAAATTAGGTTTTAAGATTTCTTTTGAATCCATAACTGACGAAGCTGTGAAACTTTTGAGTTTTATAAGTTCTATAGCAGGATTAGTTTCATCATAGCCTTTAGGCGGACGAACGGTTGAAGATTCTCTATCAAGTCCATTCGTAAAAGTATTTTTGAAATCATCTGCCTTCAAGATATTCTTAAATTCATCGAAATTATAGTCGATTTCTACTCTAATTTTCCTTAAATATTCGGGTTCGGGCATCCAAATTCCACCCGCCATAAAACACTGATTTGAGTCAATATGCAAATAATAACCAGCCGAATTGGCTTTTTTGCCACCTTTGTTAAACGAAGCACCAAAATTGGTTTTGTAAGGATCTTTATTTTTAGAAAAACGCACATCACGATTGATTCTGAATGTACAGTTTTTTGCTTCCAGTTGAGTTTCTTCGATATCCTTATCAAATTTTTCGATGCTTTTAATGAGTTCTTGCACAACTTCGGCAAAATTTTTCTTAGCTGTTTCGTAGGTTTTGCGGTTGGTATCGAACCACGGTTTATTATTGTTTTCTTTGAGTGCTGAAAGAAATTGTACTGTTTGTGCTTGAATCATAATTTTAAAATATATGGAGTAAATTTTATAAAACTAACAAGTCGAAACTGCTAAAAGTTTAAGAAATATTGAGTGGTTTGCATCAAGGTAATGTCTTTAGCGATTTAAAATTGATTCTCGCTCTGTTGACAGGTTAAAAACCTGTCCTACAATAGAACTTCATTTTCAAATTTTTGCTTTTGTTCAAAATTTGCAATATTTGTCAAGTGTTTAAAGAATTTTCATAAATTATTTTTCAGAATGGTAACCTTTCTAATTAAAATA
The DNA here is from genome assembly GCA_945860265.1 of Emticicia agri. Taxonomy (GTDB): domain Bacteria; phylum Bacteroidota; class Bacteroidia; order Cytophagales; family Spirosomataceae; genus Emticicia; species Emticicia agri_A. The sequence goes on along the minus strand of CAMAQF010000001.1, from coordinate 23,153 downwards.
ATTATTTAGTGCTACTTTTTTCAATCTGGTAGCTAATCGAAAGATGATTGGAAAAACCCAAAGCCGAGTGACTACTAAGGGCATAGTCGAAAATAAACTGCTTAGACTGAAAGCCAAATCCAAAATGTGCATGATTGAGTTTGGAGCTTAGTCCAGTACGGAAATAAAAATTCTTGACAATTTGATACTCGATACCAACTTTGACGAGTGTTGGTAGTTCTATGTTTTTTTCGGCCTCGGCCACCAATAAAATCTGTTTTGTTGGAGTAAAAGAAATCCCTAAACGCAAGGTTGTTGGAATATGTTGCGACGCAAATAGTTTTGCACCAGTGAGATTGTAAGCATGAAAACCTATCATTACTTTAGAACTAAGTTTAGTCATTACGCCAAACTCGGTCAGCAAAGTATTTTTTGAAGTGAAATTTTCGATGGCTGCTTGAAAATAACTTACTTTTAGCCCCAATGAAATCATATTCGTGCTTTTTCCGATGGCCAAGCCAAGTTTTTGCTCATTATAAAGTTTATCACCAAAACGTTCAATACTAAGTCCGATATTTATAAATTTTGTATTGTAGTTGCTTGATAATGAGAGCGTTTGCAGACCTGCAATATTATGACGTGCGTGATAAGAAGTACTTACGAAGTTTTCTTTTAGAAAGCCCAAACCAGCAGGATTATTGAATACAGAGTTACGATCGGCAAGAGCTACTGTTGCGTTTCCGATTCCCCAACTTTTTGCCCCGATAGGAAACGGTTCGCCCGATGCTAAAATCAAATTGGTTTTCAAAAGAAAAACTATTCCGCAGAAAATTAATGTTTTCCAATTTATGATAAGTTTTTGAAAATAAACAGCTATAGATTTTGGCATTTCTCCGAATTTTGGGCAAAATAGAGAAATCTCAAGAATTTGGCAAATAAAAAAGCCAAATGGTTTGCTCATTTGACTTTCTTTTTATTTTTTCAGTAAAAAGTTTGAACTGTTTAATTAAATCTTCGTTTTACAATATCAATAAATTCTTCGGCTTCGGCTCCTGAAATATCCCACATGTAGCGAGGAACATATTTTTTCAAAATCAATTCTTTGGCTTCGTTGAAATCTTTGCAAAGTTCTAGTTCTTCAAGTGAATGTGAAAAAGCTTGAATATTTCCACCAAAAAGATTATTAGTAAACAAAAACCGTTGATTCAATGAAATTGCACCTGTAATTCCTTCAATTCGAGAATTTTGGTGATAATCCAACACCGATTTGCTTGATTTAGCTTGGTCATTCACTGATTTTTTGTCGCTGGCGAGTTTTTCATTGAGTCTAATTTCTTCAGCTTCTTTTGGTGCTAATCTTTCCGTAGTAGCTTCATTGATTCTTGGGGCAAGTGATTCTACTTTTTGCTCGTAAATTGGTGTTGGCTCTGGCCTTTGCATTACAGCAGGGGCAACTTCTAAAGGTTTTTCTACAAAAACAGGTGCAGGCTCAATTATATGCTCAACAACAGGCGTAGGTGTTTCGATATTCCTTTCTATTAGTTGTGGCTGATATCGTGTTTGTGGTGTTTCTACACTTTGCTGTGGTGTTGAAACTGCAAAATCAAAAAATGAAGTATTTGCATCAACCACATTTGGTACTTCATTGCTCGAAACTAATTCTTCTGGAATCGGTATGATTTCGGCAAATTGAGCTAAATACTTATCAGGATTTTCGACAGATAGTTGTGTTTCATCGAGCCAATTCATGGCTTGATTGGCAAAGACAAATTCGAGACCGTTGAGATTTTTAGCTAATTGGGGTAAAATGTCTTTGTTAATCAGAATATATTTGGTTAGCGGAAGTATATTTTCTTGACTAAATTTGAAACTTGGTAAGTCACGCATCAATTCTTTATAGAATGTTTGCGGTTCGAGAATAAGTACTAACGTTTCGCCAACTGAATCGACCAAAAGAGGCTCAAAATGCTCTCTTTTTATTGAAATATGCTGCGAAACAGTATTCATAAAAGTTTTGAGTGCTTGCTGAACTTCCTGAGCATTAAAATCAAAATATGGACTACGAAGACGTTGGTTGTCAGATTGCCATTTATCGAATAAAGCCTTGATAGTTAGCATATTCACTTGCTGGAGACTCGTTAGTCCAAGCACCTGTTTTCCTGTAATACTGCTATTTTCGGCAAAAAAATCATTACATACCTTAGTGGCAAAAGCCTGACTGTATCTCTCGACAGCGGACAAATTCAATTTGTTCGACATTAGTAAATTCGTTTTTTTTGTATTTTATTAGTGGTTGGCTATGGTTTTAGCCGAAAATCAAATTGGCAATAAAATTAACGCAACTATGTTGCCAGTTTTTACAAGAACGAAAAAAATAAATAAATAATGTTTATTGAACCAAAAAGAGAGCGAATCCACGAACAAAGAACTGGCTGGATAGAAGTGGTTTGTGGCTCCATGTTTTCGGGGAAAACTGAAGAGTTGATTCGTCGATTGAATCGAGCAAAAATAGCAAAACAAAAAGTTGAAATTTTTAAACCAGCCATTGATATTCGTTATCATGAAGTTGATATTGTATCGCACAACCAGACGGTGATTCGTTCAACTCCCGTACATTCGTCAGAAGAAATTTTATTACTGACCTATGATTGCGAAGTTGTTGGCATTGACGAAGCTCAATTTTTTGATGCAGGAATTGTGGAAGTAGTTAATAAATTGGCTGAAAATGGTAAACGAATAATCATTGCAGGTTTGGATATGGATTCTCGTGGAATTCCGTTCGGTCCAATGCCAGCTTTAATGTCGATAGCCGAATACGTAACGAAAGTTCACGCTATTTGCGTAGTTTGTGGCGATATTGCTAATTATTCTTACCGAAAAGTACCTAATGAACAGCAAGTAATGCTCGGAGAATCAGGTTCTTATGAGGCTAGATGTAGGAAATGTTTTCATGCGGGGTAAAATAAAATGTGGTACACTTCAAAAGTGTACCACATTTTTAATATTTTGATTTTTATTATTTCTCCAAAACCTTCTTCCAATCCTCATAAACCTCCTGATATTCAGCTACTTGTGAAGCATTTGGTTCGATTACTTTCAACTTTGTAAGTTTACTCATCGCTTCTTTTAGTGAACTGTAAATTCCTACACCAAAACCTGCTCCGAGAGCCGCACCTTTTGCCCCGTCGGTGTCGTATAACTCAACGGGTGTGTTAGTTACATTTACCAAGGCATTGCTAAAAATATCGCTCAAAAACATATTGGCGTTTCCTGCACGAATCACTTTTGGAATTACACCATTGGCTTGCATTAGTTCAAAACCATAATGCAATGAAAAAGCAATTCCTTCTTGTGCTGCACGGAAAATATGGTTTCTTGAATGAATATTAAAATTTAGATTTTGAAACGAAGCTCCCAAAATACGATTATTCAAGAGACGTTCGGCACCGTTTCCGAAAGGCATTACCAAAAGTCCATTGCTACCAATTGGAGCTTTGGCGGCCAATTGATTCATTTCGACATAATTCAGATTAATTCCAAAATTTTCCTTTACCCATCGGTTCAAAATGCCAGTTCCGTTGATACAAAGTAAAATTCCGATACGAGTAGTATCTTCGGTTAATTGATGATTGACGTGAGCAAATGAATTGATACGAGATTGTGGGTCATACGAAACTTGGTCGCTTACGGCATAAACCACTCCCGAAGTACCAGCAGTTGCAGCAATTTCACCAGGTTCAAAAACATCCAATGAAAGTGCGTTATTTGGTTGGTCACCTGCTTTGTAAGTTACAGGAATTCCTGCTTTTAGTCCTAAATGTTTAGCAATTTCGCTTGTTACTTCACCATGATTACTAAAAACTGGTTTTATTTCTGGAATAAAAGAATCATCAAAATCGTAATAATCCATCACGTCTACCGAAACTTCATTGGCTTGAAAATCCCAGAAAATTCCTTCCGAAAGTCCAGAATTTGAAGTCGTGATGGAATCGGTAAGCATCATGGCAATATAATCTCCTGGCAGCATGATTTTGTCGCATTGCTCATAAATATGGGGCTCGTTGGCTTTTACCCAAGCGAGTTTTGAAGCCGTAAAATTTCCTGGTGAATTGAGTAAATGATTCAAACAAACATCTTCGCCAATATTAGAAAAAGCTTTTGCACCAATCTCAACGGCACGGCTGTCACACCAAATAATTGATGGACGCAACACTTTTTTGTTTTTATCGACCATCACCAATCCGTGCATTTGGTAGGCAATGCCAATTGCACCGACATTTTGTGGGTCAAAAACTTTTGACGTATTTACACGTTTGATTGCTTCGATTGTGTTTGCCCACCACATTTCGGGGTCTTGTTCGGCCCAACCTTCTTGCGGAGACGAGATACTCGCCTCAATGTCAGGATATTGTGCCGAAGCGATAACTTGTTGTGTATTAGCATCTACAACCGATGCTTTTATAGATGATGTGCCAACGTCTATACCGAGTAATAACATAATGAGGGGTTTTAAATGTCAAAGCTACAATTATTTTTTATTGCTGCAAAATTGAGTTTTTTCCGTTGCCTTCTGCAGAGGAGGTTGATTTCTCTGCTCAGGCGTCGAAAAATATTTCAGTGTTTGATTTAAGTTACTAGGTTTGTGAGCGGCTGCGGTAGAACCAACCGAAGAAGTTGGTTCTTCTCCACAAAATGCCGTAATTTGTATTCAATTTCAAAAAGAACCCGTGCAGAATAATTACTATTTCCTTCGTCAGCTTACTAAGCAAATCGAAACCAAGATTGTGGGTTTGAAATTGATGGAATGTTTTAGTCAAGAAAAAGATGAATTGGTTTTTGGTTTTGCGGTCGCACGTGGCAAAAATCGAAATTATAAGGAGGTTTATATCAAAGCCGTTATTTTGCCCGATTTTGCTTCTTTGTATTTTACCGATAAATTTGAGCGTGCCAGACGCAACAGCGTTGATTTGTTTGAGCAACTCATGGATCTAGAAGTTACGGGCGTTCGTCAGTTTCTGAACGAACGTTGTTTTTCGATTGATTTTGAGCAAGATTTTTCGATTGTTTTTAAAATGTATGGTACTCGCTCGAACCTTATTTTGTGCCATAATCAGGAAGTAGTAGAACTTTTTCATAGCCGAATTGTCAGCGATAAAAACTTGATAATCAGTCAGTTAGATAGAGAAATAGACCAATCTTATGAGTGTTTTTTAAGAGAAAAACAAGATTATAGAAAGCTATTTCCCACATTTGGAAAGGTGGTGAATGCTCAGTTAGAAATTGGGAAAAGTACTTGGGACGATGTTCAGAAAATAGTTGAACAGCTCGAAAATCCTCGTTATTATTTGGTGCGTTGGGAGCATCAGTTGCATCTTTCTTTACTGCCAGTTGGCGAAATTATCCAAGAATTTGAGCAACCAATCGAGTCCATGAACGCCTTTTATATTGCTTATAATAAGGTCAATACGCTCGATGATGAAAAGGTAGAAGTATTGCGAAAATTAACCAAAGAAAAAAAGCAAACCGAAGCCTATCTACAAAATTCGTATCAACGCATGGAATCGCTTGAATCAGATGTGAAAAATGAAGAAATTGGCCATATTCTGATGGCAAATTTACACCAAATTGTAGAGCGTACCGAACAGGTGGAGTTGTTTGATTTTTATCGAAATCAAAACATCGCAATAAAACTTAGGTCAGATCTTTCGCCACAAAAGAATGCCGAAAATTTTTATCGAAAGTCAAAAAATGAAAAAATTGAACTAGAAAAATTGATGGAAAATATCGGAAATAGAGAACAATTATTGACGGTTATTGATAATTATATTGAGAATATTGAAGCTGCCGAAAATCTGAAAATTTTACGTAGCTATTTGAAAGCCAATGGTTTAGCTCCAAATACTAAACTTAAAATTCAATCTTACAAAGAATTATTTAAGCGTTTTGAGGTAGAAGGATTCGAGATTTTGGTTGGTAAAAATTCAAAAAATAATGATTTGCTCACGCAGCAATACGCTTATAAAGAAGATCTTTGGCTACACGCCCGTGATGCAACGGGTTCGCATGTAGTTCTGAAATATCGAGCAGGTAAAAAATTTCCTAACTCAGTCATTGAAACGGCGGCTTCTTTGGCGGCGTATTTTTCCAAACGTAGAAATGAAACAATGGCCCCAGTAATTGTAACGCCCAAAAAATTTGTACGAAAACCCAAAGGCTCTGCCGACGGACAAGTTATCGTAGAAAAAGAAGAAGTAATAATGGTAGAACCAAAGCTAATCCAATTATAGAATAGATGAATGATAGAATGAGTGAATATTTTTTTCCATCATTGCTTCCTTCATTGAAAATTAAATACATTAATGCCTTTCATTACAAAAAATAAATCATGTCAAACAACGATATTTTAAAGAAATTGCGTGTTGCCCTGCAACTACGTGATGACCAAATAGTAGAGGTTTTGAAACTGGCCAATTTCAATGCCTCGAAAGCCGAAATCGGTGCTTTTTTCAGAGATAAAGAACATCCCAATTTTAAACCTTGTGGCGATCAAATCCTGAGAAACTTTCTTGATGGACTCATTATACACTTACGTGGTTCAAAAGAAGACAAAAAACCGTCGATTATTAAAAGAAAAATTTTAGTTCAAGACCCAAAAACACCTACCAAATAGTATTGAGTATAGTTTTTGCGGGTGTTTCTTAAAAAGTTAGATTATTAACTTTTTGAGTTTTTCTCAGTTAAACCTTAGCAACAATATGAGATTATTATCGCAAAAAATCTTCATGGGCATCGTCTGTCTATTCGTTTTGGCCTGTGAGCCAATTTCAAAGGATTTAATTTTTTCGAAAAAAAATGTAACTGTACTAAAAGATACTGTGGTAGTAAAGGTTGACACAGTAAAAATTGCACAAGATTCGATAAATAAAAACGTGGAAGGTGAGCAAGTTTTTGAGTTTTATGATATTACTTCACCCGATGCTTCAATCAGTTTTCCTTCACACAGTATTGTTTCAATCCCTGTAAATGTTGTCGGAAAAGACGTTGGTGTAGCGAATAGTTTTTGTGAATATTGGCTATATACCAAAGATGGAAAGTTAGTTTGTTATTGCAAAAATACAGTCAGTGGTCTGCATCCTGTTTATGCTAACAGTTTTAATGATAATAACCATTTACCTGAGTTTACTAAGAAAATTGCTAACGGAGACTATCGTTTGGTATATAAAAACATCTCAAAAGTACCTGTGAGACAAGACTTGGTTTTTGGAACAATTATCAGTGAAGCTAAAGACCAAATTGATGTAAAAGTAAATAGTGGCGAAACTCGTGAGTGTTGGATAAAAATATATCCATCAGCGAGCGATTTCAAGATGAATAATAATAATAGAGAGAAATCGTTTTGACTGTTGACTAAGAAAAATGACTTTCCGAAACCGTTTACAATATTTATTGGTCGTAAGGCTACAAATTTCTAATAAAGAGGCACTAAACCTTATTTTTTCAGAAAAAATTTTGGTCAACGGCATTACTGCGAAATCCAATTGTGAACTTACACAAACCGATGAAGTTATATACGATGGGGAGGTTTTGCAGGAAGCTAAAAAATTGATTTATATTGCTTTCCATAAGCCACGTGGCATAGAAACAACGCTAAATATTACGATTGAAGATAATTTAAAAGCAATTTTACCTTTTGAAGTAGATGTTTTTCCTGTTGGAAGGCTCGATAAAGAATCAGAAGGATTGTTGCTTCTAACCAACGACGGAACGATTTACGACAAAATTCTTCGTAAAGAAAACAAAACCGAGAAAGAATATATCGTACAAGTTGATAAGCTAATTAATTCTGAGTTTTTTGAAACAATGTCAGGCGGAATCGTGATTATGGGCAAAAAAACGTTTCCTTGCCAACTGGCTCAAATAGATGATTATACTTTCAAAATTACTTTGATTCAAGGCTTAAATCGACAGATTAGACGAATGTGCTTTAAACTTGATTATAAAGTTTTGAGTCTGAAACGAGTGAGAATTGGAGATATTCATTTGGGAAATTTGAAAGCGGGTGAGTATCGAATTATAGAAATGTTGTAAGGGTGCATTCAGATTGGAATTTGCATGCACCCATTAAATGTCAATTTCTTCCCTTAGGTTTCTTCCCAACTTTTTTGATTGGTCTTCCGTATTTCGCCCATTTTTCGGCTTTAATATCACGCCTGACGTTTATTTTTTGATTTTTATCTGCTTTTTCATGGAATGCAGGTCCTACATCATCTTTTTTCGGTGCTTTTACCAAAACGTGTTTCATCTGCACTTGTGGCATTTCTGCTTCGGTGAGTTTATCAGAAATCGTAAGGTTTACTGGCAAATCAAGCACAGGAATAGCATATTTCATAACGCTTTCAATGGCTTCCAATTGTTCTTTTTCTTTATCGCTTACAAAAGTTATCGAAACACCTTTTTTATCAACACGACCCGTTCGACCAATCCGATGCACGTAGTTTTCGGGTACTTCTGGCACATCAAAGTTTATTACATGCGAAACCTCTGCAATATCAATACCACGAGCGATAATATCGGTGGCAATCAACATCAAACAGCTACCATCTTTAAAAGCCTTTACGGTATTAAAACGATTGTTTTGAGCTTTATTTGAGTGAATTACTCCTACTTTTTCACCATATTTTTTCGATATTTTATCATAAAGTTGGTCAGATAATTCTTTGGTTGCCGCAAAAATCAATACTTTACTCATGCTCTCGTCCTCAGCAAGCAACATTTCCAAAAGATTTACTTTTGTATTAAAATTCGGAACATTATAGTGTGTTTGCGAAATGTTTTCGAGAGGCGAACCCGCTGGAGCGGCTTCTACTCTGATTGGTTCATTGAAATAGGTTTGAATCAATTGCTCAACTTCATCGGTAATAGTTGCCGAAAAAAGCAAATTTTGACGTCGAACCGGTAGCAAATCCAGGATATTTTTGAGTTGAGGTCTGAAACCCAAATTTAGCATTTCATCAACTTCGTCAATGATAAGTTTTTTGAGCGATTTGGTCTTGATAAAGCCACTTGTGAGCAAATCAATCAATCGACCTGGAGTGGCTACCAAAATATCAACTCCATCTTTAAGTTCCAAAATTTGAGATTTGATATTGACTCCACCATATACACCAACAGTCACGACATTCATGTAGGTTGTCAATTTTTCAACAGCTTCAACAACCTGCAACACCAATTCGCGAGTTGGTACAATGATAAGAATTTGTGGCGTTTTATCTTTAGAAAACTGGTACTGACGCAAACTTGGGAGTAAATAAGCAAAAGTTTTACCTGTACCCGTTTGAGCGATTCCGCATACATCTTTGCCCGACATTACTACCGAAAAAACTTTTTGTTGAATGGTCGTTGGTGTAGTATAACCCAAATATTCAAGGGCGTTGAGGAGCGGTTTATTGAGATTTAATTCTTCGAAAGTCATATTATATTTTGTCGATACACCATTTTTATGGTCGGCTGTTATCAGATTTAAGTAACAGAAATTCCTTACTTATGCTAATAATAGTCCACAAAGGTAAAGCTATTTTGGCACAAATAAGGAAAATTTGGTCAATGCCTATGAATATGGTATGTTTTACTGCATTTTCGTTAGTTAAGTGTGGCACATCTTGATATCTATTTTGTTCAAATTTTGAATCAAATTAGATGTGACAGACTTGTTATCATAATTCTAAGACTTGTTTTTCTTTTAAAAGTTCTGCTTTGAGTTTTAAGTATGGAATTTTGTGCGGAGTTGTTTTATTATTGATTGCCATAACGGCGGCTACCGCTGCTGACTGCCCCAAAATCATAAAAACAGGCTCCATTCGAATCGATCCATAGGCAATGTGTGAACTTGATACACAAACGGGTACTAACAAATTTTTACACTCATTTTCTTTGGGCAAAATAGACTCATAAGCAATCGAATAAGGTTTGTCGGGATGAACGCCAATATCGCCTTCATTCTGCACATAGCCGTCGGGGCGGCCTTCCGTGGCTTTTACGTAGCGTTGGGCGTTGTGAGCGTCCAAAGCATAAGAACCCATTCCGATTGACTTTGGAACTATGGTTTTTCCTAGTGCATCGGCTTCTTTCATCACAAATTTTCCTATCATTCGGCGAGCTTCACGAATGTAGAGTTGGTGAGGCCAATTTCCGTTATCTACAAATTCATCTTTTGGCAAACCCCATTGTTGCATTTTTTCTTTTACATCATTCGGCACGCGGCTGTCGTTTTGCAAAAAATACATTAAGCCTTTTTGGTATAATTCGTGTTCCTTGATTATTTGCTGACGTCGCTCGTAACTTGCTTCGGGGTAATCATAGTTTTTGCCTATATAATCTGTGCTAAATGGCCCGTGATTATTGGTATCGGTTTTTCGGTTTGGAATGGCATCAAACTTATCAAAAGTTTCACGCCAACCGCTCGCAAAAACTCGTGCATAAAGTTCATATCGTGCGGGGTTGTAGCCATCGGGTTTGGCAAACGTAATGCGATTATCGGGATGATTGCTTAAACACATTCTGAAACAATACGCTTGAATTTTGTTATCGCCCGAACCGTTATCGCCCGCTGGTTCGGCTGAAACTTCGGGCAGAAGTCCACTTTTTGGGTCATTTTCTATGATATAAGGACTTATTTTTGCTTTAAAATGGTGCCCGTGCTGAAAAACTTCGGTCTGAACGCCATTCCATTTTTCGCCATAAACGCTGTTGGCTTCACGTCCAACATGGTAGCTAACACCAGCAGCAGCCATCAAATCTCCTTCGTAAGTCGCATCAATAAACATTTTTCCTTCATAAAATTGCCCACTCAAAGTTCGAAAAGAGCGTATACTTCCCGAAGTTTTGGTAATGCCTTTTGCCGAGCGGTCAAGCCATTCGTTGCGATAAACAATGAGGTTGTTTTCTTTTACGAAATCTTCAAAAACTTGTTCGGCGGCGTGTGGTTCAAAAATCCACATAGTGCGGTTTGCTCCGTCGAGTGCAGGCGTTCCTTGTCCTTTATTCCCATATTCTTCTCTTTTTTGCCATTTCCAAGAGTCAGTATTTTGATAATGTGTAAAAAGGCGTTGATAAAATTCACGAGAAAGTCCACCAATAACCTTTTTATTTCCTGTATCAGTAAATCCTAAACCACCTGACGAAAGCCCACCCAAATGTTTATCTGGCGAAACAACAATAACCGATTTTCCCATTTTTTTTACTTGCACGGCTGCTGTTATTGCTGCTGATGTTCCGCCATAAATAATGACATCGGCTTTTCGAATATTGGTTTGGGCGAAAGTATTTTGAAATAGAAAAACGCAGAGAAATAAACTCTTGTAAAAAGAATACCGCATAACTGTTTGAGTTAGATGTTTAAATTGAAGTTTATAGATTAAAGTTAGAGAAAAAATAGGTTTTTTTGTAAGTTTTTGTGAAAAACAAAAATAGCCAGTAAGAAAATTTTCCTACTGGCTATTTTTATATATCTAGAAATGAGTTTTACTCCATTACTTTCAAGGCTGTTAAGAGCATATCAATTTGCTCCATCGTGTTTGATGGGAAATTCGAAATTCTAATTTGTGAATCTTTATTTGGGCCATAACCACTACCAATAATCATATTTTTTGCTTTCAAAGTATCAATAATACTCTTTGAAGATTTCTTAGTATCAGCAACAATTACAGTTTTGGAACGATGCTCTGGATTTTTCACAGCAATATTGAACAAGTTACTGGTTTCGAGGTATTTGTAAATTTTTTTTGCTTTCTCCTCAGTTTCTTTTCTGATAGCTTCGATACCCGTTTTGTTCATTTCTTCTGCAACTTTTCCGAGCAAATAAATTCCTAAAACATTTGGTGTAGCTGGTGTTTCGTATGTTTCATAATTTTTCCATAGAGCTGGTAAATTATTGTGAGCTCCAATTGTTATTCCATCGTATTTGGCTAGACGTTTGGCTTTTTCGAGACATTTTTCGTTGGCAATCCAAACACCCAAACCTGCAGGTAAACCAAAGGCTTTTTGAACCGAAAAAAAGGCAGTATCAATCAAATCTAAATCAAGTTCTGGAATCGGTGCCGATGAAACCATATCAACAGCCATCAAGCGTTTTTGGTTGCTGCGTTTGAGTTTATGAATGTCAGCTTCTCGCATTTGCACGCCTGTACTCGTTTCGTTTTGCGTTACACAGATAAGCTCGGCATATTCTGGCACTTCGATTTCTCCATAGCTAAAGCCCTCGCCAATAGGTTTTTCAAACTTATGAGCGAATTTTTGAGCCGAAACGGCGTATTTGTGAAATTTATCGGAAAACGAACCATTTACCAAATGAAAACTTTCATGTTCTACTAAATTCAATAAAATACGTTCCCAAACTTCTGACGCTGAACCTGTAAAGAAAATACCCGATGCGGCAGGGATATTCATCAATACACGAAGGTTTTCAATACAATGTTGATAAATCTTACGAAATTGCCCGCTTCGGTGAGAAATTGAACCAATTTGCTCATCAATGGCTTGACGCATGAACTCTTCAAACTTTGGATTCAATTCGGCTGGACCAGCAGTGAAATAGATATTTTTCATGATTAGTTTTGTTACGGAGAATTCAAAAATAAAAAAAGTCGGTGAGATACTCATCTAAGCGACTATAAATGCTTTAAAAAGTATAATTCTTTCTTGGATATTTCATGCTTTTGGCTTCAATAAATTAGCTTTAAGCCAATTGGGCATGAGAATGCGTAACTAAATATTAATTTATATCTACTCAGGTAAAAAAGTAAGGTAACTCAACTGAGACTCATCAAACATATCGTTTGTAATCTCTTGTAGCTGGGGAGCTTCTATATTTTTTATTTCGGTAAAAATACCTTCCAGAGATTCTACTTTTCCGACATCCAAAATACTTTTGGCCATCATCAACATAAAACTTTGATTGCTTTCTTCTGCCATTGCCAACTGCCCCATCAACTGCTCTTTAACAGTGTGCAATTGTAGTTTTCCAAGCGGTTTTTCTTTCAAAAGCTGCATTTCTTTCAAAATCAACGCATTGGCTTTATCTAGATTCGATTTATCGGTTGCGAAATAAATGCCCAGAAAACCAGTATCCGTAAACGGCGAATATGAGGCGTCAATACCATAAACGAGACCGTATTTTTCACGCAAAGTCATGTTTAGACGTGAATTCATACCTGGGCCGCCAAAAAGATTAACTAGCATAAAAAAGGGCAAACGTCGCTCATCAAGCATGGCATACGATGTGCGACCAATAGCACAATGGGCTTGCGTGATTTTCTTCGGAATCGAGATTCGTTGAGGTTGGTACACATCCGGGGGTATTCGTTGTAAATTCGACTTTTTTGCAGGAATTTCTTTTAAATATTTCTCAGCAATTTTTATAGCTTTATTAAAGGTGATATTACCAACAATCGACATTACTATTTTCTCGGTGTCCATGTTTTCGGCAATAAAATCTTGCAACTCCTTGCGAGTAAAGCCTTTAACGCTTTCTTGGGTACCTAAAATATTAGCTCCTAGTTGATGATTGGCAAAGATGATTTCGTCGAAATCATCTTGCAGAGCATCTTCAGGCGAATCTTGGTACATCGACATTTCTTCTAGAATTACCCCACGCTCTTTTTCAATTTGGTTTTCAGGAAAAACGGAGTCGAATGTAATATCGGCCAAAAGTTCTACTGATTTCTCGAAGTGAGCATCAAGCACTGATGCGTAAAAACATATTTTTTCTTTGGTCGTATAGGCATTTAATTCGCCACCAACCGACTCCAATCGATTAATAATGTGGTAAGATTTCCGCTTTTTCGTACCTTTGAAGGCCATGTGTTCCCAAAAGTGGGCAAGACCAAGCTGATTAGGCTTTTCGTCACGGCTACCCATGTCGAGCATGAGTCCGCAATGAACCACCTGTGTATAGGGTACTTGTCGGTGTGCAATTCGGATGCCGTTGGGCAAAGTATATATTTGGTATTCAGTCATAAATGTCAGCAATAGGCATTAAGCCTTATGCAATAGGCTTTTCAAATATTTAAAGCTTAAAGCATATAGCCTAAAGCGTACTGCTAAATAAGTATTCTAATAATAATTGACAAATTTAAGCAAAAGATAGTTCAATGCGTATAGGATTTGATGCAAAAAGGGCTTTTAATAATCAAACAGGTTTGGGTAATTATAGTAGGTTCGTAATCGAAGCACTCAGCCCCACTCACCCCCAGGGGGGGGGCTTAGAATATATACTTTACACTCCAAAAGTTAAGAATTTAGCATGGTTAAACTCTTTTGACCATAATTTTGTAATAAAAACTTCCCCTCTGGGAGTAGGGGGGCTGTGGCGAAGTTGGCTCATTAACAACGATTTGAAGAAGGATAATGTTGATGTTTTTCATGGATTAAGTAATGAAATCCCTTTTGGAATCAATAAATCGGGTGTAAAATTTGTCGTAACAATTCATGATTTGATTTTTTTGCGTTATCCTGAATTATATCCTGCCATCGACCGATTTTTTTACCAACAAAAATTTCGATATGCCTGCGAAAACGCCGATGCCATAGTGGCTGTGAGTCAGCAGACCAAAGATGATATTATGGAATTTTATAAAATTCCATCCGAGCGTATTCGAGTGATTTATCAAGATTGTCAGTCAATATTTTCCCTTTCAGATACGCTCAAGGAGCAAGTTGGAAAGGAGATATTAAGGAAATATTCGCTCAATAAACCCTATATTATTTGTGTTTCATCTTTCAGCGAAAGAAAGAATCAAAAGCGTTTGGTAGAAGCCTTTCAGATATCGGGTTTGAAAGATTATGAATTGGTTTTAGTTGGCGGAAAATCAAAATATGCTGAGGAAATAACCCAAAACTTTCCAAAAAATACAAAGATTTTATACGGAGTTCCCTCTGTTGAATTACCTGATTTGTATCAAGGTGCTTCGTTGTGTGTTTATCCTTCATTTTTTGAAGGTTTTGGTATTCCGATTGTTGAAGCTTTACATTCGGGTATTCCTGTGGTCGCGGCTACTGGCTCATGCTTAGAAGAAGCGGGCGGAGAAGGTGCATTATACGCTAATCCGCTCGATGTCAATGATTTAGCTGATAAAATGCGACAAGTTTTGACAAATGATTCGTTGAGAAATGATTTGGTTTTGAAAGGAAAAGAATATATAAAGCAGTTTTCATCAGAAATTATTGCTGGGCAATTGATAAAACTCTATAATGAATTGTAGGACAACTGTGTCGGCCAGTGCCGTCCGATTTTTAACTTGTTGATGGCAAGCTGGTAGTTCTATTATTTTTGCTCGGTTGACAGGTTAAAAACCTGTCCTACAAAATATTTATTTTTTCAAAGCAATATGCAAACCTAAAGCCACCAAAACTGCCCCAGAAATTCTATTTTGAATCTTCCAAAATTGCTGAAAATTACTCAGTTTAGCAATGATTTTACTGAAAAGTAGTGCAATTAAAACATTCACCACCGTTCCCGAAAAATTAAACCAAAGTCCTAGAAATAAGATTTGGGAGCTAATATTATCGGACTGATTATCAACGAATTGTGGTAAAAAAGCCAAGAAAAACAACGAAACTTTTGGGTTCAGAACATTGGTAATTATGCCTTGTCGGAGAATCTTGAGGTTGGTATTTTTATCATTTTGATTTTGGTTAAAAATCATCGTGGAAGGTTTTTCTATAAAACTCTTGATACCGATAAAAATCAAATACGCCGCTCCAGTATAACGAATGATATTAAACAAAATTTCAGATTTTTGAATAATTACAGAGAGCCCTACCACCGATGCAAAAATATGTACAAAACAACCCAAACCGATGCCCAATGCAGCATAAACACCCGCTTTTGTACCAGAACTCAAGCTTCGAGAAATGACAAAAATCATGTCATTTCCCGGCGTGATATTGAGCATCAGTGCCGTTAAGGCAAAAAGAAGGAAGTTTTGTAAATCGGGCATAGAATTTTATTTTTTTAGTCGAAACTATTTTTAAATATTAGCCACTCTGAAAGGCATTACTTCTACAAATTTCCAAACACCATCTTTAATATATGGTTCGTTATCGTACCACTCTTGCATTTTTTCATCATTTTCAAACTGTAAAATCATTACTGAGCCAATCATTTTTTCATTATCGTCGAGCATTGCTCCTCCGACTATAAAATTATTGTTGGCTTTTAGGGCTTTTGCACCAGCCAAATGCTCTGGTCGTGCTTCCATACGGCGGTCTAAAGCTTCTTCATCTCGCCCATCTTGGGCAACTACTACGTATTGTTTCATTGTTTTTGTCTTTTATTAATAATACAAAGAAAACGCTTTTAGCTTATGAATAAAAAAAGCGTTGCCAAAATTTTGGCAACGCTTTCCGAATATTTAAACGTGTTACTAACCTTTTTCTCTTGTTCTATGAAAAATTGAAAAATTCTTAAATTAAAATATTGTTTACTTCTTGCCTTTTCCGCCTCGTGTTCTTTCTTTTTCTACTGTTACGCTATTAGTGGTTTCGGTATATTTCAAATCGCAAGTACCAATACCGTAATCAACTACTTTTTTCGTGCCATCTGCCGCTACAATTTCTTCTGTTCCACTCACAGGGAATCCTTTTGAGTTTGAACAAGAATTTTTAGTAACAAGTGCTTTGGTGATATTGCTTGAGAACTTTGTGCCATCGCTTGAGCTACCAGTTGTCGAACCAGTCACCGATGATTCGTCGTCGCTGCTATTAGCAGTTCCTTTGTTATCTACTTTTCTTGAGCGTGTGCTTGTATAAGTGATTGTTTTACCAGATTTGGAGTTTAGAATGGTCATTTTTTCTAATTTTTCGCTGGCGGTCGCTTTACCACTTACTACTGTGGTTGCGATTGTGTGCGAACCGTTTAATGTAATAGTATCACGCTTTAAATTAACGTAAGTAACTGTTCGGAACAAAGAGCCTGAGAATGTTGAATCTGGTTTTACTGGTATCGTAATGGTCATTTTCCCACCTACTGGAGTTGTGCCACAAACACCACCTACTACTGCCGAATAATCATACAAGATAGTGATTACATTATTGGCTACTGTCTTGGTTACAGTGGCACAATTTCCGTCTTTTCCTTTCCATGGAGTATTCCAGCCCTTGCTCAACATCGGAAAAATACCATTTCCTTTATCAAGAGCTTCGCCAGTTTCTCTGAAATTTCTGCCTCCAAATGGCATAAAAGTTACCTCATCAGCCAATTCATACGCTGCTTCTGATTGTTCGTTGGCGGTTTGGCTGTCTATTACTGCATTAGCTAATTGGTCGCTTGATGTTACGGTGTCAGTAGTTTTGTCGCATGCAATCATAGCTGCACCTAAAGCAATACACAAAGTTGTAATCTTGAAAAAATTGGTCTTCATTTTGATTTTATTAGTTTAAGAGTAATACATAAAAATTTATTGTGTACACATCTTTTCATAAAAATTGAATAGCAAATTTAGTTGGACAAAATTTAGTGCCTTTGAGGAAACTAATCTACTTTTTGATGAAAAATGTTGCATAAGGTTTAAATAAAAATGAAAAATATTTTTTGGAGGAACCTTGAAGTAAATTTATTAATAGCTTTTACAGTTAAAATAGCTTTCAGGTTTGAGTTTTTGACAGTATTTTTGCATTAAATCTCTTCTAAAAGCTTAAAAAAAGCCTTTATATTTTAGAAAAACTTCATAAGGTACGGCTTTTGATTTCTATGAAAAAACAATCTGATAGTATTTTCTCACCTCAATTTTGGTTACTTTGTCTGAGTTCGTTGGTGTTCTTTTGTAGTTTCAATATGCTCATCCCTGAACTGCCAGATTATCTAACGAGTTTAGGTGGAGAAGAATATAAAGGTTTGATAATCAGCTTGTTTACACTCACAGCGGGCTTATCTCGACCGTTTAGTGGCCGTCTTACCGACCGCATCGGTCGAGTGCCTGTTATGGCTTTTGGTTCATTGGTTTGCTTTGTTTGTGGGTTTTTCTACCCCGTCGTAACTACAGTTTATCCTTTTCTATTTTTGCGTTTGGTGCATGGATTTTCTACAGGTTTTAAACCAACTGGCACAGCTGCCTACATTGCAGACATCGTGCCTGTTCATCGAAGAGGAGAAGCAATGGGTATGCACGGCCTCATGGGTAGCCTCGGAATGGCTTTTGGCCCTGCACTTGGCAGTTGGATTGCCGCTACGTTTTCGCTCAATGTTTTGTTTCATGTTTCGTCGATGTTTGCACTCATTTCGATAGCAATTTTATATAATATAAAAGAAACTTTGTCGCAGGAAAAACAAGAAAAATTTACACTTAATTCGCTAAAAATCAATCGAAATGATATGTTCGACCCCATGGTTTTACCAGCAGCAATTGTGGTTTTTTTGACTTCATTCAGCTACGGTGCAATCGTAACGCTTGCTCCCGATTTGACCAAATCCATCGGACTAAAAAACAAAGGTATTTTCTTTTTGATTTACACACTTTCGTCGTTGTTTATAAGGGTAGTTGCAGGGAAATTCTCCGACCAAAACGGTCGAATCTCAGTGCTTCGATGGGCCTGTATGATTTTGATTGGTGGTATGATGCTACCGGTTTTTGCCAGTAATGTTTATACTTTTGTGGGGTCGGCTATTCTTTTTGGTTTGGCCTTAGGGGTTATTTCACCTATATCTCAAGCGTGGACGGTCGATTTATGCGAAGAAGAAAATCGAGGTAGAGCACTTGCTACTATGTATATTTCGCTCGAAGCAGGTATTGGTTTAGGTGCTTTTTTCTCTGCTTGGATTTACGGAAATGATGCCGGACGTTTCTCGATTGCATTTGCTGCAATGGGTAGTTTTTCGATAATAGCTTTGATTTATCTTTACTCACCAAAGATTCGAGCGATGAAGGCCAACATATATTAGGACAGTTTTGTAAGCTATAAATCTATGCTAAATAATTGACTAATTTCTTTTGCCAGGTTGAAAACCTGTAATACATTTTTAAAACCATTGTTGGTCTATCTTTCCAATATATTTATTGTTGAGTTTTCCTGCTAAATATTGTTTAATAGATTTTGAAAGATTTGGATAAATATTTACTGCGTCTAAATCATTTATATTCAGCCATTTGATGGCTAAGGCCGAAGTTTCTTTGGGGTTTAGTGTAGGAATTCCTGCCGTGATTTTCCCTTCAAAAAGTAGATGCAAGGTGTGCTTTTTTCGGTCTTCAAAATAAACTTCTCCAACCAATATCATTTCTCCTACTGCAATCTCAATACCCAGTTCTTCTTGCAGTTCACGAGCCAGAGCATCGCTCAAGAATTCGCCCAGTTCTAAATTTCCACCGGGCAAATTATACACTTCTTGTCCACCATAATTATACTGCATGAAAAGGACATGCTGATTTTCGATGATTAAAACTGCTGGACGTATATTAATTGACATAACAAATAATTCTTAAAAATGATAAAAATAGATGCTGGTTTGAGCGTCGTACACTAAATTATTTGGCTTGATAGACAATGATTTAGCTCTTACAAAGGGTTTTTAATGAATTTATTGGGCAAAATATGTATAAATTTTAAAAAAAGAAACATTCAAGCCTCATGCATTTAGGTGAATAAAGTTGGCTTATATGTTTTACGATATTAATGTTTTTCAACCGAATTTCATACTTTTATATAAAAAAATTTTACTCCTTCCTGGGTATTAAAATAGCCTCATAATCAAAAGCTTATCGACCATAAAAAGATAAAAGTTGATAGCCAAAAGTAATAGGCATTCTAAAAATTTGAATATTACACAAGATTGTTTTGAGTTTCGGGGCAGATGCACTAATTTTACATCCGCAAAAATGCAAAATTCTAAGCGAAAATGAGAGAAATACAATTTAGAGAAGCCCTACGTGAAGCCTTATCGGAAGAAATGAGACGTGATGAAAACGTTTTCTTGATGGGTGAAGAAGTAGCCGAATACAATGGTGCTTATAAAGTAAGTCAAGGGATGTTGGATGAATTCGGAGCAAAACGAGTTATTGACACACCAATCGCCGAATTAGGTTTCGGAGGAATTGGAGTTGGTGCTGCAGTAAATGGTTTACGTCCAATTATCGAATTCATGACTTTCAATTTTTCTTTGGTAGCTATTGACCAAATCATCAATTCGGCTGCTAAGTTTATGTCTATGTCGGCCGGTCAATACTCTTGTCCGATTGTATTTCGTGGGCCAACAGGAAATGCTGGTCAGTTAGGAGCTCAGCACTCACAAAACTTTGAAAATTGGTTTGCCAATACTCCAGGTTTAAAAGTCGTTGTTCCTCATAGCCCATACGAAGCTAAAGGTTTATTGAAAGCTTCAATTCGTGATAATGACCCGACTATTTTTATGGAATCGGAGCAAATGTATGGCGATAAAGGCGAAGTGCCAGAAGGTGAATATATAATTCCATTGGGCAAAGCCAATGTAATGAAAGAAGGCTCAAGCGTAACGATAGTTTCTTTCGGAAAAATGATTCCAAGAGTTGTTCTTCCAGCAATTGCTGAATTAGAAAAAGATGGAATCAGCGTTGAGTTAATCGACTTACGCACAGTTCGTCCGATTGATTACCCTACTGTTATCAACTCAGTAAAGAAAACAAACCGTTGTGTAGTAGTGGAAGAAGCGTGGCCTTTGGCAGCGATTTCATCAGAAATCACCTACCACTTACAACGTTATGCATTTGATTATTTAGATGCCCCAGTGATTCGTGTAAACAACATGGATATTCCGCTTCACTATGCACCGACGCTCATTGAAGCTACATTGCCAAATGTAAAACGTACGATGGACGCAGTCAAGCAAGCGATGTATAAAAAATAAAAATATAGATTAAAAAAAAGCATTGTTCGGTTTCGAGCAATGCTTTTTTTGTTCGATTTTGTATTTTTCGTGTAAAAGATAATTTTCTAAGTATTCTATTCATAAACAAAACCTATCATAAAATGAATTATAAAGCATCACCGCAGCGATACCATGACATGGAATACCGTCGTTGTGGCAAAAGCGGACTAAAACTTCCCGCACTTTCGTTAGGTCTTTGGCATAATTTCGGCGGTATTGATAATTTTGAAAATGCTCGCACAATTTTAAAATTGGCTTTCGATAGCGGCGTTACGCACATCGACCTAGCCAATAATTATGGTCCACCAGCGGGTTCGGCCGAAGAGACTTTCGGGCAGGTTTTCAAGAAAGATTTTAAACCTTACCGAGACGAAATGGTGATTACGACCAAAGCTGGTTTTTATATGTGGGAAGGCCCTTACGGAGAATGGGGTTCAAAAAAATACTTAGTTTCGAGCTTAGACCAAAGCCTAAAACGAATGGGTTTAGATTATGTTGATATTTTTTATCATCACCGTCCAGACCCCGAAACACCTTTAGAAGAAACAATGTCAGCACTTGACTTGATTGTACGTCAAGGAAAAGCCTTGTATGCAGGAATCTCCAATTACAGTGCCGCAGATACTGAAAAAGCCGCTCAGATTCTGAAAGAATTAGGCACGCCGTGTATCATTCACCAAGCAAAATATTCGATGTTCGACCGTTGGGTGGAAGGTGGTTTGCTCGATGTTTTGGAAGCAAACGGTGCGGGTTGCGTAGCGTTTTCGCCATTGGCACAGGGTTTATTATCAAACAAATATATCAAAGAAATTCCTGCAGATTCGAGAGCAGCTTCAGGGCGTGGCAATGGTGCGATTGAGGAAGGCAGAATTACGGATGAAAACGTAAGTAAAGTAATCAAACTCAATGAATTGGCCGAAAAACGTGGGCAAAATTTGGCACAAATGGCTTTATCTTGGATTTTGAAAGACCCACGCATTACTTCGGTTATTTTGGGTGTGAGCAAACCTCAGCAACTGACAGATTCATTGGAGTGTTTAAAAAACACTTCTTTCGATGACACAGAATTACAAGAAATTAATAGTATTTTGGCTTAAAAAACAGTATTTTTAAACTTAAAATAAATATATATATGCAAAAAAATTTCTTTTTTACATTGGCATTTAGTACGCTAACTTATGTTTCGAGTGCTCAAAGTGCAAGCACCTCGGTAGAAACTAAGACTCCGAACTCTACTTATGCATCTGCATATACAGGACAAACCCGTGTAGGAGCTGTTAAAACTCAAACACCTTATGCAGCTAAAGTTTTAACTGACGGATTAAAATCTCCGTGGGCTGTGAAAAGTTTGCCCGATGGCAGATTGATTATTACCGAAAAAAGTGGAGTGATGCGAATCGCAAAGGTAAGTGGCGAATTAAGCAAGCCAATAATGGGTGCTCCAGCGGTGAACTCTGAAGGTCAAGGTGGATTATTAGGCATTACTATTGACCCGAATTTTCAGAAAAATCGCATGATTTATTGGACTTTTTCTGAAAACGTAACAGATGGCACGCATACATCGGTTGCTAAAGGAAAACTTTCGGCAGATGAAACGAAGATTGAAGGTGCAACCGTAATTTATCAAGCAACTCCAGCCCACAAAGGCACTTTGCATTATGGTGGAAGAATTATCTTCGATAAAAGCGGAAATTTGTTCGTCAGTACTGGTGAGCGTTCGGACAAAGTTACTCGCCCGCAAGCACAGGAACTAAATTCAAGTTTGGGTAAAATTGTTCATATCACAACTGATGGAAAACCAGTTGCAGGAAATCCATTCATTGGAAAAGAAGGTGCAAAACCAGAATTATATTCTTACGGACATAGAAACGTGCAAGGTTTGACTTTCCATCCAGTAACTGGTGAATTGTTTTCGAATGAGTTTGGCCCAAGAGGCGGCGACGAAATCAACCACGTTCAAGCTGGTAAAAATTATGGATGGCCAACAATTACTTATGGCATTGAGTATAGCGGTAAACAAATTGGCGAGCCAGTTATTCAACAAAAAGAAGGTATGGAACAACCAGTTTATTATTGGGATCCATCAGTTTCGCCAAGTGGAATGACTTTTTATAGCGGAGATATGATTCCAGAGTGGAAAAACAACCTTTTTGTAAGCTGTTTGAGCGGAATGCACATTGCTCGTTTGATTATCGAAAACAACCGAGTAGTTGGCGAAGAAAGATTATTAACCGAAGAATCTCAACGATTCCGTGATGTAACACAAGGCAAAGATGGTGCTTTA